>DATKFJ010000362.1:0-6598 GCA_035511435.1 Acetobacteraceae bacterium | reverse complement strand
TCCGGTATTCCCCACAGTCACCATATCTTCCGTGACATTCAGGGTTACAGTCAGGTTCTGCAGATTCTGACAACTGTCGACGAGAATCGCGTTGTTGCTGCTGCTCAGGAAACTCATGGTTGATCGTCCCCCCTACGCAATGCAGTCGTGACATGTGCACGGGACTGACTTCGTCGGGCCTGCCAGTCCTTCGGCGACAGCGCAGATCTTCAACGCGGCGGAGATGATGGGTCCACCACATCCACGGACGTTGCCTTGGGCGAGCGTGAGTCGAGTTCTACGTCTCTAACGTTGCATTTTCAACATACAATTGCATGTTCGATTGCGAGCGAGTTGGCTTGCTCGACATTACGCGAGTGAATGGTCCTGGCTCTGTGGGATTGTCGAGCGGCAGGTTTCGAGCAGCACGCTCCGTCCGGATTCCCACGCTGTCCTGACGTTAGCCCAGCGAACCGCCGCCAATCACCCCACCCGCCGCCCCTGCCCCACCCAGTACCGCTCCCGCAACATCCGACGCAGCACCTTGCCGGTCGCATTGCGCGGCAGCGACTCGACGAAATCCACCGACTTCGGCACCTTGAACCCGCCGATCCGTTCGCGCGCCCACGCGATCACCGACGCCTCGTTCGCCACCGCGCCACGCTTCGGCACGATGATCGCCTTCACCGCCTCCCCCCATCGCTCATCCGGCACGCCGATCACCGCCACCTCGGCCACATCCGGATGGCCGTCGATCGCATTCTCCACCTCGGCCGGATAGACGTTCTCGCCACCCGACACGATCATGTCCTTCACCCGGTCGTGGATGAAGAGATCGCCGTCGCTATCCAACCAGCCGGCATCGCCGGTGCGGTACCAGCCATCCGCATCGATCGCGGCCGAGGTCGCTGCCTGCTGTCGCCAATAGCCGCGCATCACGCCGGCGCCGCGCACCGCGACCTCGCCCACCTCGCCCTGTGCCACGTCGTCCCCCGAGGCATCCAGCACGCGCAGTTCCACCCCCGGCACCGGCTTGCCGCAGGACAGCAGCTTGCCCGGCAGATGCGCGTCAGGCGGCAGGCTGGTCACCACGCCGGTTGCCTCGGTCATGCCGTAGACCTGGCTGAACGCGCAGGGGAACCGCGCCATCGCCCGCCGCAGCAGGTCCTCCGAGATCGGCGACGCGCCGTAGAAGATCTGTTCCAACGCCGAGAAATCGGCATCCGCCGTGTCCGGCGCCGCCAGGATCATCTGGATCACTGTCGGTGTCAGGAACGCATAGGCGACCCGCTGCTCGGCGATGACCCGTGCCAGCTCCGCCGGAATGATCTCGCGCACCATCACCGCGCGGCAACCTTGCGACACCGCCAGCAGCCCGACGATGGCGCCGGCAACATGAAATACCGGCAACGCCAGCAGCGCGGACTTGCCCGCCTGCCACCGCCCGTAGCTGAGCTCCCAGCCGACCCGGCATTGCGCCAGACAGTTGGCATGGTTCAGCGGCACGCCCTTCGGCAGCCCGGTGGTGCCCGACGTGTAAAGCTGGGTCACGTCTTCGTCGGCATCGGCCGCCAAGCGCGGGTCATCTGCCGGGCACGCGCCGATCCAGGTGTCGAAACCAGAGTGCACCGCATGTCCTGGCTCGAACTGCACCAGCGTGCGCAGGTCCGGGCACTCGCCCGCGATGCTCTCGACCACGCCGGCGAACTCCTGCCCGAACACCAGAACGCCGGCACCGCTGTCGCGCAGGATGGCGGCAATCTCCGCCGCCGCAAGGCGCGTGTTCACCGGCACGATGCACGCGCGTGCCTTCAGCGCAGCGAACCACAGCACGGGGAAGGCATCGGTGTTCTTGCACAGCGTCGCGACGCGTTCACCCGGCCGCGTGCCGATGGCAAGCAGTGCCTGCGCACACCGGCTGGACTGCGCATCGAGCTCGCCGAAACCGGTTTCCCGTCCCTCGAACCAGAACGCGGCCGCGTCGGGACGCAGACGCGCCTGCACGCGAACGAAATCGGTCACTGTTGTGACGTCATTGGCCCAGGACATGGTTCCCTCCGCACCGGCGTTCACGCGGCTTGGTTGGTCATAGTCTAGGCGACGTCGGTCCCCGGTGCCACAATTACGACCAGTGGCGAAGCCGACCGTTACTTGGCGCCTTTGCGTTGAATCCTTCCTGCGAAACGCGATCAGCCCAACTCCCGACGCGATCGCCCAGCACCCGTAGCCACCCTACGTCCGCCCACCGATCGCATCGCCTTCACCCAATTCCCGGCGATTACCGCGCTGCGTGCTTGACCCGGCTCGCCGCGACTTGGCAACCATGATCCATGTCCATTCCGGCATCGATGCCAATGTTTCGCCTGCTGTTGTGCGGGATGCTTGTCGCGTCATCCGCGGCCTTGGGCCAAACGACCACCCCTCCGCCAACCGGCACATTGCAACTGCCGCCGAAAAAACCGGCGGAGAAGCCGCCGCCCACCCCAATCAAGCCGGCGCCGCGCGAGCCGGTGCATCGTGTCGAGCCGAAGTCACCACCAGTGGTGCGGCCACATGGCGCGCCACATGCATTGAAGCCACCGCCGGCAAAGCCGACCACGGCTGCTCCCGCTGTCGCTCCGCCGAAGCCGCCACCCGCTCCGGTCGAGCCACCAAAGCAGCCCGAAGCCGAGAACAAGGGCTCCACCACCGGCCTGCCATTGCCGCGCTTCGTCGCATTGCGCACCGATGACGTGAACCTGCGCGCCGGGCCGGGCACGCGCTATCCGATCGAGTGGGTTTACAAGCGGCGGGAACTCCCAATGGAGATCCTGCGCGAGTTCGAGGTCTGGCGACTGGTGCAGGACGCGGACGGCATCAAGGGTTGGGTGCATCAGGCGACCATCACCGGCCGGCGCAGCTTCATCATCACCGGCGGCGACGCCACGCTGCGGCACGAGGCGCAGGACAGTGCTGCGCCGGTGGCGATCCTGAAAGTCGGCGTCGTCGGGCATCTCCGTTCCTGCCAGGCGACCTCCGACTGGTGCCAGGTACAGGTCGATGACTACCGCGGGTTCCTCAAGCGCAGCCAGTTCTGGGGCACGCTGCCGGACGAAGCGGTCGCCAACAACTGAATCGGCTGTCGGACGCACAAGCCGAGCGATTCCGCCGGATGTGTCCAATACCGGCGGGATGCGCTGCCGTTCCGCCGTGGGCGGCGGTCCCGCGGGCGGGCAAAGCTTCCGGCTTCCCAGCAGGTGCCCTGGTGCACTATCGTACGGTGCATGGATAAGGATGTACCGCGCGCCCACCACGACATGGGAGGCGTTTCAAAATACCTTTGCGAGCCGGTGGACGTCGAGCCACACGCGCTGACCGACTTCGACAAGGAGGTCGACGCGCTTGCTGCGGTGCTTAGGATGAAGCGCATGTTCACGGTGGACGAGATGCGCCGTGGCATCGAGGCGATTCCCGAGGCCGAGTACCACCGCCTCAGCTACTACCGCCGCTGGATCCGCTCGATCACCGACAATCTGCTGAAGCAGGGCGTGATCACCGAAGCGGAACTTCGCGCCGCGCTGGACCGCGTGTGATGCCGGATTTCGCGGCCGGTGCGCGCGTGCGTGTCAGGAACGATTGGCCGGAGACGCGTGGCCCGGTGCATATCCGCACGCCGCACTATCTGCGTGGTTTACAGGGCACGGTGGTGCGGCAACTCGGCGTGTACCCCAACCCGGAGGACCTCGCCTTCACCCGCCCGGCGGCCAGCCATGCATTGTATCACGTGGCATTCGACCAGCCCGCGGTGTGGCAGGAAGGCCACGCGGGCGACGAACTGCTGGTGGAAATCTACCAACATTGGCTGGAGCCGGCATGAACATCCTGGAAGCCGACAGCGAGAAGCTGCTGACCGCGGTGCGCGATCTGCTCGCGGCGAAAGGCTTGGTCTCCAGCGCGGAAATCTCCGAGCGGATCGCGATCACCGATGCCGCCAATCCCGGCCAGGGTGCGCGCATGGTGGCGAAGGCATGGACCGATTCGGCGTACCGCGCACTGATGCTGGCGGACGGCGCCAAGGCAGCCGAGGAACTTGGCATTCCGATGCGCGGCGCGCCGCCGCTCGGCGTGCTGGAGAATACTGCCGAGGTGCACAACCTGGTGGTTTGCACGCTGTGCAGTTGCTATCCGCGCGCGGTACTGGGCTACCCGCCGTTCTGGTTCAAATCCGCCGCCTATCGCGCGCGCGGGGTGCGTGACCCGCGCGGATTGCTGACCGAGTGGGGCACGGTTCTGCCGGCCGGCGTGAAGATCCGCGTCGTTGATTCCACCGCCGATTATCGCTGGATGGTGCTGCCTGCGCGTCCCGCGGGCACCGAAGGTTGGAGTGAGGCCCAGCTCGCGGCGATCGTGCGCGAAGGCGACATGATCGGCGTCACAATCCCGGTGGTGCCAGCACATTGACCGACCGGCTCGGGCTGTATCGCTCCACCAGATAAAGCGGCCGGTGTTTGGTTTCGTTGAAGACGCGGCCGAGATATTCGCCGATGATGCCGAGTGTGACGAGCTGCGTGCCGCCGAGGAACAGTGAGGTGGCCGGCTTCGTCTGAACAGCGTTTCGTTTCCGATAGATGGATGCTCTGCCGGTTGTTGACGTGGGTTGCCGTTGGTGGGCGTCGCGCAGGGAGGGCGTAGCCCGACCGGAGTGACGCGCACCAACGGCGGCGAAATTCATGCTGCCGCAACCATCGGCAAGCCATCGAAGTAGGCTCGGTCGGGCGTGCGAGCGTCAAGGCTCGAATGCGGGCGCTTGCGGTTGTAGAAGTCGAAATACCGCCCGATCGAGGCGCGCGCCTCAGCGACGCTGTCATAGGCGCGCAGGTACACCTCCTCGTATTTGACCGACCGCCAGAGCCGCTCGACGAACACGTTGTCGCGCCATGCACCTCGGCCGTCCATGCTGATGGCGATGGCGTTGCTCAACAGCAGGCTGGTGAAGTCAGCACTGGTGAACTGGCTTCCCTGATCGGTGTTGAAAATCTCCGGCTTGCCGTACCGGGCCAACGCCTCTTCGACCGCGTCGAGGCAGAATTCGACCTCCAGCGTGATGGAGATCCGCCAGGCGAGGACCCGGCGGCTGAACCAGTCCACCACGGCAGCCAGGTAGACGAACCCGCGCGCCATCGGAATGTAGGTGATGTCCATGGCCCACACCTGGTTCGCCCGCTCTACCGTCAGACCGCTCAGCAGATATGGATAGATCTTGTGCCCATCTGCTGGTTTGGAGGTATGCGGCCGGCGGTAGAGCGCCTCAATGCCCATCCGCCGCATCATCGATGCGACCCGCTCTCGCCCGATCGCGACGCCCTCACCGCGCAACAGATCCCGCAACATCCGACTGCCCGCGAACGGGTAATCAAGGTGCAGTTCGTCGATCCGGCGCATGACCGCCAGATCGGCGGCCGGCACGGGGCGGGGGTGGTAATACAGGCTGCCACGGCTGAGCCCCAGCAGCTCCGCCTGCCGTGTCAGCGGCAAGTCATGGCTCCGCTCGATCATCGCTTTGCGCTCAACAGCCCGGCCTTGCCGAGCGCACCGGACAAAAAATCGTTCTCCAGCGTCAGTTCGCCGATCTTCGCGTGCAGCGTCTTCAGGTCCACGCTCGGTGCGCCGTCTTTGGCCGTGGAACCGGAGCCAAATAACCCCGAAGCGCCCTCAAGCAGCTGCGCCTTCCAAGCCGTGACCTGGGTCGGATGCACGTCATACAGCTGCGCCAGCTCGGCCAGCGTCTTCTCGCCCTTGATCGCCGCTAATGCCACCTTGGCCTTGAACGCGGGGCTGTGGTTCCGTCGTGTTCGTCTCGACATGTCTGCTCCTGATCCGCGGCAATCCTCGCCGCGCTCAGGCAGAAAATCCACTTATCGCACTGTTCAAATTTGCCCGGCCACCTCTATCGTGAGTTCGAATCTCATGCCCTCCGCCAACACCCAATTCGCTCATAGCCGCCCGAGGCCGGAAATGGCGGATTTCCGCCAGTTTTTCGATCTGGCATGGCCGCCCATAGCCGCTATAATCCGCCCCTGGCCGCCCCCCTATTGGGGGCGCAATTGGGATGTTTGGAAGCGAAAATGGTTACGATACCGGAGAATGGAATTCGAACTCGGCCGCCGATCCGCGAGCGGCTGGCCAATCGGCTGACCGCCGCGATCGCGTGCGGATTGCGCGAGCCCGGCAAGTATGCCGATGGCAACGGGCTGTGGTTGATGGTCGAAGGGCCGCATCGGCGACGCTGGTATTTCCGCTTCATGCGCGACGGCAAAGAGCGCGCGATGGCGCTCGGCGATGCCAACCTGATTACCTTGGCCGAAGCGCGCGAACTCCATACCGAGGCCCGCAAGCTGCTGGCGCATGGGATCGATCCGCTCGATCAGCGGCACCAGCAAAAGGCGGCCGACAATAGCGTCCGCCCGACCATCACCACCTTTGCGGATGCCGCCGCCGCCTATCTCACGATGCACGAAGCGGGATGGCGCAATCCGAAGCACCGCCAGCAATGGCGCAACACGCTGGCCGAGACCTACCCCGCGATCGGCGCGATACCGGTGCGCGACATCGACACCGATCATGTGCTGCAAGTCTTGCA
>DATKFJ010000361.1:0-5299 GCA_035511435.1 Acetobacteraceae bacterium | reverse complement strand
CCATTCCTCCAGCCGGTCCTCGTCGATCCGTTCCGCGTAGTCGCCGATCAGCTCGTGTATTCCGAGGCGTATTGCGACCTCGTCCATCATCAGTCGCCCATCAGCGAGCGGTAGTGTTTCCAGAAGCCGCGGATCGCCGCTTCGCTGGCGCGGAAATTCTGCGACTCCGCTTCATGTCCGCCCATCATCACCAGCCCCGCGCCCTCGTCGTTGTATTGCAGCGCACGTTGCACGAAGCCGCCGACGCAGCCGTCTTCCATCGAGATATAGCCGGCCGCGCCGATCAGATTGCCCTGCCGCAGGCGGCGTTCGGTCATCGCTTCGTCATCGGTGTCGAAGCCCAGGTGAATCCATTCCAGTTCGGCCTTGTCGACGCCGCGCGGTCGGATTACGCGCACCGCGATCGTGTTGCGTACCTGCTGCAACACCATGCCGGGGAAGACCGTCAGAATCTGCACCGACACGCCGTCGCCGTATTCATCGACAGACTCGACGACCGAGCGGTCCTGCAACTGGAACTCGCTGTCGGCACGCAGATTTTCCGCCCTGTAATCGGCATCCTCTGCCGCGTAGTCCAGCTTGGCGTAGCTGTAGTGATTGCCACCGTCGCGGTTGATGTAGATGCCGCCTGGCATACTCAGCCGGTTGATGCGGAACGTGGTCAGGAAAAGGTGCAGGATCGAGGCGTGATAGGTGTCCTTCACGTTCTCGAAATACAGCTTCCAATTGTTCGGCATCACCTGCGTGCTGCGGCCGAGCAGATGCGGGGAGCGGTTCATCACGCGCAGCAGGCCGCGGGTGACGTCGGGACCCAGGTAGGTCTCCAGGTCTGGCGTCGCGTCGCTGAACGTGCCGAACACCAGGCCGCCGAGTTCAGCGGTACGCAGGCGCTGGAGCCTATGTTCGTCCTTGCGGAATTCGGGGGGCATGCCGCCTTGGCGCTTCACGCCGTGCTCGAACGCGACGCCGGTCAGTTGGCCGCCAAGGTCGTAGGTCCAGCCGTGGTAGATGCAACTGAATTCGCCGACGTTGCCGCTGCGTTCGATACACAGCAGGTTGCCGCGATGGGCGCAGCGGTTGACGAATGCGTTGATCGCACCGGCCGAATCGCGTACGACGATCACCGCGGTTTCGCCGATCGTGGTGGCGACGTAATCGCCGGGCCTGGCGAGTTCCACCGCGAGACACAGATAATTCCAGGTCGGTCCCTTGAACAGGCGTTCCTGCTCGCGTTGGTATTGCGCCGGATCCGTGTAGAGCCGGAAGGGCACCTCGCTGATGCCGTTCGACGGCCAGGCAACACCGTGTTCCGCGGTCAGTCCGGATTGAGACATGCGCACACCCTCCCGCCGCGTCTGGTCGGCCGTTGCGTTGGCCGCGCCCAGTGATCGCGGTGCGCTATCCTACGCCGGACGCATGGGTGCGGAAACCCGGGCTTCAGTGGCCTACCGGACCGTCGCCACCCGCAGCACGTTGGTGGTGCCGGAATGGCCGAACGGCTCGCCGGCGGCGACCACGATTTCCTCGCCGGGCTGCGCAAAGCCCTCGGTCTGCGCCACGCGCGTGGCGCGCGTGATGGCGTCCCCCATCGAATGCGCATCCGCCGATACAACCGCATGGACGCCCCACACCACGGCCAGCCGCTGTGCCGTGGTCAGATGCGGTGTCAGACCGATGATCGGCGCCTCCGGCCGTTCGCGTGCCACACGCAGCGCGGTCGCGCCGGATGCGGTGAACGCCACCACCGCCTTCGCACCGATCGTGTGACACACCTGGCGCGCGGCGGCGGCGATGGCATCGGCGGTGGCATGTTCGGGCTCGGTACGGCTGGCCTCGATCATCGCGCGCCAGCCGAGGTCCTGCTCTACCCGCGCGACGATGCGGTCCATGATGTTCACCGCCTCGTACGGGTACTGGCCGGCTGCGGTTTCCCCCGACAGCATCACCGCGTCCGCGCCGTCGAACACCGCGGTTGCGACGTCGGACGCTTCGGCGCGCGTGGGGGATGGCGCGCTGATCATGCTTTCCAGCATCTGCGTCGCCACGACCACGGGTTTGCCGAGATGACGAGAGATGCGCACGATGCGTTTCTGTGCCAGCGGGACTTCCTCGGGCGGCAGTTCCACGCCGAGATCGCCGCGCGCGACCATCACCGCATCGGTAAGTTGCATGATGGCGTCGAGGTTTTCCAGCGCCTGCGGTTTTTCAAGCTTCACCATGACCCAGGCGCGCCCCTGGATCAGTTCCTTCGCTTCCGCCACGTCTTCCGGCCGTTGCACGAAGGACAGTCCGATGTAGTTGGCGCCGTGGTCCAGCGCGAACGCGAGGTCGTCGCGGTCCTTCGCTGTCAGCGCCGGGATCGGCAGCACGACGTCGGGCACGTTGACGCCCTTGTTGTCGGACAGCGGTCCGCCGACGACCACCTCGGTCTCCAGCGCATCGTCGCGCTTGCGTGTCACGCGCAGGCGCAGCTTGCCGTCATCCAGCAGCAGCGAGCAGCCGATCGATGCCGCTGCGATAATCTCGGGGTGCGGCAGGTTCACGCGTGAGGCGCTGCCGGGTGTCGGGTTGAGATCCAGTTGGAACTGATGGCCGGTCTGCAGATGCACGCGTCCGCCGGAGAACCGGCCGACGCGCAGCTTGGGACCTTGGACATCGGCCAGGATGCCGATCGGCCGATCGAATTGTCTCTCGAGTTCGCGGATCATGGCGAAGCGGGCGGCGTGATCGTCATGGTTGCCGTGGCTGAAATTGAGTCGGAACACATCGGCGCCGGCCTGGAACAGGCGCGTCAGCACGTCCATCGATGCGCTGGCGGGGCCGAGGGTCGCGATGATCTTCGTGCGCCGGCGACGGCGCAGTTTGGGTCGTGTGGCCATGTGGTTTCCTTCAGGCGATCAGAATGGCACGAACGTCGTTGACGTTCGTCAGGGTCGGGCCGGTGCGGATCGCATCGCCGAGTGCATCGAACAGGCTGTGGCTGTCGTGGCCGGCGAGCATCGCGCGCGCATCAAAGCCCTTGGCACGTGCGCGCGACAGTGTGTCGGGTGTCACGATGGCGCCAGCAATGTCGTCCATGCCGTCCACGCCGTCGGTGTCGCCGGAGATTGCCCAGATGTCCGCGGCGCCGCCCAATGCCACGGCAAGGGCCAGCAGGAATTCGGTGTTGCGCCCGCCGTGGCCGGCGGGGCCGCGGCCGAGCGTTACGGTGGTCTCGCCGCCGGACAGGATCACGGCTGGCGGCGACAGAGGCTGGCCGTGTGCGCGGATGCTGCGCGCGATGCCGGCCATCACGGTGCCCATTTCGCGTGACTCGCCTTCCAGCGCATCGCCCAGCACCAGCGGTGCCAGGTGCAGGCCGCGTGCCGCCTCGGCCATGCGGGTGAGTGCCATCATCGGGGTGGCGATCAGGTGGAATTCGGTGTTGGGCAGTTCGCCCGGTTTCGGCGTTTCGTCGGTTGCCTGCGCGAGATGGGCGGCGACCGCCGGCGGGGGGTCGATGCCATAGCGGGCGATGATCGCGCGCGCATCGGCGAAGGTGGTGCGGTCCGGCACGGTGGGGCCGGATGCGATGACCGCCGGATCGTCGCCCGGCACGTCGCTGATCGCCAGTGTAACCACGCGTGCGGGGCGGGCGGCGGCGGCAAGGCGGCCGCCCTTGATGGCCGACAGATGTTTGCGGATACAGTTCATTTCGGTGATCGTGGCACCGGAGGCGAGCAGGGCACGGTTGATGGCCTGCTTGTCGGCCAGGGTCAGGCCCGCAGCCGGCGCGGCGCACAGGGCCGAACCGCCGCCCGAGACGAGTGCCAGCACCAGGTCGTCCGGGCCGAGGCCGCGGACGCGTTCCAGCAGCTTGTGCGCGCCGCGTTCGCTGTTGGGGTCGGGGACCGGGTGGGACGCCTCGATCACCTCGATGCGCGTGGTGGGGACGTTGTGGCCGTAGCGGGTGATGACGGTGCCATCCAACTCGACGTCGGGCCAGGCGGCTTCCAGGGCGGCGGCCATTGCCGCGGCCGACTTGCCGCAGCCAACCACAATGCAGCGTCCCTTGGGCCTGGGCGGCAGGTGCGCCGCCAGGACCTTGCGCGGGTCGGCTGCCGCCACCGCTGCATCGAACAGCGTCCTGAGTGCGTCGCGCGCGCGTGCGTCGTCCCATGCCATCGGGGTCTGTTTTCCTCCATTCGCCGGTGGCGGAGTATGGCGAACCGGCTCCGGACGCGCCATCTTGGGGGCTGGCGAAAGGAGGGCCGACATGACCGCACCCCAATTCGACGAGAAGACACGGACCGAGCTGGAGGCCGCCGCGTTCCGCCGCCTGGTGCAGCATCTGCGCGAGCGGACCGACGTGCAGAACATCGACATGATGAATCTGGCGGGGTTCTGCCGAAACTGCCTGAGCCGCTGGTATCGCGAGGAGGCGCAGGCGCAGGGCATCGGGATCGCCGATCCGGATGCGCGCGAGATCGTCTACGGCATGCCGTACAAGGAGTGGCAGGCGAAATACCAAAAGGAGGCCAGTGCGGATCAGAAGGCCTCGTTCGCGAAGGCCAATCCGGGGCATTGAGGACTGCGGAAAAGCTTGCGCCGCGCAACAGGCGCGGTGCGCGGGAGGCGTTGCGCCTCCCGCTCACCGCGGGATATTGTTGCAACGAAATGATCGCTTGTCCTATAATCGCCCCACGGTGCAGCTGGGGACGGCGGTAACCGTCAAGGAAATGCGGCCAGTCGGTTTGTCTCCAGACAGTTGACGGCCGGCGGTTCTCGCTCAATGAGGTGGTTCGATGCCGACAACACCCACAGTGATTGAAGTCACCGCCGGAGAAATCGCGGCGGAACTCAAGCGTCAGGGAATTAGCCCCGACGAACGGGTGACGCTGACGATTGAGCCAGAATTGTTCCCGGGCCGCCGGGAATCGCGCAAACTGGTCATCGCAGCCGGTCTGACCGACGAAGATATTGACCGGCTCATCGAACGGGCGAGAGAGGAAGTCGCATCGGGTTTGGGATGAGGGTCGTTATCGACACTGGTGTTCTCATAAGCGCTGCGATCAAGGCACAGACTGTTCCCAACGTAGCTGTGTATCAGGCCGAGCAACGCGGCGTGCTGCTCAAATCACCCGTGACCGAAGCTGAGCTTATCGAGGTGATCGACCGGCCTTACTTGGCACTGCTGATCTCCTCTGCCGCGCGCAATCGGTTGGTGCAACTAATGGCGAGGGCAGAGATGATAACCATCGCCGAGCGGATTGCGGCGTGCCGCGACCCCAAAGACGATAAGTTCCTCGAACTGGCCGTC
>DATKFJ010000360.1:0-7829 GCA_035511435.1 Acetobacteraceae bacterium | reverse complement strand
CCACCGCATGCCAGCGACTTCCTCCCGCCTCTGTAGAGTTAGGATCGCCAGTTTGATGAACGGGCCAAACGGATAGTCCATGCCGTCCGCCGCCTTCCATATCTCGGCCAACTCAGAGTCAGATAGGACGCGGTCGCGTTCTGTCGTGCCAGCCGAGATCGGCAGACCAAGGAACGGATTGCTGGCCACCTTCCCCCGCTTTCTCGCCCACTCAAATGCCGCACGGGCATAGGCCATTGTCCGACCCGCCATCGCGACCTTGCCGGCCTTGGAGAGCTTGTCCAGCGCGTTTACCGCATCGGCGAGCGTGATCCGTGCCGCCGGCCGCTTAATCAGATCGGCCAGAGAATATCGAATGGCGCGTTCTGCTTCGGCGGCATAGCGCGGGCGACGGTGGCGAAGGTGAAGTGCCACCCATTCGGATACCAGCGCGTCGAAAGTTAACGCAGTCTCGCTACGCTCCCGTGCTGCTGCCTCACGAATTTTGGCCCGCTCGGCATGAGGATTAATCCCCTTTGCCACCGCGCCCAGCCGCGCCCGGGTCGCTTCGCGTGCTTGCTCGACCGTCAGGTTGCCCCAAACACCCAGCGGCTCCCGGACCTTCCGCTTCGTCGCTGGGTCGGTCCACTGCGCAATGAAGGTTCGCGTTCCGGCTGGCGTGAGGCGCACGCCTAATCCCGGGCAAGCGGAATCAAATACCAAGCGGTCACGCTGCCCTGGGGACAGGGTAAGCCCCTTCAGGAACCGGTCTGTCAGAGTTGCCATGTGCGCTCATCCCGCAGGTGTGCGGACCCCATGCGGACCCGGCTGGTGGGTCCGCGCGGCGACCTATGGCGGTATAATATCAGCGGGTCTGCACAAATGCTAAGGAATTAGAGGGGTTTTGGCGATGAACGACGTTTTCTGGCGGGTCCGCGCCGCTTACTCTTAATCAGCGGGCCGTAGGTTCGAGTCCTACTGCGCCCACCAACGAACTCAATGCAAGTTGGTCTTCACCATCTTGTCCGCAGTCGCCGAAGCCGAGCGCGGTTTCCGGACTCCGCAACCTTCAGCTAGGCGGCGATAGTTCGCGCCGATGGTCCTGCATCCGCAGGAAGCGGCGGTACTGGTCGGCGAACAGCGCGCGCGTCGCGGCGTTGGGTTCCAGGGTGGCGCGGCTCCGTCGCATCGCCCGCGCCGCATCGGACATCGAGCCATGCAGTCCGGCGGCGAGACAGGCGATGATGGCAGTGCCGAGCAGCACACTGTCTTCCTCCTCAGGCAGGAGGACACGGCAAGCGGTGGCATCGGCGTACAGCCGCACCAGCAGCGGGCTGCCGGCATGACCACCTGTCAGATGCAATGTGTCGATGCCATAACCATGGCGATTGAGTGCATCAACGATGTGCCGTGTGCCCAGGGCAATGCCGATGGCGGTGGCGTAGTAAAGCCGTGCCAGTGAATCGAACGAATGATCGAGCGCAAGGCCATGGATCACCCCACGCGCCCGCGGCTCCGCGAGTGGCGAGCGATTGCCATTGAAATCGGGCAGCACCATCAGGTCCTGGTGCATGGCAGGGCCGTCCGTGGCGAGCAGTTCGGTGATGCGCGCGCCGATCAAGGCATGTCGCTGTGGGCCAAGCAGGCGGCCCTCGGCGTGCCAGTCCAGGATGTGGTCAAGCAGCGCACCGGTGGCGGATTGCCCGGCCTCGTTCAGCCACAGCCCGGGCAGCATCGCACCGAAATACGGACCCCACACGCCGGTGATGCGGCGTTGCTCCGGTGACACCGCCATATGACAGGTGGAAGTGCCAGCGATCATGGCGATGCCGCGGTTGAGTTCCGTCTCGGGAAGGCCGGCAAGCAGACCGACGCCACCGGCATGCGCGTCGATCAGCCCCACACCGACCACGCAGGAGACAGTCAGACCAAGCTCCGCAGCCGACGCATCGGTAAGGGTCCCGGCACTGCTACCGAGCGCCGCTGCACGCGGTGGCAGCGCGAGTTTCGTGGGTAGGTCGTCCAGGCCTAACCGCTCGAACAGATCCCGTTGCCAGCCCGGCGTCTCATGCGCGAGATAGGTCCACTTGCAGGTGACCGTGCACGCAGACGCAGTAATGCGACCTGTGGCTCGCCAAGCCAGGAAATCAGCGAGGTCGAGTCCCAGCGCGTAGCGCCGCCACGCCCCCGGCAGATTGCGGCGCAGCCACAGCAGCTTCGGCACCTGCATTTCGGGCGACATAACGCCGCCGACGAAGTCCAGTGCACGATGACCGGTGGCGGTGATCTCCTCGGCCTCCGCCACGGCCCGGTGATCGGCCCACATCACCACATTCCAGGAATCGATGCCTGTGGTTGATACGCTGACCGGCAGGCCGGCCGCATCGAACATTGCAAGCGAGCAGGTGGCATCAAAGGCCAGGCCGGCAACATCTGCCGGCGCGACATCTGCTTGCGTCAGTGCAGCCCGCACGGCGGCACAGACTGCGCGCCAGATCTCTTCGGACTGATGTTCGGCGTGATCAGGCAGCGGGCGCGCGGTCGAGAAGCCAATCTCGGCGCGAGCCAGGCGTTTGCCCCTTGCGTCAAACACGCCAGCCCGCGCACTGCTGGACCCTACGTCAACCGCTACGACCACCGGCACCTTGCGGCCCCGTCAGGCCGGCAGCAGCGGTTTGACCCGCTCTACTATCGAGGCAATGGCGGCGTCCACGTCCTTGCGTCCGAGCACGGTAAGCTGCACTTCTTCCACGAAGATCGCCTGCGCGCGCGCGGCCTCGGGGAAAGCCGGCAGCGGAACGTGGGCGCCTTTCAGGGCTTTGGCCTCAATCGAGGCCGTCGGCTGCGCTGCGGCGAAACCTGGATCGGCAAACGTCGAGAGCCGCACCGGGCCATTGCCGTTGCGTGCCGCGCCGAGGGTCACCGCCTGGCTGGACATTGCCTGGATGAAGCTCCACGCGAGTTCCTTGTCACGTGCGTGAGCCGGAATGCACATTGCCCAGAATTCAACCACCGAGGCCATCGGCATCTTGCCCTTCAATGCCGCCGACATAGGAAACTCGATCGCCTTGATGCGCCCGGGAAATTTCGATTGGTCCTGCCGATTGAGCTGCGCATAGCGGGCAAACGGCAACGTGGTGAATGCGGCGCGACCTTGCTGCATCCAGGTCACCTGGTCGTCGTTCGACGTGGTGGCGTAGCTGCGCGGCAGTGCACCGGACTTGAACAGGTCCGCCATCACGGTCAGCGCTTTCTCCATCGCCTCGCGATTGGGGATCAGCTTGAGGTCCGGCGTAATGAAGTCGCCGCCGAACGCACGGGCGAAGTTGACCGGGAATGCCGCGAGTTCGGCGGCCACGACCATGCCGACGACGGGTGTGCCCTGCTCGGTGCGGAAGGTGAGCTGCTTCGCCTGCTCGACGAGTTCCTCCAGTGTCTCGGGCGGTGCCTTGATGCCGCGTTGCTCCAGCAGCGCCTCGTTGTAAAACAGTGCCATGGTGGCAGTGCGCACGGGAACCGCGACCAGCTTGCCGCCGATCGTCATCGCCGCGACCAATCCGGCGGCGATGTCGTCGAATGCTTCGACCGGCGCCTTGGCCTGGTACGCGTCGAGTGGCTGCAGCAACGCGGCGACGTTCGCGGTAGCACGGCTATTGACCAGGTAGCCGACGCCGAAATCGGTCTGATTAAGGCTCGCCTCGCGCAACAGCCGATCCTGCAACGGATCGATGTCGAAGGTGCTCCAGGCGATATCGGCGTCCTGCTGTTGCCGCCAGGCCGCCGTGAGATCGCCGGCAACGCCGGTGGTGAGGCAGAGCTGATGCACGCGATGGCACAGCACGTTCAGCGTGTGTGACGCGGCGCGCGCGCGCCCAATCCCGCCCAGCACTCCGGCCGTCGCAAGCGACGCACCGAGTGCGCGGCGACGTGTGAGCCCTGTCGTCATGATGGCATTTCCCCCATTTATGTTTGCATCAGCCCTTGACCGCACCGGCGGTAAGACCGCTGACGAGATATCGCTGCATGCACAGCACGAAGATCAGTACCGGCAGCAACTGCACCGTGGAGGCCGCGAACAACACGCCCCAGTCCACGCCATCGAACGAGCCGATCATTTCCGAGATCACCAGCGGCGCGGTCTTGGCGCGCGTGGAGATGAAGATGAAGGCGAACAGGAACTCGTTCCAGGCGAACACGATGACGAATACTGCCACGGCCAGCATGCCCTGGGTCGCCAGCGGCACAATGATGCGCCACAGAATAACCAATGGGCCGGCGCCATCGACACACGCCGCCTCGTCCAACTCACGTGGGATCTGGTCGATGAAACCGCGCATCAGCAGCGTGCCGAGAGACACGAAGAACGTGGCGTACAGGATGATGAGGATGACGTGCGTGTCGTTCAGTCGCAGCCAGTTGACGATTGGGAACAACGGCAGGGTGATGACGATAGGGGGGATCAGCCGTACGGCAACCAGGAACGTGGCGCTGCGGGACATGGCACGGCTACGATGACGCGAATACGCGTAGCCGGCCAGCATGCTGGCAGTCACGGCGAGCACGGTGGCACCGGCGGTAATGATCAGGCTGTTGCATAGGCCGACAAAGAAGCTACCCCAGTGCAGCCAGAGGTCGGTGTAGTGCTGCAGTGTTGGCGTGAAGGCGATGCGCGGCGGAACTGCAAAGATATCGCGCGCGGGTTTCACCGACGACAGCGCAATGAAGCCGATCGGTAGCAGCGACCACAACAGCATGGCCGCGATCGCAACCGCCTTGCCGGCGCCAATTGCGAGCCGCTCAATGCGCATTCGCCATCTCACGACGCAGGCCCCAGATGTACCCGGTGGCCAGCAGCAGCGACACCGAGACCATAAGCCAACCGGTGGTTGCCGCCGGACCGAACGCATTGTAGCGGAATGCCTCGTTATAGAGATACACCGCGACAACTTCAGTGCTGCGCGCAGGGCCACCGGCGGTGAGCAGCCAGACCTCGGAAAACAGGCGGAAGGCGATGATGTAGCGGAACAGCATCGCCATCAGGATCGCTGGCGCGAGCAGCGGCAAGGTAACGTGGCGAAAGCTCTGGAGTGGCGTGGTGCCGTCCACCAGCGCGGCCTCATACAAATCGCCGGGAATGGCGAGCCGCGCGGCGTACAGGACAATGAATGTGAACGGCAGGTTCAGCCATACCGAGAGCAGTGCGACCATCAGCAGCCCGTCGGTTGGCGAGAAGGTCCAGTCCAGGGTGGGCAGACCGAGTGCCTGCAGCGTGGTGGTGATCGGCCCGATATCGGGGTCGAACAGATAGCGCCACATCACCACCGCCGAGACCTCGCTGACGGCGTAGGGTGCCAGCACTGCCAGCAGCAGGAAGCGGCGGCAGGGCAGGCCAGAGGCGAACAGCAGGGCCATGCCCAGGCCGGCGAGCAGTTCGACATGCACGACGATCAGCACGACGATGATGGTGTTGCCCAGCGCACGCCAGAAATAGCTGTCGCCGAGTACTTGTAGGTAGTTGGCAATGCCCACGAACACCGGCGCGCGGCCGAACGTGGAAGCGGTTAGGCTCAGCCATACGACGTAGCACGCCGGAATGACGATGACGCCGAGCAGCAGCGCATGCACTGGCGCGATGAACAGCCAGGTCGCCGCCTGTTGCCCACCCCGGCGAACCTGTCCGCGCATCGCCTCTCCCCGCTTGACGGAGCGGACGGTCACACGCGAATGGCTGGTGCTCAAGCCGATCAGGCGGCGCGGTCGACCGGAGCCTCGGCGGACGCAGCCCGCGGCACCCAGCCCTCCACGGTCGAACGGTAGGTGACACGGCGATAGCTGGCATAGTCATTGATCGCGGTGTGCATGACGAACGGATTGGCCCAGAGCGTCAGCGTTCCCTGCTCCCAGCGCACGCGGCAGGTGTTTTCGGGGCGGATTGCCCGAGCGATCAGGAAGTCGATGATCGGCTTGCTCTCCTCTTCGGACATGCCCTTGAAGCGGTTCAGCACGCCGCTGATGAACACGTAGCGCCGCCCGGTGACAGGATGGACGCAGACGACGGGGTGTTCGGTCTCGATATCATCCACGCGCGTGGCGTCCTGGCGGATGCCCAGGTGCTTGTGCACGGCGTTGACCGCGACCACGCCTTTGCCGCTGTGGATACCGGTCAGTCCGGCGAGCAGTTCCTGCATGCGCGGTGTGAGCGAGCGGTAGGTGTTCTCCAGGCTGGCGAAGCAGGTGTCGCCGCCGAGTGGTGGAATGACCTCGCCGAACAACAGTGTGATGCCGGGTGGCTTCACCATCCAGGCTAGATCCATGTGCCACTCTTCGCCGATGACCTTGCCGGTGTCGTCGGGCTCGCGGACGAAGCGGACAACGTCCTCGTAGCCGTCGATCGGGGTGTGAACAGGATTGCCGCTGAAGGGGCCGAATCTGCGGGCGACCGCATGGAATGCAGGGGGCGGCAGATGCTGATCGCGCACCGCCAACACGCCATACTGGTGCAGCGCGCGACGCAGATCCTCAAACGAGGCATCGTCTGGTTTGGCGGCCAGGTCGATCCCGCGGACCTCGGCGCCGAGGGCACCGGTGATTGGGAACACCTCGAACTGCTCGAAACTCGTATCGCGCAACATCGCTGGCACCTCCGAGGACTTACTTGCAAGTAAGTCACCTACTGAACCGGCGGAACCTGTGTCAAGCAGTGTTGCGACCCCAGCCGGCAACAATCATCCGGTACAGTGCGGCCAGCAGCTCCTCGAGTTCGGTGAAGCTGCCGCTGTCCTGGGTCATTGGCGCGCAGGACATCAGGGTCACGCGGAGGATACGCGTCACGTCTTCAATGGGTGTCCTCGAAGCAAGCTGTCTGGCCCGGATCGCATCGGCGACCGCCTGGCGCAGGCAGGCATCGTAGACCCGATCGACCCGTTCGAGCGCGCTGGTCCCGAGGTCGCCGAGTACGGGAAGGTCCAGTCGCAGACGCGCCAGCGGACTCCAGACATTGCGGTCGCCGGGTGCGTGGTTGTAACGGAGATAGAAGCGGCGCAGGTCTTCGAGCTGGCCGGCAAATCGGTCGGGAAAGGTGGTACCCTGTGTCGTCCAGATCTCAGCGATTCGATGTTGCGCATCGGCTACGAAGTCCTCGATCAACTCGGCCATCAGCCGGCGCTTGTTGCCGAAGTGGTGATGGATGTTGGCGCGCGTTGTGCTGGTAGCCTCTGCCAAGTCGTTAAAGCTGAAGCCGTCATATCCACGCAACACGTAAAGGTTGACGGCAATGGACTTGGCACGGTCGCGTGTGGGCGGTGAGGATTGGTCCATCATACCGCAAAGCTTAAGGTGAGAGCCTGCCTTGGACAATTCGTCCTTGACCAAGAACATCTCCAACGGGAGGTGGCCAGCGATTCGCCCTCACGCACCCGCCTATAGTGTAAAGACCATGCGCGAGAGGGACTGTTCGCCGCGCGGTCGAAGTCGAAATGCCTCAGGGCCTGGCAGGTTCGCGACCACCGGCACCCACGATCCTGAAACCCACTTTCTCCGGTGCGTCGGTTTGGGCTGCCTACTCGGCTATCTGGATCCACTCGCCGAACCGCGATGGCAGCAAAGCGGCACTCAAGACGACACGTTCGGCGAGGGATGATACGAAGGCCCGGACGCGACCGGTGGCGCCCTCGCTGGAATGGGATCCGCAGTCGCGCCACAGCAGGCCTGGCGCGTGCCAAGGCCTCACGTTCAACGCAGCGGGCATGATAGTTATCGAGGCCGATTTTCGAGGGGTTTTTCGAATGGGTCCATATCGGCGCCTCGGGAGCTGCGATCGGGGACAGGCAACCCCTCGCGGAGTCGGATCA
>DATKFJ010000359.1:0-6942 GCA_035511435.1 Acetobacteraceae bacterium | reverse complement strand
GTTGGCCGCGTTGTGCCCCCACGAGACGATCGGGGCGGAGCAGATCGCCGCCGAACTGGTCGATATCTCGCCATCGCCGGCGGAAGCGCCGGCGGCCGCCGGACCGGATACCCTGGTGCGTGCCGTGGAGCGGCATATCCGTGACTTCCTCGCGGCACACGATGGCGGCGTGGCCCCGTCCGATATCTATGACCGGGTGATCGCCGAAGTGGAGCGACCGCTGATCCGTCTTACCCTCGCGGCGACCAGGGGAAACCAGATCAAGGCCGCGGCCATGCTCGGGCTGAACCGCAACACGCTGCGCAAGAAGATCCGCGATCTCGAGATTCCGGTGGTGCGGGGGCTGATGTGAATGTCGCGCCGCCACCTGGGTCGCTGAGACCGGAGCAAGTGCCCGAGCCGCTGCCCGAAGAGGCGGTGGCGCGAGCACGTTCGCTGCCTGGCAGGATCGCCGATATCCTGCTGGGAAAGGTGGTGACCTTGGTGCTGGCCGCGCTGGCTTTCGCGGTCGGTCTAGCAACATTCATCATCATGGCGCGTGGCACGCCGTTCGGACTGCGGCCCGGCGTGGGCGTCGGCCTTGTGCTCGCCAATCTCTCGGCGGTCCTGCTGCTTGGCGCCGTGCTGGCCGGCCGGCTGACCCGGGTCTGGGTCGAGCGCCGCCGCGGCTCTGCCGGATCGCGGCTGCATATTCGGCTGGTGCTGCTGTTCGGCGGCGTGGCCGTGGCTCCTACCATCATGGTGGCCTGCTTCGCCGTTGCGTTCTTTCACTTCGGCATCCAGGCCTGGTTCAATGATCCCGTACGCCAGGCGGTCAATGAATCATTGCAGGTCTCGCGCGGCTATCTGGAGGAGCACCGCGACAACATCCGCGCTGTCGCCCTGGAGATGGCCAACGACCTGACGCGTGCCGGCCAGTTCCTGTCGGCCGACCCATCGGCGTTCGCGGAGGTGCTGGGCGCGCAGACCACATTGCGCGGGCTGACCGAGGCGGTGATCTACGATCCGCTGTCCGGCCAGGTGCTCGCGTCTGCTGGCCTGTTTGCCGGCATGGGTGTCGAACCGCCGCCGGCCGGTGTGACCACTCAGGCGCAGAGTGGTGACGTGGTGGTATTGGCGGCCGGCGACGGTACGCGGGTGCGCGCCGTGGTCAGACTGGATTCGACGCCGCCGCTGATGCTGATGATCGGCCGGCCGATCGATCCGCAGATCCTGGAACACACCGCGAAAACCGAACAGGCGGTGGCGGAATACCAGCGGCTGGACGAGAACCGGTCGTGGCTGCAGATCGCATTCGCCTGGATCTTTGCCATCGTGGCACTGTTGGTGCTGCTGGCGGCGGTGCTGATCGGTTTGGTGCTCGCCAACCAGATCGCGCGGCCGATCGGACGCCTGATCCATGCGGCTGAACGCGTGCGCGGTGGCGATTTGACGGTGCGCGTGGCGGAGGCGCAGACCGGCGACGAGGTGGCTGGGTTGTCGCGGGCATTCAATCGCATGACCGGCCAGCTTGCCGCGCAGCGCAACGAGTTGATGGATGCCTACAGCCAGATCGATGAGCGTCGGCGATTCACCGAGACGGTGCTGTCCGGCGTGTCCGCCGGCGTGATCGGCCTGGATGCATCCGGCCGGATCGAACTGCCGAACCGTGCCGCGGACGAATTGCTCGGCGCCGACCTGCTGTCGGCGATCGGTCGCGAACTCGCCGACGTGGTGCCGGAGTTTTCCGACCTGCTGCATGAGGCGGCGGCATCGCCGGAACGCGCACGCACCGCGGAGATACAGATTGGGCCGGCGACGCGGCGGCGGACGTTGCTGGTGCGAATCGGCGCCGATCTGTCCGGTGGCCGCACCGATGGTTTCGTGGTGACGTTCGACGACATCACCGAACTGCAATCCGCACAGCGCAAGGCCGCGTGGGCCGATGTGGCGCGACGCATCGCGCATGAGATCAAAAACCCGCTGACGCCGATCCAGCTTTCCGCGGAGAGGCTGAAACGCCGCTTCGCGCGCGAGATCACATCCGATCCGGAGACCTTCAGCTTGTGCGCGGATACCATCATCCGCCATGTCGGCGACATCGGCCGCATGGTCGATGAATTTTCCGCCTTTGCGCGCATGCCTCAGCCGGTTATCAAGCCGGAGGATATCGGCCGCGTCGCGCGGGAGGCGCTGGTGTTGCAGAAGACCGCGCGGCCGCAAATCATGTGGCACACCCAGATTCCTGAACAGGGACCGGTGGCGCCATGCGATCGCAGATTGCTGCGTCAGGCGCTGACCAATCTGCTGCAGAACGCGGCTGACGCGGTGGCCATGCGAGACGAGACCCGCGCCGGTGGCGGAACGATCGGACTGTCGATAGAGGCGGGAGAAACCGAAGTTCGCATCATCGTGACCGACGATGGCGTTGGATTACCACTGGAAGACCGTGCGCGACTCACGGAACCCTATGTAACACACAAGCCCAAGGGTACCGGTCTGGGCCTCGCAATTGTCAAGAAGATCATGGAAGACCATGGGGGACGGCTGACATTGGACGACAGGCTCGACGGCCCTGGCGCAGTGGCCACACTCGTTCTGCCCACGAAGGTGTCGGATGGCACATGACATCCTGATCGTCGACGACGAACCCGATATCCGCCTGCTGATTGAAGGCGTGCTGCGCGACGAAGGCTATGACACGCGCGGCGCCGGCGATGCGGATGCGGCGATCGCGTCGTTTCGCGTGCGTCGTCCGTCGCTGGTTATCCTGGACGTCTGGCTGCAGGGCTCGCGCCTGGACGGACTGGGCCTGCTGGGCGCATTCCACAGCGAGGAGCCGCATGTGCCGGTGGTGATGATCTCCGGTCACGGCACCATCGAGATGGCGGTGACGGCCATCCAGCACGGCGCCTACGATTTCATCGAGAAGCCATTCCAATCCGATCGTCTGCTGCTGGTGGTGCGGCGCGCATTGGAAGCCGCGGCGCTGGCTCGCGAGAACGCCGAACTCCGTCTGCGTGCCGGCCCGGAAACCGGTTTGACCGGCGACAGCCCGGCGATCGGTGGCTTGCGAGCCGGCGTGGAACGCGTGGCGCCGACCGGGTCGCGGGTGTTGATCAGCGGGCCCGCCGGTTCCGGCAAGGAGGTGGTTGCGCGGATGATCCATGCCCGCTCGCGCCGTGCCGATGGCCCGTTCGTCGTGCTGAATTGCGCCACACTGAATCCGATGCGCTTCGAGGAGGAGTTGTTCGGCCTGGAGGCAGGTTCGGATCCACTGACACAGCCACGCCGCGCCGGCGTGCTGGAGCGCGCGCACGGCGGCACGCTGTTGCTGGACGAGGTATCCGACATGCCGCTGGAGACGCAGGGCAAGATCGTGCGTGCCTTGCAGGATTCCACGTTCGAGCGTCTCGGCGGTTCGGCGCGGGTGAAGGTGGATGTGCGCGTGCTGTCGACCACCAACCGGGATTTGCAGGTGGAGATCGGCGGCGGCCGGTTCCGCGAGGATCTGTATTATCGATTGGCGGTGGTGCCGCTGAAAGTACCTGCGCTGAAGGACCGGCGCGACGATGTGCCGCCGCTGGCGCAGCAGTTCATCGCGCGGTCAGCCGAGAACGCCGGGATGCAGACGCGGGAATTGTCGGCCGACACGTTGGCAGCGTTGCAGGCCTACGACTGGCCCGGAAATGTGCGTCAGTTGCGCAATCTGATGGACTGGCTGCTGATCATGGCGCCTGGTGGTGCGGTTGACCCGATCCGCGCCGAGATGTTGCCGCCGGAGATCGGGGCCAACGCGCCTGCGTTGCTCAACATCGATCCGACCGCGGACATCATGGGGTTGCCGCTGCGCGAGGCGCGCGATCTTTTCGAGACGCAGTATCTACAGGCGCAATTGCTAAGGTTCGGCGGCAACATTTCGCGGACGGCGCAGTTTGTCGGCATGGAGCGCAGTGCGCTGCACCGCAAACTGAAGCAGTTGGGGGTGCATTCCGACGAGAAGGTTGGCGGCTAGATCGCCCGCCCGCAGGCCAATCGGACATTGCGATCGAGATTGCCGTGTCGCTGCGCTGCTCGCAATGAGAGAGCTTTGTAAGGCAGCGCGGGCACATTCAATACAGGCGCCATGTTCGATACAGGCGCCATATTCAATACAGGCAAAGTATATGCACGGTCGCGCGACGCGCGGTCTCCACTGCATCGTCGCCTGATACCGACATGGCATCGGCATCGACACCTTCCTGTTGCAACAACGCCGCCAAGGGTGCGGACCCCGGGCCGATCACCATGCCGGTTGTCGGGATGGCAGCGCGCGTGGCGTGCAGGCGCGCTCCGTCGACCATGCCGCGCACAATGCCGACCACCTCGCCGTTGCGCGGATCGAGCATCGGTCCGCCGCTGAAGCCGTGGTTGATGACAGGCGCATCGGCCCAGATCACCCGGCGCGGATCGGTGAACTCGGCTGGGGCCGGCAGCAACTTGCTGTTCTCCAGTTCGGCCCATGTCTCGGTAGGGATCAGCGGTCCACCGGTCGCCGGGTAACCCAACACGAACAGTCGGCCATCCGGCGTCGCCGGCCGTCCGATCGGCAGTGTGGCGGGCGGCGTGACATCGGCGGCGCGCAGCAGCGCGATGTCTCGCCTGGTGTCGGAAGCGACCAGTTCCGCTACCGCCGGTTTGACGAATGCCGAGGCGATGCGGGTCTGTCGGCAGCCTGATACGACATGGGCCGCGGTAAGCAGGCTGCCGTCCGAGGCGACGAAGAACCCGGTGCCGGCGACACCAGTGCCGGGCTTGTGCGTTCCCTGGCTGTCCGGTGACGTGTCCGGATAAATGACGTTGGGCAAGGTTTCGGCTTGCGAAGGCGATACCGGCGCGATGCGGGGCATTTCCGCAGGACGGATCATTGGCGCCGGGGCTCCCGGTGCCGGCTCGGCAGCGGCGGTCGCGGTCATTGCCGCTGGCGTGGGCGATGGCGGAACTGATGCCGGCGCGGGCGTTCCCGTGATGAGCAGAACGATCGCCAGCGCGACTCCGCCGACCACGAAGCCGATTGACAGGCCCAGCAGATTAGCCGTCTGAGACTGCACGTGATCGGGCCATTGCAATGCCGGCCGGCAGTATCGGTCGGCACAGGTTGCGCCCGCATTGCAACGCTGCCACGACGGGGCAGTGTCTGCTAATAATACTCGGCTTGCCGGCTTCGCGGGGAGGTTACGATGGACGCATTGGTGGAACGGGGCTTTTCGCTGGGTCGCGAACAGCGGCAGAGGATACGCGCGGGTGCCTTCAGCGGCCCGACGTCAGGCCTCGCTCCCGGCAACGTGCAGGCCAATCTGGTGATCCTGCCGCAGGCACTGGCCAATGATTTCCTGCGGTTCGCCCAGGCCAATCCGCGGCCATGTCCGGTGCTTGCAGTATCCGAGCCCGGCGATCCGACCTTCCCGACACTCGCACAGGGTTTCGACGTGCGCACCGATTTGCCGCGCTATCGCATCTGGCGCCATGGTGAACTGGTCGAGGAACCGGTCGACGTTCGTCATGTCTGGCGCGATGACCTGGTCAGCTTCGCCATCGGCTGCTCGTTTTCGTTTGAGGAAGCGCTGCTGGAGGACGGCATCGAGATCCGTCACATCACGCGCGGCAGCAACGTGCCGATGTTCCGCACGTCCATCCAGTGCGTGCCGGCCGGCGCGTTCCGTGGTCCGCTGGTGGTGTCGATGCGGCCGCTGAAGCCGGCGGATGCGATCCGTGCGGTCCAGATCACGTCACGGTTTCCGTCGGTGCACGGTGCGCCGGTGCATCTCGGGTTGCCGGAGCAGATCGGCATCAAGGACATCGGCAAGCCGGACTACGGCGACGCGGTGCCGGTGGGTGCGGACGAACTGCCAGTGTTCTGGGCTTGCGGCGTCACGCCACAGGCGGCGATCGCGACGGTGAAGCCGGAGTTCTGCATCACCCATGCACCCGGGGCGATGATGATCACCGACCTGCGCAACTCCCGGCTGGCGGCTCTTTGACCCGCGCGACGGTTGATCGCATCGAGGCGCTGATCCATCAGGAGGTCGGCCGCAACATCGGCGGTGTGTTTGCTGCTACGCGTGGAGGTTTATGGAACGCGGCGTCCGCGCTGGCTGCGGCCCCGCGTCCGTATCTGGGCATCATGACCGGATTCTACGTTCCGAAGGGCACGCCGCCGGCAGCCGAGACGGATGGTCCGATCGGAGCGGCACTGCTTGCCGCGGCACTCGCGCGCGTGGCGGTGCCGTGCCGGCTGGTCACAGACGAACCGTGCCGATCGGCGTGTGCGGCAGCGTTGGCCGGTGCCGGTGTAGCGGGCATCGCGCTGGATGTCGTTCCGCTCGGTGGATCGGTCAGCGATACCATTGCGCTCTGGCGTCGGCTCGGCGTCACGCATGCGCTGTCGATCGAGCGATGCGGACGCAGCGCCGATGGTGCGCCACGCAACATGCGCGGCGAGGACATCAGCGCATTCACCACGTTGTTGGACGATCTGTTCGTTGCCGGGCCATGGCAGCGCGTCGCGATCGGCGATGGCGGCAATGAGATCGGCATGGGGTCGGTGCCGGCCGCGCTGATCGGCGCGCATGTGGCGCATGGCGAGACGATTGCCTGCGCCACACCGGCTGACCACCTGATCGCCGCGGGTGTCTCGAACTGGGGCGCCTATGCGCTGATCGGTGCGCTGGCGGTGCTGCGACCGGACTGGCGCGAATCGCTATTGGGGTGCCTGGATGCCGACCTCGATCGCGCGATCCTGTGGGCGACGGTTTACCAAGGTCCCGCGGTCGATGGCGTGACGCGCACTCAGGGACTTACCGTTGACAGCCTGGAAGCCGATGTACACCACGCCAGGCTGCGAGCGATCCGTGCAGTGGTGGAGGAAGATGCCAGAGCCGCGTGAATTCATCTGCGAGGCCTATCGGTTCGAACCAACGACCG
>DATKFJ010000358.1:0-7182 GCA_035511435.1 Acetobacteraceae bacterium | reverse complement strand
GAGGTGTTCCTGGAGGAATTGAACCAGCCGTTCGGTATGGCGATGTTGGACGATACATTCTACGTCGGCAACACCGATGACCTGGTTGCCTTTCCCTACACGACGGGCACGCGCCGCATTACCGCGCCAGGACAGACACTGGCCACCTTCAAACCCGGCGGACACTGGACGCGCAGTATCCTGCCGAGCCCGGACGGGAAGAAGCTGTACATGGGGGTCGGTTCGTCCAGCAACATTGCCGAGAATGGCATGGAAGCCGAAGAAGGCCGGGCCCTGATCTACGAGTTTGATCGCGCAACCGGCAAGGGTCGCACCTTCGCCGGCGGTCTGCGCAACGCGGTTGGCATGGCGTGGGAGCCCCGGACCGGTGCGCTGTGGACTGTGGTCAACGAGCGCGACGGCCTAGGCGACGAGACGCCGCCCGATTATCTGACCTCGGTGCGCGACGGCGGGTTCTACGGCTGGCCCTATTGCTACTGGGGGCAGACGGTGGACGACCGGGTGCCGCAGGATCCGGCCGTGGTCGCGACGGCGATTACACCGGACTACGCATTGGGTGGGCACACCGCGTCGCTGGGCTTGTGCTGGCTGCCCGCCGGCACACTTCCCGGATTTCCGGATGGCATGGCCATCGGGCAGCACGGCTCCTGGAACCGGAGCAAGTTGAGCGGCTACAAACTCGTCTTCATTCCATTCGAGAACGGCCGGCCGGCCGGACCGGCGCGCGATATCCTGTCTGGCTTCCTCGCTCCGGATGAGCGGGTGTCCTATGGTCGGCCCGTCGGTGTCACCATCGGACCGGACGGCTCCGTGCTGATGGCGGACGATGTGGGCGATGTGATCTGGCGCGTGACAGGCAAATAGCAGGGCTGAGCGAGCCTACATCGGCTCGGCATTGCGTTCAGCCATCATCGCAGTGAACGCAGGACGCGACTGGCACGCCGAGATCCAACTCTGCACGTTCGGCGTGTCGGTGAATAACTCTGGGGCTGCTTGGGCATAACGGATGATCTCGGCGACATTCAGATCGGCAACGGTGAAGCGTCGGCCGACGAGAAATCCCCCACCTTCGTGCAATGCCTTGTCCAGAACAGCGAATTTTGGCTGCAGAGCGGTCACGCCCGTCTCATAAACGGCGGTGTCCCGCGTCTTGACCGCAGCGGCATTCTGCATGACCCGCAGCGCCGGTGCCTCGCATTCCGTGGCGGCCCACAGGGTCCACATCGTCATCAAGCCTTCCTCGCGCACATCCTTCGGCGCCAGCGGGCCACCATGCTTGCGCGCCAGATACAGCGTTATGGCGAGCGACTCGTTCAGCACGAAGCCATCGTCATCGATACTCGGCACCAGGCCGTTCGGATTGACTGCGCGGAATTCCCGCGAACTGGTGTTCAGCGGCGCATCCGCGGCAGCGGGATCGGGCAGTCGGTAGTATTGAATGACCGGCACATGCTCGAACGGCACGCCGAGTTCCTTGGCCATCCAGATGGGTCAGGTCGCGCGTGACCGCAGGACGCCGTAGATCTTGAGGGTCATTGGGTGGCCTTCCTCTGTCGGGGTTGGGTCGCTGTATTATCTGGTACGCGCCCGCGATACGTATAGTCGCCCATCGGGATCGCCGATTCTCTCTCGGCGACGCCCCGCGGCAGCGCATGTGAGGGCGACAACTCGCACGCGGGATCTGTCGCTGCGGCGTCACCCACCAGGGCCATGGCCTGACAGCGGCATCCGCCGTAATCGATATCACGCATTTCGCAAGTGCGGCATGGCTCCCGCATCCAATCCGTGCCGCGAAATGCTTGAAACGCCGGCGACTCCTGCCAGATCTGTGCCAATGAGCGATCGAGCACCGACCAGAACTCGAGGCCGGGAATCGTTTCCGCAGCGTGGCACGGCAGCACGCGTCCAGAGGGCGTCACATTCAACGAGCGGCGTCCCCATCCGCCCATGCAGGCCTTCGGCCGGCGCGCATAGTAGTCAGGCACGACCATGTCGATCGCCAGGCGGCCCTGATACCGCTGGCGGATGTCATCCATTTCCTGCATTGCATGCTCGACCTGCGCGCGCGTCGGCATCAATGTGTGGCGGTTGCGCAAAGCCCAACCATAATACTGTGCGTGGGCAATCTCGACGCGGCCAGCGCCAAGCTGATCAGCCAGTTCTACCAGCGCGGCAACGCGACCGATGTTGGCACGATGGATCACCGCGTTGATGGTGAGCGCGAGACCGAGCTCCGTCACCGATCGTGCGAACGCAAGCTTGCGCCCATGCGCCCCGGCGTAGCCGGCGATATGATCCGCTGTGCCGGCGTCGACGTCCTGCAACGAGAGCTGAACGTGATCCAGTCCCGCGGATTTCAAGCCCGCAAGACGCGCCGAATTGAGGCCGATAGCCGACGTGATCAGGTTGGTATACAGGCCCGCGTCGCGCGCCGCCGCTGCGATTTCGACAAGGTCACGGCGCGCGGCCGGTTCACCACCGGACAGGTGGACCTGCAGCACACCCATCGCGGCCGCTTCACGAAACACGCGCGACCAGGTCGCGGCGTCCAATTCGTCGGCGCGATCATCCAGCGCCAACGGATTGGAGCAATACGGACACCCGAGCGGGCAGCGGTGCGTGAGTTCTGCGAGAAGGCCGAGCGGCGCTGGGACGTCCTGCACGGGATTCGCCATGCTCATGAAAGCAGGCGCTTGGCCGCGAGTTCGGCGAGCATGTCGTTCACGTCACCTGCAATCTCCGTTCGCTCCGCCGTGTAAAGGACAGCCAACTCGTCGACGATCTGCTCGATCGTACGGGTACCGTCGCAGCGGCGCAGGATCTCGCTCGCCGGTCCCTCCGTCTCGATTACACGCTCAGGACCGAGCAGCACCCATGCGTTGCGGGTCTTATCGAAATGGAGCCGTACGCCCGGCGCCAGGCGTGGCCGTTCCGGCAGTGGTATCGCCTCAGGCATCAAAATCCCTGGGAACAAAGGCGCCTGGTGGAATCAGACCTGGTGTGACATAGGCGTAGTGCAGCGCGTCCAGCATGCACCACAGCACATCGCACTTGAATGCGAGCGTGTCGACGATTGCCTGCTGTTGTTCGACGGTCTGTGCATGCTGCTTCACCCATTCGAGCGCAAAATTCGCGTCACGCTCGGCCTGCGGCGGGCGTTGATCGAAATACGACATGATCTCCGCGGTGATGAAGTTGTAATGCGACAGCATCCCGCTCATTCGCTCGGTGATGATCTGCGGCGAGAACAGCTCCGTCAGGCAGGATGCCACAGCCTCCAGCAGGCTCCGCTCGCGCACGTAGTGCACATAGGCCTGCACGGCATAGCGCGTCGCCGGCAGCAGAAGACGCGTCGATGTCACGGCATCCCGATCAAGCCCGAGGCCGTCGGTCAGCTTCAGCCAACGCTCGATGCCGCCTGGCCGGTCATCGTCACCGTCATGATCTTCCAGGCGTTTGCGCCACTCCCGGCGCAGCGCGACATCCTCGCAGCGGCCGATCAATGAAGCGTCCTTCAACGGCACCATCGCCTGATAGTAGTACCGGTTGAGCGCCCACGCCTGCACCTGCGCTTTCGTGCACTCGCCGTTGTGCAACATCCGGTGAAACGGATGCAGGTTGTGATAGCGCTTGGCGCCCAGTTCGCGCAGGCGCGACTCAAGGTTGGCAGGCGGCATGGTATCGTTCAAAGCTGCACCTCCATCCCGTCGTAAGCGATCTCGAATCCCGCAGCCTCCACCTCGCGCCGCTCCGGCGAGTCCGCAAGCAGGATCGGATTGCTGTTGTTGATATGCACCAGGATACGCCGGCCGGGCAGGTCTGCCAGTCCTTCCAGCGTTCCGCCCGGACCGCTGATCGGAACATGACCCATTCGGCGGCTCGTCTTGTCACCCAGTCCAGCCACGATCATCTCATCATCGGTGAACAGAGTCCCGTCGAAGAACACCACGTCTGCTGTCCGAAGTTGTCGGCGCACAGTATCGGTGACGTCGGCGCAGGCAGGCGCGACGATCACGCTGCTGCCGTTCGCCTCGAGGCGGGCGGCAAACGTCGGACCTGGCTCAGCGTCGGTCGCGCCTCGCGTTTCCTGATAGAGTGGGACCTTTCCAGGCATCTCCAGCAACGTAAGCCGCAGCCCGGCACCACAACTGACAGGCTCATTAGCCGCAATGGGCGCCAGGCGAACGAGCGCTGGATCGAGCACCCCAAAAATGCGGTTCTCCCGCAGCAGGTCCAGCAATGCAGGCGGAGCATATACCGTGAACGGTTGGCGCTCGCGAAGCGTCAGCAGCCCCGCCAGTGCATCGACGTCACCGCCGATCAACACGACCGCGGTGATCGGGGAGTGCCGCAAACCAGCCGTCGGCCACAACCTCGGCGTCTGCAGGATCTGCTGACGCAGATCTGGCGAGGCTCCGACAACAATCCAGTCGGTGCTGTTTCCGCTGACGGCAATGCTGGCCTGCGTCGCGGGGCGCACGCGCGGGTCACCGGCTCTTGCCAGCCGGCACTGGCGGCACCCGCAGTTCCATTGCGGGAAGCCGCCGCCAGCCGCCGCACCGAGCACCAGCGATGTGAGCCCGGGCGCCCGGTCAGGCATCTGGAATCAAGGGAGGTCCCGGCAGTTACATCTTGCCGGCGAAGTAGCCGTTGATCTCCATGCCGATGCAGATTTCGCGGAGCTTCGGGCGGGTCCAAGCCATGGGATATCTCCTGATTATGAGGTCCCGATAAGACCCCTTCACCGGCACATGCCAGCCGCGCGACACTAGCAGGCTGCTCGCGCTATGGTCTAGCGGCACCAGCGCTTTCCATCGTTGAAGCCAACAGAATATCGTACGAAGGTATCGGCACGGATAGTACTGCTTCGCTGTTCATTCGGCGTGAAGAAGCACTGGCACAAGCGGATCGTTCGATCCGGACCAAACACGGTGTGCATCTTCGCGGAGAATCCGCCGGTCGCGAAATTGCCGCTGGCGACACGGTTTTTCTCGATCTCGGTCCCGTCTTCGACGAATGGGAAGCCGACGTCGGCCGCACCTATGTGATGGGCGACGATCCGGTCAAGCGTCGGCTATGCCAGGATCTGCCGAGGATATTCGACGCGCTCAAGCAGTATTTCGACGACCATCGCGATGTCACGGACGCCCAACTTTATGCATACGCGCAGCAACGTGCGGAAGCAGCCGGCTGGCTGTGCGGCGGTGCGATCGCTGGCCATATCGTTGGCGAATTCCCGCACGCGCATTCCCGGCGACAAGGATCTCTACCGGATCAGCCCCGCGAACCCCGGACGGATGCGCGACCCGGACGCTGTGGGACAAATGCGGCACTGGATTATCGAGGTGCACCTGATCGATCGCGCTCGAACCTATGGCGGGTTTTATGAGCGGCTTCTGCAACCAGCGGACATGGACCAGGTCTGACCGCGTCGAACGGAGAGGCCAGCCGGGCTCTGACAATCAGCGACGAGCCCCCACCTTTCCGGACGCGTCAGATCTACTCCGCGGCGGCCAGCAGAGGCGGCACACCGGCAGCATCGATCGCTGCCCGCAACTTCGGGGGGGTGATTGGCAGGTCCGGCATCCGCAACCCGCTGGCACCGCGAATTGCATTGGCAACCGCTGCCATCGGCGGAACGATCGGCACCTCGCCCACACCGCGCGCACCAAACGGATGGCGCGGGTTCGGCACCTCGATGAGAACCGCCTCGATCATCGGCAGGTCCGAAGCGACGGGGCAGCGGTAATCGAGGAAGCCCGGATTATCCATCCGCCCATGCTTGTCGTAGATGTATTCCTCGCTCAGTGCCCACCCGATGCCCTGCGCGGCACCGCCTTGGATCTGGCCCTCGACGTAGCTTGGGTGGATCGCCTTGCCCACATCCTGGAATGCCGTGTAGCGCTCGATCGTGACGTGGCCGGTTTCCATATCCACGCTGGCATCGCAGAGATGCGCACCGAACCCTGGGCCAGCGCCCTGCGCATTCAGCGATACTTCGGCATTGATCGGGCCACCCGTCCGCGCGGCCTTCAGCGCAATGGCACCCAACTCCAACGGATCGAATTCACCGGCGTTGGAGCCTGCGGGAAATGCCTTGCCGTCGCGCCATTCGACCGCCTCCACCGGGATTTCCCAGATCATCGCAGCGCGTTCCTTGAGCTTCTCCACCACCTTTTCTGCGGCCTGGGTCGCGGCCATGCCGGTGGCGAAGGTCACACGCGAACCGCCGGTGATGTGAGTGAAGCCGATCGATGTTGTGTCGGCAACCACCGTGCGAACGCGCGACGCCGGAATGCCCAGCACCTCGGCTACCATCATGCCAATTGACGCACGGGAGCCGCCGATATCAGGACTGCCGGTCGCCGCCGTCACCGAACCGTCTTCGTTGACGTGAACCTGTGCCGTCGATTCGCCACCCACGTTGAACCAGAAGCCGCAGGCAAAACCGCGGCCATGGCCTGGCTTTAGCGGAGACTTCCAATGCGGATGGTTTTTGACCGATTGCAGTACAGTTTCGAACCCGATGTTCTGATGGCTCGGGCCGTAATGCGTCTTCGATCCATTCCGCGCCGCATTCTTCTGCCGTAATGTCAGCGGATCTATATGTAGTTTGCGCGCGAGATCATCGAGCAGGCTTTCCACGGCGAACGACGTGATCGGAGCACCCGGCGCTCGGTACGCCGCGGTCTTCGGACGGTTGCTGACCACGTCATATCCGACGACATCGACATTCGGCAGATCGTACAACGCGAAGCCGCACATGCAGCCCGGTTGAACTGGTGAACCTGGAAACGCACCAGCCTGGAACTTCAGCACCTGCTGCGCGGCGACGATGGAGCCATCCTTCATGGCGCCGATCTTCACCTCGACGGTCGCGCCCGAGGTCGGGCCGGAACCACGGAACACTTCTTCCCGCGTCATCTGAATCTTGACCGGCCGTCCGGACTTTTTCGACAGCATGACAGCCACGGGTTCCAGATAGATCAGGGTCTTGCCGCCAAAGCCACCACCGATCTCGGCAGGATTGACCTTGATATTGGCAATGTCGATGCCAAGCAGCTTCGACGTATAGGCGCGGATCATGAAGTGACCCTGGCTGGAGGCATGTATCGACACCTGTCCATCCGGGGCATAGGTTGCCAGGCATGCGTGCGGCTCGATGTAGCCCTGGTGCACCGG
>DATKFJ010000357.1:0-5384 GCA_035511435.1 Acetobacteraceae bacterium | reverse complement strand
ATCACGAACCCCGGCCGGGTCAACTCGGCAATGACACCATCGCGCTTTATCGCCAGCGGATGCGGATCCGGCCGCGTCCCGATCGCGCCAGGCACCGCGGCGTCAGCCATCGCGCTGCTCGCTGGTGCATTGTTGGTGCACATCTCGCCGATCCTGCTGCCGACTGCCGCGTTGCTTGCTGCGCTTGGTGGTCTTTGGGCAATCGGCGCCGCACGCGTCCAGGGCGATCCGGGCTGGGTGGTGATCGATGAGTTCGCCGGACAATGGCTTGCAATGTGCGGCCTGTCTCACGCATCGCTGCCAGGCCTGCTCGCCGCATTCGCCATGTTTCGCTTCCTTGATGTCGTCAAGCCTGGTCCGATCGGCTGGGCTGATCGACAAGGCGGCGCAGCCGGCATCATGGCCGATGATCTGATCGCCGGTGCGTTCACCGCGTGCATCATTTGGGCGATCCGTTCGCGCTGGCCGGAACTGCTCGGCTGATCCGTTGAAGCTTCGCGATTATCACGCGGGCCCGTTGTCATAACATTCAGCTTGCGTCATGGCATTCGCTGCGCTGTGATCCCCACATAAGTCGGGGACACAACAACATGCCGCTAGAATATGTCCAGCCCGACGACCTGTTGCCGATAGAGGAGAGGCGTCGGGCCGGACACGATCTGCGCAGGTTGGTGCCGCGCGGGCAGCATGCCGTTTGGGAAGCGCCGGCTGACCGCTGCGATCCGCTGCAGATTCTGCTGGAGACCAGTCGCCATCGGATTTCGTCGCTGCTGCCGATCCGCCATGGCCGCATGCAACAGTCGCCATTTGCGTTCATGCGCGGCACCGCCGCCGTGATGGCGGCTGATCTTGCGACGACCTCAACCAGCGGCATCTGGGTCCAGTCGTGCGGGGATTGCCACCTGGCGAATTTCGGCTGCTACGCCGCACCTGACGGCACGCCGACATTCGACATCAACGATTTCGACGAGACGCTGCCGTCGCCGTTCGAATGGGACCTGAAACGTCTCACGGCGAGTTTCGTGGTCGACGCGCGTGGCCGCGGCATGCCGGACAGTGCCTGCCGCAACCTCGCGCGCGGCGTCGTAACGGCGTACCGCCGCCACATGGCGATGCTGATGCGGCTCGATCCGTTGCGTGCGTGGCGATCGCATATTGCCGTGGCGGGCGTGCTGCAGGGCATTGCCGATGTCAGGCTGCGCCAGCGTGAATTGAAAAACCTGCACACCGCCACCGAGGCGCACCGCAGAGGGTATCCGAAGCTGTTGGAGCGCAGGAAATCCGGCTGGCGGATCCGTCCCAGGCCGCCTCTGATCACGCGACTCTCCGATCAGCATGACAACACGCACGAACTGGTCGCGCGCACGGCGTTCGAGGCGTACAAGCTCAGCCTGCCCGAAGAGCGCGGCGTGCTGCTCGATCGCTATCGCCTGACCGACGTTGCGTTCAAGGTGGTGGGCATCGGCAGCGTAGGCACGTTCTGTGCCATCGGCCTGTTCACCACCCGCGACGATGCGACGCTGCTGCTGCAACTCAAGGAAGCGCAGCAGTCTGCCCTGGCGCCATGCACCGCGCCCAGCCTCTACGCCAATCAGGGCCAGCGCGTCGTCACCGGCCAGCGCATCATGCAAGGCTATCCCGATGTCTTCCTGGGTTGGACGCAGGAGCACGGCAGCGACCAGCACTGCTATGTCCGCCAACTGAAGGACTCGCGGCTTGCATCAATCGGTGCGGAACTCACCGTTGCAGCAATGCCGTACTATGCCACGTTGTGCGGCGGCACGCTGGCACGCGCGCACGCGCGCTCCGGCGATGCGGCGAGAATCGCCGGCTACATGGGTGCGGGCGGTGCATTCGATGCGGCGATTGCCGACTTCGCCATGTCCTACGCCAAGCAGGTGACGAGCGACTGGCGGTTGTTCGTCGAAGCCATCAAATCCGGTGCGATCGAGGCGCACGCCGAATGATCCCACAGGCTGTTGGATGCGGCTGGGGCACTGCTGGAGGCGTGCCGTGCGAAGAGCATCTTCGTGACCTATCGCGAAATACATCGTAGCCCTCGCGGATCACGTCGTCACACTCCTGCGCCGGCCGGGGGTGGCGCCAGCCCAGCCTCACTGACAGGCGCAGCCAGCCGTCGGGCCATGGTCAGCACGCACCACGTGATGATCGATCCATTCGGCGACCAGCCGGCGGGCTTCGTTGAGCGAGGCTTCCGGATGATGGATGCGATACAGCGCGGTGCACGCCCGGAATGCAGCCATGTCGTCCGAACCCAACTGCCGCAGGTCGCGATAGGCTGTGATCACCGCACGCTCGCAGCGCCGGGCGATCTGGCTTGTGTCGTGACCCATGGGAAGGCACGCTCCTAATTGCGAATGATTCGCATTTCGTATGGAGACCATACGTGCCGGCCCGCGGTACCGCAATAGGTAGTTGCGGGGGTGTCCGTGACCGAACCAACACCGTCCGAGCAACGCCTGCCTGATCGACGTAATCCGCGTCAGAACTTGGTTGCGTGGCCCAATATTCCTGCCGCCGCCGCGGTTGCGACGGCATCCTTGCTTACACCCCAATCCGCCAGCACTTCCTGCGGATCTGCCGCGCCTGCCGCTTGCGGCGGTATCGGCTGCACTGATGCCGTTCGACTGAAGCGCGGTGCCGGCGCAGGCTGCTCCACACCATCCAATTCAACGAATGCGCCGCGCGCGCGGTTGTGCGGATGGTTCGGGGCCTCGTCCATCGACAACACCGGAGCGAAGCAGGCGTCGGTACCCTCGAGCAGCTTGCACCATTCATCGCGCGTGCGGGTGCGGAAGCGTTCAGCCAGCCGCGCCTTCGCCTGCGGCCATCGTTCGCGATCCATCTGCGGCGGCATCGTTTCCGGATCGATTTCCAGCAGGCGCAGAAGTTCGGCGTGGAACTTCGCCTCGATCGCTGCCACCGAAACGTAGCGACCGTCGGCGCATTCGTACACCTCGTAGAAATACGCGCCGGAGTCGGTCATGTTGCCGCCGCGCCCGCCGTCCATGCGACCGGCTGCCTTGGCGCCATAGACCGAAGTCATCAGCGATGACGCGCCATCGACCATGGCAGCGTCCACCACCTGGCCCTTGCCGGATTGTCGCGCCTCGATGATCGCGGCGAGCAGGCCAACGACCAGGTACAATGCGCCGCCGCCGAAGTCGCCGACCAGATTGAGCGGTGGAGTCGGCGGCGATCCCTTGCGGCCGATCGCATCCAGCGCGCCGGTCAGCGCGATGTAATTGAGGTCGTGGCCCGCCGCGTGCGCGAGCGGTCCATCCTGACCCCAGCCCGTGACCCTGCCGAACACCAGTCGCGGGTTGCGGGCCAGGCAGAGTTCCGGCCCGAGCCCGAGCCGTTCCATGACGCCCGGACGGAAGCCTTCGATCAGCGCGTCCGCCTGGCCGATCAGTCGCAGCGTGAGCTCGATCGCTTCAGCTCGCTTGAGATCGAGCTGGATGACATGGCGGCTGCGCTTCAGCAGTTCGAATTTGGTGCCGAGAGGAATGCCCAGGCCGCTCTCGGTCATGCGATCGATGCGCAGTACGGTGGCACCCATCTCGGCCAGCATCATTGCCGCCATCGGTGCCGGTCCGATGCCGGCGAATTCGATTATCCTGATGCCTGAAAGCGGCCCCATCACACAGCCCCGCCATGGTGATGATGATGGTGATGAGTTTGATGGTGGTGGTGGTGGTGGTGATGATGATGAGTTTGATGGTGGTGGTGCCCCGTCCCAGCATGCGAATGGGGGTGCTGGGCGTAGTGCTGGCGCAGCAGGTCCTTGCCGTAGTCGTTGCCGTTGGGCGTGCGCACCACCGTGTGGATGTGGTCACGCGAGGGAGTGTCATTGTCGTAGACGATGCCGGATTGGTGGTCGAACTCCACGAGAATGACGGGGCTCAGGATGCGATAGTAGAACGGGCTCGCATCGTCGAACCGACCGACCCAGGCGAATCGCGTTTCGCCAAGATGCCGCTTCGCCTCGGCATACCGCACGTCGGCGTGGCCGGGCCGCAAGCGACCCGTATAGAGCCCAAGCAGTGATTCGAGACGCTCGCGTGCCTCCGCCGCAAGGTCGCCATAGCGGATCCCGACTGCATCGATCCGCTGGTTGTCGCGGAACGCGGCCGTGAACAGCTCCGTCGGAAGGTCCTTGCCCACCGTCGCGCGCCGGCGTTCATCGGCCGACAACGCACTCATCAGCGCATGCCCCTGCTCCTCTTCCGCGGCGAACACACGCGTGCCGGCATATTTGCCGAAGCGCGCAAGCACCGGTTCGGACCCCATGAACGCTGGTGTCAGCACAAGCTGGTCGCCGAGTACGAAGCAGTTGAGGTTGAGGTGGTGACCATCGATCTGCCAGCCCCAAGGCTCATCCGGCGACGGATTGCCGAACACGCTGACCCAGTAGAACCATTCGCTGTATTCCTCGGGCTTGCCGGTGATCTCCAGCGCGTGCTCGTTGAGCCACATGACGTCGCGCGCGCTGCGGTATCCCGCCTCGCTCATGCTTTCGCGCAGCAGGGCGAGCGCGGCCTCGCGCTGATCGTGCCCGAGATCGGCGAGACAGACGCCGTGCCGCATCACCCACGGATGGATGTTGCACCACATCCGCCACGCTTCGTCGCCGATGGCAAACGACGCCGCCTTGCGTTGCGCCGCGGTCAGCGTCGCGAGGAAGGCGCGCGCGGCTTCCAGTACCGGCGCGAGCGAGATGCCGGTCTTCTCGATCGAGAACACGCCAGATGCGAGCTTACCGTCGGGCGCGATGCCATGGAATGGTTCGGCGAATGCCGCTTTCGCCCGTTCGCCCATCGCTTGCAGTCGCTGCGGCAATTCGAATGGCCGGATCGCGGGCGTCGGCGCCCTGTGCCGCAAGCCGAATTGCGCTGATTCACCTGCCATGTTCGGATCCTCCCTATTCGGTCGCGCGGCGCGAGTTCAGCGACACGAGCATGAGCGTCACTCGGTGGAACTTTGGTTGTCGACGCTAGGACATGGTGCCCTGGTCAACAAGCGGGGGTTTCCGGCAATGGAGCAGTATGCGTGCACGGTCGCGGGAGCGACGGAGTGGTTCGAGACTGGCCAATACCGGCGGGACGTCGGCATCGGAGCATGATGCCGCCAGGCGTCAGTCGCCGGATCGCAACTCTCCATTCGAGTCCGGCGTAACCTCAGCAGAGCCGAGGCGCTGCAAATTCAGCTGCGCAGGTATTTGTTGAACCAATCCAATGTGCGCTGCCACGCTTCCTTCGCTGCGGCTTCGTCATAGCGAGGGGTCGTATCATTGTGAAAGCCATGATTGGCGTTTTTGTAGATGTGGCCTTCATGTGGCACATCTGCCGCCGTCAGTTCCT
>DATKFJ010000356.1:0-3037 GCA_035511435.1 Acetobacteraceae bacterium | reverse complement strand
AATATTTCGACGGCGACACCGGTCGCGGACTGGGCGCCTCCCATCAAACGGGGTGGACGGGCCTGGTGGCCCGCTTGCTGATGCCGCGTTATCTGCGGCGCGCGCCCAAATCATTCGATCTGGCCGACGTCACGGTCTTCAACAAACGACCTGCCCTTTGATCCTGCGGGTGCGCGCTTGTAGACTGTGGAACGCTAACCCGCGCTAGAGAACACTGGTAGCAAATGCGTCAACGAAGACGGGATCTGGTCAGGACGACCCTCGCAGGGGCTTGCGCGGTGGTACTCGCGGCGTGCGGCAGCACCAGCAACATCAGCCCCGGCGCGCTGCAGGTTCCCTCTGCCAGCCAGGCGCTCGCCGTCAGCGACGTGCAGCAGATCTTCGCGCAGGCCACCGCCGAAGCCCAGGCGCGTAACAAACCCGCCACCATCGCGGTCGTGGATCGTGTCGGCAACGTGCTCGGCATTTTCCAGACCACCGGGGCGGCCAATTCGAAGTTCACGATCAACGGCCGGCGCGGCGCGGTCGGTGGCCTGGAAGGCATCAACGCGCTGCCCTCGGAAGCCGCGGCAATTGCCAAGGCATTGACGGCGGCGTACTTCTCATCCGACGGCAACGCGTTCTCCAGCCGTACGGCCGGTCAGATCATTCAGCAGAATTTCGATCCGGGTCAGGCCGGCGCTCCGGCCGGTCCGCTGTTCAACGTGCAGTTCTCGCAGCTCACCTGCTCGGATGTCAGCAAACAGGCCAGCGCTGGCACCCAGGGCCCGCACCGCTCGCCGCTGGGGTTCGCGGCCCAGCCCGGCGGCTTGCCTCTCTACAAGAACGGTACGGTGGTCGGCGCGATTGGCGTGATCGCCGACGGCGTGTATTCCCTCGTCACCGACTACCTCACGGATACCAGCCCGGACGTCAATGAGCTGATCGCCGTGGCCGGCACCGGCGGGTTCCAGGCACCGACCGGCATCCGTGCCGATCACATCACTGCGGGCGGCAATACGCTGATCTTCGACACCAGCGAAGCGCTGATGACCAATCCGGCCAACGCACCTTCATTCGCATCGATCAACGGCACGGCCGGAGCGCTCACCAACTTCGCGGGCTTCGGCGGCGCCCCGATCGTCGCCGGGCAGGCCTACGGCACCCCAGGCTCGGGCGTGGTGCCTGACACCAATCCGGCGCTGGCCGGCACCGGTGACTACATCGTGGTGGACGGCACCGGCACCAACCGTTTTCCTCCGATAGCAGGCACCGATGGGCTCATGACCGCTGCTGAAGTCGCGCAGATCATCAAGAGCACGCTGCAGGTCGCCAATCACACGCGCGCACAGGTGCGCCAGCCCCTGGGTTCAATTGCACAGGTCTCCGTGACCGTGGTCGATACCGCCGGTGAGATCGTCGGTTACGCCCGCTCGCCCGACGCCCTGGTGGACAGCATCGACGTCGTGCAGCAGAAAGCGCGCACCGCGCTGTTCTTCTCTACCCCGACCGCCGCGACGCAGCTGTCGGGGCTGCCGCCGGCCAACTACCTGGATCCGACCGCGACGACTGTCGTGGCTACCTCGCCGATCTCGGCGTACGTGACGGCGTCGCAGACCTTCTTCGCCAACCCTCAGGCCTTTGCGAACGGTATCGCCTTCTCGACTCGCGCGATCAACGACATCGCAACGCCCTTCTTCCCGGACGGCATCCCGAATACGCCGAACGGCCCGTTGGCAAAACCGAATGCGGACTGGAGCATTTTCAACGTCGGCCTGGAACTGGATCTGGTGATCAACAAGTTCGTTGCAGCCCTCAAAGGCGATACCACCCCGAACTGCACCGGCATCAGCCAGATTCGTAACGGCATCACGACCTTCGGCGGAGGCTTTCCGATCTACCGTGGCGCGCAGCTGGTCGGCGCCATCGGTGTGTCGGGTGACGGTACCGATCAGAGCGATCTGATCGCATTCATAGGGCTCAATAACGCCGGCCAGGTGCTCGGCACGGGCATCGGCAATGCTCCGGCGTCAATGCGCGCCGACACGCTCACACCGCTGGGAACGCGCCTGCGCTACGTCCTGTGCCCGCAGGCGCCGTACGTGGACAGCAATGCACAGGGTGTGTGCGCCGGCTTGTAGCGACGCGGCAGCGCTAGCTCCGCCCGGTTCTCGGCCCCGCCAACACCCACACCAGCCATCCCAGGAACGGGAACACCAGCACGATGACGATCCACAGGACCTTGCGTCCGGTCAGGGCGTTGCTCTGCACGATATTCACGATTGCCCAGATATCGGCAATCAGAATGAGCAGCCCGAACAATCCACCACCGCGATAAAGATACATAGCGAAGGCCTCCGGGAGAGCTTAGCGCGGCCGGCCGGGCGGAAAGCCGTGCAGGCCCGATGGCCGCTCAGATCCGGCCGCGGCGTGCAGCAGGTTGAAGAATTCCAGCAGTATCGAATCGATCTCGGCATCACTGCCGGTCTTCATGTTGCGCCGGGTGATGACATCAGGCTGCACGATCGGACCGGAGGTCTCCTGCGCGGACACCCACAGGTGCATGCCCTTGCTGCCAGCGACGCCGCACTCGACCTCCCACGGCGCGCTCAACGACAGGTGTTCCAATGCGAACTGCGTGAGCGTGCGCAGCTGATCGTAATAGACGCGCTCGAAAATGACGGACGACAGAAACGGCAGCTTGATCCATTGCCGCTGCTCCCCACGCTCACGGGCAATCAGCGAATTGCCGACGCTCCAGATCTCCCCGGTGATGAACAGCTGCGTCGAGGACGCCAGGTTGCCGGGCCCGCGACTGGGCGGTGAGGACGGCTCGAAGGCGATCGCGCCATAGTCATTGCGGCCAACCAGTGCTCCTTCGGACTGCCGGCTCAACAGCGGCGCGCGTTCGACTACTTTGCGCAGGCTGGTCAGCGGCAACGGCCGCTCCAGCGGCGGCAGCGGAATCAGCCGCAGATAGCAAAGCGCTCCAGCATCGTAGGAATAGCCGATCTCCGCAGGACCGGCCTTGCCGCTGGTGGCAAGCACCTCTGCGGGC
>DATKFJ010000355.1:0-5951 GCA_035511435.1 Acetobacteraceae bacterium | reverse complement strand
GTCCGGTTTGGTTGCGGTTTATCCGACCGAGGGGATGCCGCTGACGCTCGCACCGGTCGGCATCATCGCGGGCGCGCCGCATCCCAACGCCGCCAGGCTGTTCATCGATTTCATCCTCTCGCAGGAAGGCCAGCGCCTGCTGGATACCGAGTTGTACGGCATGTATTCCATGCGCCCCGATGTGCCGCCGCCAGCCGGCCAGAAGCCGCTCGCCGAGGCTCATCCGCTGCTGCCCACGGACCTCGACGACTATCTGAAGGCGAGTGCCGCCTTCCCGCAGCATTTCGACGAGTTGTTCCACTGAACGGGCCCGCCGCAATGCGTGCCGAGAATGTCCTCGGTGTGGGCACGACCGCCGTCGTCGCGCTTCTCGTGCTGCCGCCATTGGCGGCGGTCGCCGCGGGTGGCACGGCGGGTGGCTTCGCGCCGCTGCATCACCTGGACATAGTCGGCAACACGCTGCTGCTGGCATTCGGCGCTACGGCGGGCGCGCTGCTGATCGGCGGCGGATTGGCGCTGGCTTTGGTGCGCGGGGTGCCAGGCGGCGCGATGCTGGAACGGCTGGTGGTGATGCCGCTCTATCTCACGCCGCTGCTCACCGCGATCGGCTGGAGTTGGCTTGCCTCCCCGCATAGCGGGCTGATCAATCTGCTGTTGCGCGACACGTTTGGCCTGCCGCTCACGGTCAACATTGTGTCGCCAGGCGGTGTCGTGCTGGTGACGGCACTGGCCGCCACGCCATTGCCGTTCCTGCTGATCTCCGACGCGCTGCGCGGCATCGACGTGGCGATGCTGGAGGCCGCGCGCGTGCATGGCGCCGCGCCGCTTCTGGTGCTGCGCCGCGTGACATTGCCGCTGCTGCTGCCGGCGGCGCTGGCCGCTGCGTTGCTGGTGATGGTGCAGGCGCTTGGCATGTTCAGCGTGCCCGCCGTGCTCGGCCTGCCGGCAGGCTTCCCGGTGGCGACCACGCAGATCTATCAGCTGCTCGACAACTATCCGCCGCGCATCGGGGAGGCGACGGCGTGGGGCGGGCTGTTGCTTGGCATCGCGGCGCTGCTGCTGCTGGCGCAGTCGGCGCTGCTTGGCACACGCTCCTTCGCGACCATCACCGGCAAGGCGTTCCGCCCATCAACAAAACCGCCGCGCGCGAAAGTCCTGCGCGCCGGCTTCGCTTGGCTCTACGTCGCATTGGCCACCGTGCTGCCGATCGCCGCACTGCTCTGGGCGGCGAGCGTCGCCTTCGCCACTGCCGATGTCCGCCTGATGCGCTTCACGGCACAGCATTTCGCCTATGTGCTGTTCGCGTACCCGAAGACATGGATCGCTGTCGGCAATTCCGTGCTTCTCGGCGCCCTGACGGCCACGCTGGTCAGCCTGATCGGCGTCGCGGTCGCCTGGGTCGTGCTGCGCGGGCGCGGACGCGGCCGGCCGGTGCTCGATCATCTCAGCATGCTGCCGCTCAGCATGCCGGCGATGGTGTTCGCGTTGGGCCTGCTGTGGGTTTATGTCCGGCTGCCGCTGCCGATCTACGGGACGCTTGGGATCCTGTTGATCGCCTATGTCACACATTACCTGCCGTTTGGGGTGCGCGCCGCGAGTGCCGCGCTGCGCCAGCTGCATCCCGAACTCGACGAAGTGGCACGCGTCTCCGGCGCGACATGGCTGCATGCGATGCGCCGCATCAGCCTGCCGCTGCTGCGTCCCACCGTCATCGCCGCCTGGGCGCTGCTGTTCGTCATGGCGATGCAGGAAGTGAGTTCCTCGATCCTGCTCTATTCAAGCCGCAGCGTCGTGCTGTCCGTCGCGGTGTTCGATCTGTGGGAGAATGGCAATCCCAGCGACGTCGCCGCCCTCGGCTTCGTCCAGCTTGCCGTGGGCGTCGTCGTCGTCGGCCTGCTGCTGCGCGCGCGCCGGGACGCGGCGCTCGCATGACCGTGACGTTCCCGGTCAAAGCCGCAAGCGCGGCGCTGCACATCGAAGCGCTGGTCGTCGCCCACGGCACGACGCGCGTCGTGCACGGGCTCGATATTCAGGCCCGCCCGGGCGAAGTGGTGACGCTGCTCGGCCCCAGCGGCTGCGGCAAGACAACGACCTTGCGCGCCATCGCCGGGTTGGAGACGCCGCTGCAGGGCCGCATCGCCATCGCGGGCAACACGGTGTTCGACGCCGCCACCGGCATCGACCTGCCGCCCGAGCGGCGCGGCCTGTCGATGGTGTTTCAGTCCTACGCGATCTGGCCGCACATGACAGTGTTTGACAACGTCGCCTTCGGTCTGCGCGCGCGTGGCGCGAAGCGCGCCTACATTGCAGACGCCGTCCGGCACAGTCTTGAATCGGTGGGTCTTGCGCAGCTCGCCGACCGTCCAGCCACGCGGCTGTCGGGCGGCCAGCAGCAGCGCGTCGCGTTGGCGCGATCGATCGCCTGCAATCCCGGCGTCATCCTGCTCGACGAGCCGCTGTCCAATCTGGACGCGCAGCTGCGTCTTGCGATGCGCGCGGAGTTCAAGGCGTTGCAACGCCAACTCGGCTTGACCGCCATCTACGTGACGCACGACCAGGAAGAGGCTCTGGTGCTGTCCGACCGCATCGTGGTGATGCGCGACGGCAAGGTCGAGCAGTCGGGCACGCCGGCAGAGATCCACGACGCGCCCGCCAGCCGCTTCGTCGCGGATTTCATGGGTGTGCGCAATCTGCTGCCTTGCCGGATCGCCCGCGACGGCGGCCGTCTTCTGGCGTTGCTCGCCGGCGGTGTGGAACTGCCGGTGCGCGGCCCGGCGCCTGACACTCCAGTCTGCATCGGCTTCCGTCCGTCCGCCGTCGTGCTGTCGCGCGATCCCGTGCCGGGCGCGTGCACTGCGACGCTCACCGGCGCGACCTATCTCGGTGACACCATGCAATACGAACTCGCGGCCGGCCCGCTCACGATCCACGCCCGCGTGCAGGCGCGCTTCGCTATGGCCGAAGGTGCAGCGGTCTATTGGTCCGTGCCACCCGAGGCCTGCTTCCTGGTTCCCGCTTGAGACGACAAAGGAGTTTCGCAGTGACCGTCTCCATCCAGCACCGCCGATCGGCCAACCGGACGTTGCGAATCGTCTGCCCGAACGGGCATCTCGGCTTCGCGCCGATCAAGGTCGGCAGCTTCGATATCGGCCTGACCAGCGAGCCCGATCTGGTCTGCGCCGATTCCGGCTCCTGCGACATCGGGCCGGGGCCGCTTGGGGAAGACGTGTCCTCCAGCCCGCTGTCGTGGCAGACGCACGATCTGGAAAAGATGCTGCTCGGCGCGCGGCGACTGGGCGTGCCGATGATCGTCGGTTCGGCGGGCGACACCGGGACCAACAGCCGCGTCGATCTGTTCGTGCAGATCATTCAGGAGCTGGCGCGCAAGCACGCGCTGTCGAAATTCCGGCTGGGCTGGTTCCATTCCGAAGTGCCGAAGCAGCTGATCGCGCGACGGATGGCGGATGGTGAGAGCATCGATGGCCTGGACGGACGCGATGCGCTGGATGCCGACACGCTGGCCGCGACGGACCGCGTGGTGGCGGTGGCCGGCGTCCATCCCTACCTCGCCCTGCTCGAAGCCGGGGCGGATGTCATCATCGGTGGACGCAGCAGCGACTGCGCGATCTTCGCAGCCCCCGCCATCCGCGCCGGCTTTCCGGAGGCGCTGTCCTACTATTACGGCAAAGTGCTCGAATGCGCTTCGTTCTGCGCCGAACCCTACGCGGGCAAGGAGTCGGTGCTGGGCGAGATCACCATGGAAGACGTCAAGGTAACGGCGCTGCTGCCGTCCCAGCGCTGCACCGTGGCCTCGGTCGCCGGGCACGCGATGTATGAGCGCAGCAATCCCTACTACGAACACTTCCTCGGCGGCCATATCGACATGAGCGACTGCCTCTATGAGCAGTACGATGACCGCACCTGTCGCGTCACCGGCCCGCGCTTCGTGCCTGCCGAGGATTTGCGCGTCAAGCTGGAAGGTGCCGGCAAGCTGGGTGAGCGGTTCGTCGGCATGGTCGGCGTGCGCGATCCCTACACCATTGCCAACATCGATGCCGTGATGGATTGGGCGCGCCAGCAGACCGCCGAGCAGTTCGGCGAGACCGGCTATTCGCTGCACTACACGGTTTATGGCCGCGACGGCGTGATGGGCGCGCTGGAGCCGCTGCGCGACCGGCCGGGCCACGAATTGTGCATCGTCGTGCAGGCCGTGGCGCCCATTGCCGAGACGGCGCGGGAGGTGTGCATGACCGGGCTGCGCCAGATGTTCTATGCGCGGTTGCCGCAGGTGAAGGGCACCGCCGGCGGCGTCGCGTTCGCGTTCGACGAGGTGATGCAGGCGAGCCCGGCATTCCGCTGGACGATCAACCACACGATGCGCGTGGACGATCCGATGGCGCTGTTCCGTATCGGCATGGCGGAGGCAGGCGTATGACCACGCGCCGGCTGTTCGACCTCGCGAAGACGATCCGCAGCAAGAACGCCGGCGTCGACCGGATCACGTTCGATGTGATCTTCGCGACGCGCGCGGAATACGACGCCGTGCGCCGGAGTAACGCGCTGTCCCGCGAAGCGGTCTGCCGCATCTTCGGGATTGCGCCCGACCGGATCACGGATCACGTGGCATTCGATCCCGCGATGGCAATCAAGTTCACCATCAAACGCGCGATACCGAGCGGCAGCCCGGGCGACGCCGACATCTTCGGCAGCCAGCAATACGGGCCATTGCTCGACTTGGAAATTCGCCTCGAGCCATGACAGAACGAACCGAAGTCGGGTGGGCTCGGCAAGCCTGTTTCGGGCGCTGTTCGCCGATTTGTATCGAGACCCGCAGCAGACAACCTGCAGGAGATCGTGCGGACCGGTGATCGACCGTGCCTGCCGCCTTCCTCGTGCGCGCGCCGGCACGCGCGCCGCCGATCGTCGGGGCATTACCTCACCGATCTGCCCTTCCGGCTGCGGCGCGCACGGCGACAGTGTCGACCCCGGTCGTCGCACGGCCACGCGCGTCGGACGCGGAGCCGCCGGACTTCTTCGGCGTTCTGCACAGCCATCTCGCGATCTCGCTGTCAGCCGCCCAAGGCCCCGATCCGCCCATGACCAGCGCGGCGAGGCACGCCAGATACAGCAGGTCCGTTTCGTAGCCGGGAGGGCCGAATTGAGGTCCGGAGGACGTTATCGCAAGCAGCTTTATCGAGGTGAAGCCGAACGGCAGATGCACCGTCAGCGCGGCAACCAGCAGCACCGCTGCCATCGGCACACTCAGCGGCACGACGAACGCGCCGAGCAGCACGGCCAAGCCACCGAGCAACTCAACCATAATCGTCAGCCACGCCATAAAAAACGGCTCCGGCACGCCCATGGCGTGAACGATTGCAACGAACGTGTCGGGCCCCTTCATCAGCTTGGCATAGCCGTGCGCCATGAAGCCGTAGCCAACGATCAGACGCAGGGGAAGCGGGGCGTAACAGGCAAGCTTCCGCTGCCACCCCGTATCGGTGAAGAACATCATCCATGGGCTCCCAGTTGTGGAAAATGACGTGGACGTGTGTCTGCGCACCCCCGAACCCGAACCGCCGCCGGACGGCGCCGGGTTCGTCGCGCGTGCTCTACGGGCGCCTTGCCGCGCGCCGCATGAGCCGGGTCTTGAAGCGGATGTGATCGCCCCTGTAGTGCAGCTTTTCGTAGTCGACCGGCCGGTGTCCGACCGAGTAGGAGGTGCGCTCGATCAGGAAGATCGGGCTTCCGGGTAACACCGAGAGAGCCATTGCCACTGCGGCGTCGGCGATCGACGCTTCAAGCTGATATTCGGCTTCCAGCAGCGGCGTGCTGTATTTCTGCTCAAGCAGCGAGAAGATCGGCTCCGTCACGAGATCGTCGGCCATGACCTTCTGGCCCAATTCCTCCGGCAGGTAGGTTTCGTCGAACGACAACGGCACTCCGTCAGCCAG
>DATKFJ010000354.1:0-16875 GCA_035511435.1 Acetobacteraceae bacterium | reverse complement strand
GAAGGACGCTGAAATCGCCTCATCCCGGCCTCGTCACCGTCGCGCTGGCATACAGCAACGTGCCGCCCCACGCATTCGCTCTGAGTTCCGCGCCAGGACTGCGGGTGTACAATGTCTATTCAGTGATTACCTGGCTGCGAACTGGACTGCGGGTAAGCGAAGTTGGTTCGCCGGCGGACGCACCACACGTCCCAGAGCTGTACGCTAATGGCCTTGACCCGAAAGCGCGTGCTGGTGACCGGCGGAGCCGGGTTTCTGGGGTCGCATCTTTGCGAGCGCCTGCTGCGTGACGGCAACGACGTATTATGCGTCGACAACTATTTCACGGGACGCAAGGACAACATTGCCCACCTGCTGGGCGATCCGCACTTCGAGGCGATGCGACACGATGTCACATTCCCGCTGTATGTCGAGGTCGACGAAGTCTACAACCTCGCCTGCCCAGCCTCTCCTGTCCACTATCAGTACGACCCGGTGCAGACCACCAAGACGAGCGTCATCGGCGCAATCAACATGCTCGGTTTGGCAAAGCGGGTGGGTGCGAAGATCCTGCAGGCCTCCACCAGCGAGGTGTATGGCGATCCTACCGTTCACCCTCAGACGGAAGAGTACCGGGGCAACGTCAACCCGCTCGGCCCACGCGCGTGCTATGATGAAGGCAAACGCTGCGCGGAGACGCTGTTCTTTGACTACTACCGGCAGCACGCGACACGCATCAAGGTGGCGCGCATCTTCAACACCTATGGTCCGCGAATGCACCCGAGCGATGGTCGCGTCGTCTCCAATTTCATCGTGCAGGCGCTGCGCGGCGAAGACATCACCTTGTACGGAGATGGTAGCCAGACCCGCGCCTTCTGCTATGTCGATGATCTGATCGAAGGATTCGTGCGGCTGATTGCCACCGGTGACGACATCGCGGGACCCATCAATCTGGGTAATCCTCATGAGATCCCCGTCAAGGAACTGGCCGATCGAGTGCTGCGGCTCACCGGATCGAGTTCCCAAATCGTGTATCGCCCCCTGCCCGCTGATGACCCGATCCAACGATGCCCGAACATCGAGTTGGCACGCGGGACACTAATGTGGGAACCGTGCGTGGCGTTGGACGATGGACTTGCTCGTACGATCGCCTATTTCGACCAGACGCTTACGCAAAGCGGAGAGAATCAGGGTTGATCACTGTTGCGCCGAAGTGGCAAGGATCAGTCGCTCACAGATGCGACAAGCTTAGGCAGTGTCGCCGTGGGCCTCATCCGACTCCCGTGGAAGCACACCCTCGAACAAGGTGTATCGTGCAACACGCAACACACCATCGCCGCGTCGCGCGATGTCGGCGCAACGCGCCGCTTACCCAGTGATTGCGATGCCCGCGCAATTCTGCGGTGCGAACGCTGGTCCGCCATGACGGGATCTGTAAGCGATCGAGTTCACCGCCCCGCGTAGCGAACCTCTTGCGACCGCTCCGCCCGGCTATCTATCCAGCGCTCCTGCGCCACCACTCGGGACACGACCGCCATTCCCCCGGTTCAACCTGGACCTTGCCGTTGCCGGACGGCGGATGGGCGTGTGGGCGTTGGGGCGTCCACAAAGTCCAGTACAGCGTGAGCATACCCCACAGGATCCTGTAGTACTGCAGCGTGACCGACGTCGTGAAGGATGATGAGCTGCGCCCCGGGGATCGTCCTTGCCAAATACTTCGTATGATCGAGCCGAATGATGTCGTCATGATCGCCGATGACAATTTCGGTACGTACGCTGATCGACGCCAGTTGCTTCTGGCTGTAGTGAGGTTCGGTTGCCCATAATTCAAAGAACTCTTCTTGCAAAGCCAATGATCGATCGAGCGTTGCGGGTGGTCGTCCGAACCAGGCCGAGACGCGCGCCTCCAGGTTCTCGACAACCGCAACCACCAGTCCCTTCGCGTCTTTGAAGAACCGGTGCAGGCGGGACCTGAGTACCCGCTTGTCTGGCCGCGACAGCGCGACCAGCCCATCGGGACTTGCATTGGCGGCCTGCGCGAACAGCGCCGTCAGACGGTCAGGGTGGTGGATGGCGAGATCAAGGCCGATGATCGCGCCATCGCTCCATCCGACAACGGCCACATCGCTCAATCGCAGGTAGTTGAGTAATGCAACGTAGTCATTGGCCATCAGGGAGTATGTCAACCGCTCTTTGGTCTGCGTTGAGCGTCCTTGCCCCCGACTGTCCGCGACAATGACTTCATGCTGTTTGGCCAGAAGCGGTATTTCGGCTGCCCACACATCGGAGCTGCTCAATCCTCCGTGGATGAGCAGGAGAGGTGTTCCGTGCCCGAAGATTGCGTAGTACATCGAGATGCCATTGACCGGAGCAATGCCGCTCTCCTCGGGCGTCGGCATGGGCGGAGGACTTGGTTGCATTTGCCACCGTGGCAGCGCGTCTGCCGACAGGCCGGCCACCAGGAGGGGGATGCAAATCGCCAACAAAGAGCCGCGCAGGATCATCGCCTGGCAAGCTGCGCTCGGAGGAGAAGTGCGGCAAGGCTCGCCAATGTGCTGCAGCCGATCGGACGCGAGGACGTCTCACCGTGGATGACGGGAGATGCGGCCACGGTGCCGGCGTGGGTAACCGCACAGGTTCCGCCGCGACTTGCCATCGCCGCCAAATGCTTGGTGCGAATCCTGGTTGCGGGACGCCGCCGTCAGCCGCCGCCGTTGATGGTCAGCACCGTACCGGTGGTGTAGCCGGACAGCGGGCTCGCCAGGAACGCCACCGCATTGGCAATTTCCGCCGGTGCCGCCGCGCGACCGAACGGCATGCTGGATGTCAGCTCGCGCCAGCGCTCCTGATCGCCGAATTTCGCCTGAGCATCGGCGCGACGCAGCATGATCAGCCGGTCGGTTTCCACCGGCCCCGGATTGATCGCCACGACGCGCAGCCCGTCCGCGGGAGCGCCCTTGCCCAACGCCCTGGTGAATGCCATCAGCGATGCATTGCCCGCCGCGCCGGCGATGTAGCCGGTGGGGAAACTCTCGCCCGCCGCACCGATCACGTTGATGATCACACCGGATTTGCGCGCCTTCATCTGCCCGTAGATCACGCGGCAGAACGAGATATAGCCGAACACCTTCAGGTCCCACGCTTGGCGCCACGTCTCATCGTCCACCGACAGCAGATCGCCGGGGGGTATAGCACCGGCGTTGTTCACCAGGATGTCGAGTTCGCCCGCCTCGGCCGCCACACGCCGCACCGCCGCGTCGGACGACAGATCAGCCGAAATCGTGCGAACATTCACCTGCCGGCGCGCTCGGATTGTCGCGGCGGCCGCATCCAGCGCCGCCTGTTCCCGCGCCACCAGCGTCACGTCGCAGCCCTCGTCTGCCAGCAACTCGGCTGTCGCGCGGCCGATGCCCTTCGAGCCACCGGTGATCAGCGCCTTCTTGCCGGTCAGTTTCAGATCCATCTCCGCTTCCCTTCTTTATGCCGCAGTCATTTGCCGCCACTTTGCGCCACGCTGCCATTGCAGGATGTACACCGTGTACCGACACTCGTCCGCGGTACCTGGTCTACTCCACCTGGTCTACGCCGCCCGTTGCATGCCCGACCGATACGCCACACACGCCTCGCCGAACGCGCGGAAGATCGCCAAGCTCGCGCTGTCATCGGCGTAACCCCATTCCGGATGCCACTGCACGCCGAGTGCAAATCCGCGCGCCGTTTCCACCCGCACGGCCTCGATCGTGTTGTCGGGCGCCAGCGCTTCCACCACCAGTCCGGGTGCCAGCGTATCGATCGCCTGGCCGTGCAGTGAGTTCACCAGGATCTTCGTGCTGCCGACGATGCGCGCGAGTTGCCCCGACAGGAACACCAGGTGCCGCGGCGCGTACTTCTCCTCCAGCGTGCCGGGACCAGGGCGATGGTCCATGCGCGCCGCCACCGCGTGCACCTGCTGGTGCAGTGTGCCACCCAGCGCCACGTTCAGCTCCTGGATGCCGCGACAGATCGCCAGCAGCGGAATGCCGCGCGCGATCGCCTCGGGGATCAACCGCAGCGTCGTCGCGTCGCGCTCCAGGTCGTGGCTGTCCGGCGTCAGACTATCGCCGCCGTCGTAGTGCGAGGGATGCACGTTGCTCGGGCTGCCGGGCACCAGCAGTCCGTCCAGCCGGTCCAGCACCGCAAGCGAGGCCTCGCCCATCGGCGGAATCATGATCGGCACCGCGCCGGCGCCGCCCAGCACGGCCGTGGCATAGCGAGCCGGTGTGTCATGTCGCGGATAGCCGTTCACCAACTTGGCGCAAGCCGGGATGCCAACAATCGAGTGCATGCGGTTTCCGCCTCCTTACGATGCCGCGCCGCCTTTCAGCCCCAACTCGGCGGCGAACGCAAGCGTGTCGTCGCAGTATAGGGCGCGCGTTGCGCCGGCGCCGGCATGAAAGCAACCAAGCCTGACACGGATCATGCGAAGCGGATTAAATGCTTGTCCGTGCAACTCCCTGGCTTCATCCGCGTGCGCCTCGATAGCCAGGTGACCGACGGCGAGGGCTGTGCCTATGTTCGTGGCCGGCAGCGATCCGCCACCACCATGCCGATCGAGCCGGCCAGCATCAACGCCGCCATGCCACGCGGTGTGCCGTCGGTGAGTAGTCCGACCAGAAGCCCGCTGATCGCGCCCAGCAGATACTGTCCGGTGCCCATCACCGACGAAGCACTGCCGGCATGCTGCTGATGGCGCGCCAGCGCGCCGACGATACAGTTGGGGTTCAGCATCCCCATGCAACTGATGGCCACAAAGATCGGGGCGATGACCAACGGCAGGATGTGCAGTCCGGGGAACGCGATCACCACCAGCGTCGCGGTCGCGCACAGATGCACGCGGCTCACCATTTGCAGCACGCGATAATGCCCGAAGCGGCGCAGCAGATACGGATTGGCCTGTGCACAGCAGATCAGGCCGAACGAATTGGCGCCGAAGATCATCGCGTAGCGCGCCGGCGTCAGGCCAAAGCCCTGGATGAACACCGGCGACGATCCGGCCAGGTAGCCGAAGAACGCGAACGTCGCGAACCCGCCCATCGCCGCATGCGTGATGAAGCCACGTTCGGCCAGGATGTTGCGATACCGGTCGAGCTGCTCGCCCAGATGCAGCCGGATGCGGCGTTCGGGCGGCAAGGTGTCGGGCAGCAGGAACGCCACCAGCAGCCAGCAGATCGCGCCGTATGCCGTCAGGATCCAGAAGATGCCGCGCCAGTCGGCAAACGCCAGCACTGCGCTGCCGACAGTCGGTGCCAGGATCGGCGCGGCGCCCATCACCAGCGACAGCCGCGACATAAGTACCGCCGCCGCGTGCCCTTCCGCCAGATCGCGCACCACGGCGCGTGGGATCACCATGCCGGCCGAGGCGCCGATCGCGGCCAGCGCACGGAAAGCCGCCAGCCAGCCGATGGTCGGTGCCAGCGCGCACCCAAGGCACGCGAAAGTATAGATTGCCGTGGCTACGATCAGCGGACGCTTGCGGCCGAAGCGATCGGACAGCGTCCCCTGACTGAGCTGCCCCAGCGCCAGCCCCGCGAACCATGCCGCCAACGTAAGCTGTGCCGAACCCGGCGGCGCGCCGAATGATGCCTCGATCGAGGGGAAGGCCGGCAGATACATATCCGTGGTCGCCGGGCCGACCGCGGTGAGAAAGCCAAGCAGAATGGGCAGCCAGGCGGGAAACTTCATACGCCGGGTGAGCGGGTGTTGTTGCGGACCCAGGCGGTGAACTCCTGGTCGGGCAGATCTCCGGCGGCGAGTCGCAGCATCGCTACCGTTGCATCCACTTCCGGCGGCTCGAACGCCATGCCATTCAGCGCCAGGAACATGAATAGTGCCGCGAACGCCGTGCGCTTGTTGCCATCGACGAACGGATGGCTGCGCGCGATGACGATGGCATAGGGTGCCCCCAGTTCAGCGACGTCGGACTCGCCATAGCCGGCGCGGTTCAGCGGTCGCGCCAACGCGCTGTCAAGCAAGCCATCGTCGCGAACGCCGACCGTGCCGCCGTGTTCGGCTAGCTGTTCGTCATGGATCGCAAGGATGAGCTGGCGAGCTAGCCAGACCGTCACTTGGCCAGCTCGCGGAGCACATTCCGCCAGCGCTTCATCAGCCTGCGCGCCACCGCCATCTGCGCCTCGAAATCCGGGTCGGCGACGGTCAGCCGGATGCCATCCGGCTGGTCGATGGCGTAGACCGTATCGCCCTTGCCCACGCCGAGCTTGGCCAGCAACTCCTTCGGCAGGATCACGCCGACCGAATTGCCGATCTGGGTCAGCTTCAGTGCGGTCATGGGAGACCTCCTGTGGCCATGACAGTGTTCGTATAACGTCTGTAAGAACCTGACGCCGTAACCGCCAGGGACGAAAGTGGTAAATTCCGGCCCTGCGCATTGCGACCGCGCACCGGATCGCCAGGCCGGCTTCGACGCGATGCAGCGCCGAGCGCCTGGGATGATCGGGTTGCTGATCGGGCGCAAGGGTGCAAGGTTTGACGCCACTGGTGGCGTCGATCGAACCGGTCGAGCCCGTGCCGCCAATGTTCTTCATACGTTCTAATCAACAAGCCCGACCGTGCTGCCCGACCGTGCTGAGGGAGTTGGCCATGGGCGGCATGGCTGGGCTGGCAGTTGTCATGGCTTCGGGCTATGGCGGCGGCGGACGGTTGGGGTTAATGTCCGGCCGCCTTGCGTCGGGGTGGACTGGCAACGGTGCAGCCTGATGGGGCTGGGCCCACGCGGTGGTGCCCGGCGTCCGCCTGATCGATCGGACCTGACATGCAGCCAGTGCTTTACGGTTACCTCCCTATCCTGGTGTTCATAGTCATCGCCGGGGTGATCGCCGTGGCAATGGTGGGCGGTTCGCTGCTCGCCGCGCGGCAGAAGCCGTATCCGGAAAAGGTGTCCCCCTACGAGTGCGGATTCGAGCCGTTCGACGATGCACGACGCCGCTTCGACGTCCGATTTTATCTGGTCGCCATCCTGTTCATCATCTTTGACCTGGAGGTGGCGTTCCTGTTCCCCTGGGCGGTCTCACTGAAGGACATCGGCTGGTTCGGGTTCCTGTCGATGATCGGCTTCCTTGGCGTGCTGACGGTTGGATTTGTTTACGAGTGGTGCAAAGGAGCATTGGATTGGGAGTGATGCTGTCGCTGCAGAGCAATTCGTCACCACATGGCCATTCGCCATTCCCGCGAAAGCGGGGATTCAGGCTGGCGGCATCAACTGCACGAGTCTGGGTGTCCGCCTTCGCGGGGATGACGATGCGGGACGTCGTCAGATTGGGAGTAGCGGCATGAGTGGCAACACAGCGTTGGCCTGGAACCGCGATGCATTGCCGGCAGGACCGGAGCAGGATGCCGTGGTGAAGGGCATCACCGGCGAGATCGCCGACAAGGGCTTCATCGTTGCCAATGTCGACAAGGTGGTGAACTGGGCGCGTACCGGCAGCCTGTGGCCGATGACCTTCGGCCTGGCCTGCTGCGCGGTGGAGATGATCCACGCCTATATGCCGCGCTATGACCTGGATCGCTTCGGCATCATCCCGCGCGCATCGCCGCGACAGAGCGATGTGATGATCGTTGCCGGCACTCTGACCAACAAGATGGCGCCGGCGTTGCGCAAGGTCTACGACCAGATGCCGGAGCCGCGCTGGGTGATCAGCATGGGAAGCTGCGCCAACGGCGGCGGCTATTACCATTATTCGTACTCGGTGGTGCGCGGCTGCGACCGCGTCGTGCCGGTGGATATTTACGTGCCCGGCTGTCCACCGACCGCGGAGGCGCTGGTTTACGGCATCATGCAGTTGCAGAAGAAGATCCGGCGCACGGGGACGATCCTCCGTGGTTGATCTTGTTGAAGCTGTTGGCGGTCTGCCGGGCGTGCGTGCGACCTTCGTGGAGAAGGGCGAGGTGGTTGCGCACGCCGAAAGGGATGCGTTGTATCCGTTGGTGATGACGTTGCGAGACGATCCGCGGTTTGCCTTCGAGCAGGTGATGGATATTTGCGGCGTCGATTGGCCGCAGCGGGAAGAACGCTTCGACGTGGTGTATAACCTGCTGTCGGTGTCGCTGAACCAGCGGCTGCGCGTTATTATCACGACGGACGAGGTAAAGCCGGTGCCGTCGGTGCATACGGTGTGGCCGGTGGCGACGTGGTGGGAGCGTGAGGCGTGGGATCTGTTCGGCATCGTGTTCTCCGGTCAGCCCGATCTGCGGCGAATTCTGACCGACTACGGGTTCGACGGGCATCCGCTGCGCAAGGATTTTCCGCTGACGGGTTATGTTGAAGTTCGTTACGACGAGGACCGGAAGGCTGTGGTGTATGAGCCGGTGCGGCTGACGCAGGATTTTCGTTCGTTCGATTTCATGTCGCCGTGGGAGGCGATCACCACGTTGCCGGGCGATGAGAAGGTGCATACCGCGCGGGCTGCGGAAGCGGAGCCTGCCGCGGCCGGGACGAAGGCTCCGGGCACATGAGCGATTCGCCAGACCTCGAGGCTCGTCCCGCCGCGAGCAAGGTCGTGGAGATCGACAGCCATGCGATGAATTTCGGCCCGCAGCATCCGGCGGCGCATGGCGTGCTGCGGCTGATCCTGGAGATGGATGGCGAAGTGGTGGAGCGGGCCGATCCGCACATCGGGCTGCTGCATCGCGGCACCGAGAAGCTGATCGAACACAAGACGTACATGCAGGCGGTGCCGTATTTCGATCGGCTCGATTACGTCTCGCCGATGTGCGAGGAGCATGCGTTCGCGCTGGCGACCGAGAAGTTGCTGGACATCGAGGTGCCGGAGCGCGGGCAATGGATACGCGTGCTGTTCGCCGAGATCACTCGCGTGCTGAACCATCTGCTGAATGTCACGACCTATGCGCTGGATGTTGGCGCGATCACGCCGAGTTTGTGGGGGTTCGAGGAACGCGAGAAGCTGATGGAGTTCCATGAGGCGGCGTCCGGTGCGCGGCTGCATGCGAATTACTTCCGCCCGGGTGGCGTGTCGAAGGATTTGCCGGCCGGGCTGGAGGCGCGGATTGCAGCCTGGGCCGAGACTTTTCCGAAGTTTTTGGCTGAGCTGGAAGAGTTGCTGACGAACAACCGCATCTGGAAGCAGCGCACTGTCGATATCGGCGTGATGTCGGCGGCGCAGGCGCTGGCCTGGGGATTTTCGGGGCCGTGTTTGCGGGCGAGCGGCGTGCCGTGGGATTTGCGGCGGTCGCAGCCGTATGACAAATATGCCGAGGTGGAGTTCCAGATTGCGGTCGGGCGGAACGGTGATTGTTATGACCGCTACCTGATGCGGCTCGCGGAAATGCGCGAGAGTGTGAAGATCATCAAGCAGGCGCTTGGCAAGATGCGGCCGGGGCCGGTGAAGGTGCAGGATCACAAGTTCAGCCCGCCGACGCGTGCTGAGATGAAGCGCTCGATGGAAGCGCTGATCCATCACTTCAAGCTGTATACCGAGGGCTATCATGTGCCGCCCGGCGCGACCTATACAGCGGTGGAGAGTCCGAAAGGCGAGTTCGCGGTGTATCTGGTTGCGGATGGAACCAATCGGCCGTACCGCTGCAAGATTCGTGCGACGGGATTTGCTTTACTTCAGGCAATCGACGTAATGGCAAAGCGGCACATGCTGGCAGACGCGGTGGCGATCATCGGATCGCTCGACATCGTTTTCGGCGAGATCGACAGGTAGCCATGGCTGACCAAACCGACACAGATTTTGTGCAGCCGAAGAGTTTCGCGTTCGATGCGGAGAGCGAAACGGCTATTCCGCCTCTGATTGCGAAGTATCCGCCGGGCAAGCAGGCGAGCGCGGTGATCCCGATGCTGTATCTGGTGCAGAGCCAGATGAAGCGGCAGACCGGCAGCGCGTGGGTGCCGACCGCGGGGATGGACGAGGTGGCGCGGCGGTTGGACATGGCGCCGATCCGTGTCTACGAGGTCGCGACGTTCTATTTCATGTTCAACCTGCGGCCGGTCGGCACGTGGCATTTGCAGGTTTGCACCACAACACCGTGCTGGCTGCGCGGATCGGATGACGTGGTGGCGGCATGTCGCGCCGCGACAGGCATCAAGGGCTGGGGTGAGACAAGTGCCGATGGCGTGTTCACCATGACCGAGGTGGAATGCATCGGCGCTTGCGTCAATGCACCGGTTATCCAGGTGAATGATGATTTCTATGAGGACCTGGATGCGGCAAGCACGCAGCAGTTGGTGGAGGCGTTGCGACGCGGGGTGCCGCCGAAGCCTGGCTCCTTGACGGGGCGGCAAACTTCGGCGCCGGAAGGTGGGCCGACGACGCTGACGACATTGCACTTTGGTGCGGAGAGCTGATCCGATGCTGCAAGACAAGGACCGCATCTTCACCAATCTCTATGGCGTGTACGATCCATTGCTGAAAGGCGCGCGTGCCCGCGGTGACTGGGACGGGACGAAAGCGATCCTGGAGAAGGGTCGCGACGCGATTGTCGAAGAAATCAAGGCTTCGGGTCTGCGTGGGCGCGGCGGCGCGGGATTTCCCACCGGCCTGAAGTGGTCGTTCATGCCGAAGCAGTCCGACCGGCCCTGCTACCTGGTGGTGAACGCGGACGAAAGCGAACCTGGCACCTGCAAGGATCGCGACATCATGCGTCACGATCCGCACAAGCTGGTCGAGGGCTGCCTGGTCGCGTCCTTCGCCATGGGGGCGCATGCCGCGTACATTTACATCCGCGGCGAATTCTACAACGAAGCGCGCGTGCTGCAGGCGGCGATCGATGAAGCGTATGAAGCCGGACTGATCGGCAAGGATGCGTGCGGGTCCGGCTATGCCTTCGACGTGTATCTGCATCGTGGCGCCGGTGCGTATATCTGCGGCGAGGAAACCGGGCTGCTGGAAAGCCTGGAAGGCAAGAAGGGCCTGCCACGGTTGAAGCCGCCGTTTCCCGCGGCCGTCGGGCTGTATGGCTGCCCGTCCACGGTGAACAACGTCGAAAGCATCGCCGTTGCACCGACGATCATGCGGCGCGGTGCGGCGTGGTTCAATTCGCTCGGCCGGCCGAAGAACTCCGGACAAAAGGTGTTCTGCATCTCCGGGCACGTGAACAAGCCGTGCAACGTCGAGGAAGAGCTTGGCATTCCGTTGCGCGAGCTGATCGATCGCTATGCCGGTGGCGTGCGTGGCGGCTGGGACAATCTGCTCGCGGTTATCCCTGGCGGCGCGTCGGTGCCGGTGATTCCAAAGAATGTCTGTGACGATGTGCTGATGGATTTCGATTCGTTGCGGGAGGTGCGCAGCGGACTGGGTACAGCGGCGGTGATCGTGATGGACAAGTCCACCGACATCGTCAAGGCGATCGCGCGTCTGTCGAAATTCTACATGCATGAAAGCTGTGGCCAGTGTACGCCGTGCCGCGAAGGTACCGGCTGGATGTGGCGAGTGATGACGCGCATGGTGGAGGGACGCGCGGAGCCGGCGGAGATCGATACATTGGAACAGGTGACCCGTCAGATCGAGGGCCACACGATCTGCGCGTTGGGTGACGCGGCTGCGTGGCCGATCCAGGGCTTGATCCGGCATTTCCGCCCGGTGATGGAAGAGCGCATCGCGGCTTACAAATCGGCGCGTGCGCCCGTGCGCCTGGCGGCAGAATGAGCATGAATTCGACAGCCGTTTGGAAGAACCCGTAATGGCGAAAGTCACCGTCGACGGCATCGAGGTCGAAGTCCCGAACGGCTCGTCCGTGCTGCAGGCCTGCGAGGCAGCGGGCAAGGAAATCCCGCGGTTCTGCTACCACGAACGCCTGTCGATCGCCGGCAATTGCCGCATGTGCCTGGTGGAAATCGAGAAGGCGCCGCCGAAGCCGATATCGTCGTGCACCTACCCGGTAGCCGACGGCATGGTGGTGCACACCGACTCTCCGATGGTGCGCAACGGGCGGCGCGGCGTGATGGAATTCCTGCTGATCAACCACCCGCTGGATTGCCCGATCTGCGACCAGGGCGGTGAATGCGACCTGCAAGACCAGGCGATGGGTTACGGCATGGACCATTCGCGCTACGCCGAGAACAAGCGCGCCGTGGAGGACAAGAACCTCGGCCCGCTGGTGAAGACAGTGATGACACGCTGCATTCACTGCACGCGCTGCATCCGCTTCATCACCGAAATCGCCGGCGTGCCCGACCTGGGCGCCACCAACCGCGGCGAGCACATGGAAGTCGGCACCTACGTCGAAAAGGCGCTGTCGTCCGAACTGTCCGGCAACATCATCGACCTGTGCCCGGTCGGGGCGCTGACCTCGAAGCCTTATGCGTTCGTCGCGCGGTCGTGGGAATTGTCGAAGGTCGACAGCGTCGATGTGCTGGACGCAGTTGGCACCAACATCCGCATCGATGCGCGTGGCCCGGAAGTTCTACGTATTCTGCCGCGGCTGAATGAAGACGTGAACGAGGAGTGGCTTGCCGACAAGTCACGCTTCGCACTTGATGGGTTGAAGCGGCGTCGGCTCGATCGCCCATGGGTGCGGCGCAACGGCAAGCTGGTCGAAGCGTCCTGGCCCGAGGCATTTGCCGCCATCGCTGAGCGGCTGCGTGACGTTTCGGGCGATCGCATCGGCGCGGTGGTCGGCGATCTCGCCGATGCCGAAAGCATGCTGGCGCTGAAGGACCTGATGGGTGCGCTGGGTTCGGCGAACCTCGATTGCCGGCAGGACGGCGCGAGGCACGATGCATCGCGGCGCGATTTCTACACGTTCAACACGTCGATCGCCGGCATCGAGGATGCGGACGCGATTCTGCTGATCGGCACCAATCCCCGCAAGGAAGCGCCGGTGCTGAACGCACGCATCCGCAAGCGTTGGCTGGCGGCCGGCATTCCAATCGGCCTGGTCGGCAGCGAGACCGATCTGACCTACCGCGTGCAACAGCTTGGTGCCGCACCCAGCGTGCTGACAGCGCTGCACGATGGTTCGCATGACTTCGCCAAGCTGCTGCGTGATGCGAAGCAGCCGATGATCATTGTCGGACAGGCAGCGCTGGCACGTCCCGATGGGTCGGCAGTATTGGCTGCGTCGTGGCGCCTGGCCGCATCGGTCGGTGCGCTGGGCGCCGAGTGGCATGGCTTCAACGTGCTGCACACCGCTGCCGCGCGCGTCGGTGCACTGGATCTCGGCTTCGTGCCCGGCACCAGCGGCAAGTCGCTGGCGCGAATGCTGGATGGCGGCGTCGATGTGTTGTGGCTGCTCGGCGCGGATGAATTCGACATGGCGCGCATCGGTGCCAATACGTTTGTGGTCTATCAAGGCCATCATGGCGATGCCGGCGCGCACCGTGCCGACGTGATCCTGCCAGGCGCGGCGTACACGGAGAAGTACGGCACCTACGTCAGCACCGAAGGTCGTGTGCAGCGCGGCCAGCTCGCGGTCTATCCACCCGGCGAGGCGCGCGAGGATTGGAAAATCCTGCGCGCATTCAGCGACACGGTCGGGCACACACTGCCGTACGACACGCTGGAAGCACTGCGCACGCGTCTGGAGCAGGTGAACCCGGCATTCGGCCGCATCGGCTTCCTGCCGCGCTTCGGCTGTACCGACCAGAGCGGCCCCGCCGGCGATCCGGCCGCGCTGTCCGACGCGCCATTCGAGCCGATCATCACCAGCTACTATCAGACCGATCCGATCAGTCGCGCGAGCCCCACCATGGCGGCCTGCACAGCAAGCTTCGCGGCTGCACCGCTGGTCGCAGCGGCGGAATAACCCGATGCACGACTTCCTGTTCGACACCGATCTCGGCCACGTCGTCCTTACCTTCGCCGAGGCGCTGGCGCTGTTGGTGCCGCTGCTGATTAGCGTGGCGTATCTGACTTATGCCGAACGCAAGGTCCTGGCGGCGATGCAGATGCGCAAGGGACCGAACGTGGTCGGACCGTTCGGCCTGTGGCAACCGTTCGCCGATGCGCTGAAGATGATCATGAAGGAGACGATCGTCCCGGCGGGTTCGAATCGGCTGCTGTTCCTGATGGCGCCGATGCTGACGTTCTCACTTGCGATGATCGCGTGGGCGGTCATCCCGGTGAACGCCGGCTGGGCGATCGCCGACATCAACGTCGGCATCCTGTATCTGTTCGCGATCAGCTCGCTTGGCGTGTACGGCATCATCATCGCCGGCTGGGCATCCAATTCGAAATACGCGTTCCTGGGCGCAATGCGCAGCGCGGCCCAGATGGTGAGCTACGAAGTCTCCATGGGCTTCGTCATGGTGTCCGTTCTGCTGTGCGTCGGCAGCCTCAATCTAACGGACATCGTGCTGGCGCAGCAGAAGGTCTGGTTCTGTCTGCCGCTGTTCCCGATGTTCATCGTGTTCTTCATCTCGACGCTGGCGGAAACCAATCGCTCGCCATTCGACCTGCCAGAGGGCGAAAGTGAAATCGTTGCCGGCTTCTTCGTCGAATACAGCGCCATGGCCTTCGCACTGTTCTTCCTGGGCGAATACGCCAACATGATCCTGATGAGCGCGCTGACCACGATTCTGTTTCTCGGCGGTTGGCTCGCACCGTTCGGCATCGCGCCGTTCACCTGGATACCAGGCCCCATCTGGTTCATCCTGAAGATCTGCGTCTGTCTGTTCATGTTCCTGTGGGTGCGCGCGACATTCCCACGCTATCGCTACGACCAGTTGATGCGGCTCGGCTGGAAAGTGTTTCTTCCGTTGTCGCTGATCTGGCTGACGCTGACCGCCGGCGTGTTGATGGCATTCGGGTGGCTGCCCAATGCATAACATGGAGGCCATCTGATGGCGTTCCTGGATCGCACCGCACGCAGCATGCTGCTGGGCGAACTCGTCGCCGGCCTGTCGCTGACGCTGCGCTATTTCTTCCGGCCCAAGGCGACGATCAACTACCCGTACGAAAAGGGCCCGATCAGCCCGCGGTTCAAGGGCGAACACGCGCTGCGGCGCTATCCCAATGGCGAGGAACGCTGCATCGCCTGCAAGCTGTGCGAGGCGATCTGTCCCGCCCTGGCCATCACCATCGAAGCCGAACCGCGCGAAGACGGTTCCCGCCGAACCACGCGCTACGACATCGACATGACGAAATGCATCTACTGCGGCCTGTGCGAGGAAGCCTGCCCGGTCGATGCCATCGTCGAGGGCCCGAACTTCGAATTTGCCGCCGAGACACGCGAAGAGCTGATGTACAACAAGGACAAGCTGCTGGAAAACGGCGACCGCTGGGAATCCGAGATCGCGCGCCGCCTTGAACTGGATGCGCCCTATCGATGATCACCAACATTCTTTTCTACATCTTCGCCGTGATCCTGCTGGCATCCGCCGCGATGGTGGTCAGCGCGCGCAATCCGGTGCATTCGGTGCTGTTCCTGATCCTGTCGTTCTTCAATGCAGCGGCGCTGTTCCTGATTGCGGGCGCGGAGTTCCTGGCGATGATCCTGGTCATCGTCTATGTCGGCGCCGTCGCCGTGCTGTTCCTGTTCGTGGTGATGATGCTGGATATCGATTTCGCCGAACTGCGCGGTGGCTTCCAGCGCTATCTTCCGGTCGGCGCTGCGGTAGGCGCAGTACTGTTCATCGAACTCGCGCTGGTACTCGGCGGCTGGAAGTTCGCACCTGATGTCACAACGTTGCGCCTGTCAGCGACGCCAACGAACGTCAGCAATACCGCGGCGCTCGGGCGTCTGCTGTATACCGACTATGTGTTCCTGTTCCAGGCTGCTGGCCTCGTGCTTCTGGTGGCGATGATCGGCGCCATCGTGCTCACCTTGCGAGATCGCAAGACGTCGCGCCACCAGAGCATCCGCATCCAGACCGAACGCACCGTGGCGGAGACCTTGGAGATGGTGACCATGTCGCTGGGTGCGGGCACCAAGGAGATCGGCAATTTCGTGCCGAAGGTCACGGAAACGACCGCACCGGAAGAAGCGCATGCCGGAGGCGATCATGGGCATTGAAGTCGGCCTCGGCCACTACCTTGTCGTATCCGCCATCCTCCTGGTACTCGGCATCTTCGGCATATTCCTCAACCGCAAGAACGTCATCATCATCCTGATGTCGATCGAGCTCATCCTGCTCGCGGTCAACCTGAACCTGGTGGCGTTTTCCGCCGCACTTGGCGACCTTGTCGGCCAGGTGTTCGCCATGTTCGTGCTCACCGTCGCGGCCGCCGAAGCGGCAATCGGGCTGGCCATATTGGTAGTCTACTTCCGCAACCGCGGTTCGATCCAGGTCGAGGACGTGAACCTGATGAAGGGCTGAATGAAAGTGATCAGTGATCCGTTGTCAGTGATCAGTATCATCGTCGAGCAGGACGCCAAGGCATGATCTACGCCGTCGCGGTATTCGCGCCGCTGTTTGGTTCGCTGGTGTCGGGCTTGCTCGGGCGGTCGATCGGCGACCGCGCCGCCATGGCTGTGTCCGTGTTGTGCATGCTGTTGGCCGCCGCGCTCGGGCCGATCGCCTGCTTCCAGTTGGTTTCCGGCAACGCCGATCCGGGCGTGGTTTCTCTCGGCACCTGGGTCGACGCGGGGCACTACCACGCGGACTGGGCGCTGCGCTACGACCCGCTATCCGCCGTGATGGTCGCCATGGTGACATTCGTCGCCATGCTGATCCATGTCTATTCGATCGGCTACCTGGCGCACGATGCGTTCCCGCGCTATCGGTTCTTCGCCTACCTGTCGCTGTTCACCTTTTCCATGCTGATGCTGGTGACCGCGGACAACCTGCTGCAGCTGTTCTTCGGCTGGGAAGGCGTCGGCCTGTGTTCGTACTTGCTGATCGGCTACTGGTACGACCGGCCTGCCGCCAACGCCGCGGCGATCAAAGCCTTTATCGTCAACCGCATCGGCGATCTCGCCTTCGTCATCGGCGTCGCGCTG
>DATKFJ010000353.1:0-19033 GCA_035511435.1 Acetobacteraceae bacterium | reverse complement strand
AATCCATCCACCTCGGACATTCCGACACCACTCAGAGACAAGCTCCAACCGCAAGCACCCATCCAAGCCGGACCGCAGTGCGCCGATGGAGTCAAGACCCAAAATGGCGCATCCTGCCGGCCATCAACAGTGAAGCGGGGGGAAAATATGCGGCTCCAGAACAAAGTAGCGCTACTGACCGGCGCGGCGGCTGCGATCAAGGGCGAGTTGATGGGCTTCGGCGGCGCGGCGGCGCATCTGTTCGTGCACGAGGGCGCGAAGGTGGTGCTGACCGACATCCGCGATGAGTTGGGCGAGCGCGCGGCGGCGGCCCTGCGCGCCGATGGCCATGACGCGCGCTACATGCACCTCGACGTGACGTCGGAGCAGAACTGGGCCCAGGTGGTAGACGCGGTGATGGCGGCGCACGGACGGCTCGACATTCTGTTCAACAATGCCGGTGTCTCGTTTCCCGGCAAGGTCGAGGACATCACAGTGGAAATCTGGGACCGCGAGCTTGGCGTGCATGCCAAGGGGGTTTTCCTGGGCACCCGCACGGCGATCCCGGCCATGCGCAAAGGCGGTGGCGGGTCGATCATCAATACGTCCTCGGTGATGGGCATTGTCGGCAGTCCCACCTCGCCGGCCTATTCGGCCGCCAAGGGAGCCATCACGACCTTTACCAAATCGGCGGCGCTGCAATATGCGCGGGAAAAAATCCGCATCAATTCAGTGCATCCGGGCTATGCGGATACGCCGCTGACCGAGCAGCGCTTCAGCGATCCGGCCGTGCGCCAGGTCCTGCTCGATCGCACGCCGATGGGTCGGCTCGGCACCGCCGAGGATATTGCCAATGGCGTACTGTTCCTGGCGTCCGACGAATCATCGTGGGTCACCGGCTCGGAACTGGTGATCGATGGCGGCATGACGGCGCAGTAAGCGCATATCGGCCGCGGCGACCACACTCAGCCACGTGCGGTGCTATGTGCCGCGAAACACGACGAGCGCGTCTACCGCCTTCACGCCCCGACCTGACGGCAGCACCATGAGCGGATTGATGTCCAACTCCGCCAGGTGTCCTTCCATGTGCATGGAGAGGTACGACACGCGCACCAGGGTATCCTCGAGCGCCTCGAGGTCCGCCGCTGGCCGTCCGCGAAAGCCCTGGAGCAACCGCGCACCTTTGACTTCAGCGATCATGGCCTGTGCTTCGCGGCGCGTGATGGGGCAGCGTCGCAGGGCCACATCGTTGTAGACCTCGACCATCACGCCGCCACTACCGAACAGCAGCACCGGGCCCAATTGCGGGTCGCAGGACACGCCGATGATAACTTCGACGCCGTCTCCTACCATCTCCTGCACCGACACGCCGATGATCCGAGCCTGTGGAGCATAGGCCTTGGCACTGGCCAGGATCTCCGCGTAGGCCGTTCGCACCTGTGCCGCATCGCCGAGGTTCAGCCGAACGACCCCGGCCTCTGTCTTATGCGGAATATCCGGCGAATCGACCTTGAGAGCCACCGGAAACCCGAGCTGTTCCGCGGCCTCGACGGCGGCCTCTGCAGACGTTGCCGGGCGCTCACGCGCATTCGCCACGCCCCAGGCTGCCAACAACTGCTTGCTTTCGGACTCCGAGAGTGTCGGACGCCCCAGGGCAAGAACCTGGGAGATGGCCGCATCCTGCGGCGCCGTGCGCGACGGGGCCGTGGCAAAGCCATCGGCCAGGCGGCGCTCGCGCCATGTATGATACGCCAGGCGGCTCCGCAGGCCTCGGGCCAGCGTGTCCGGCGTGTAGAAGACAGGTATCCGGGCGCTCTTGAGCTGTGCCAGGCCAGCCTTGGCGTCCCGGCTGCCTGTCCACAGGAACACCACACCCTTGTCGGTCCGATCACGCTGGCTGATGACCTGCTGCGCTTGCGCGTCCGCCCCGGCACTCGCCACGACGAGCGTCCCCATCCGGGGATCATTGACCATATGCTGCATGATTTGCGGGAAGGCCTCACTGTTGGCAAAGCCTGTCACATCGGCAGGATTCGCAGCCCACCCGAACCCCTTCAGGACCCCGTTGATGCCGTCACGCGCCGCTTCGCCAAGCGTCGGCAGATCGAGACCAGCCTGACCGCACATGTCGGCGGTGAGCGAGCTGATGCCGCCCGAGTGAGATACCACCGCGATGCCGGGTACGCCGGGCTTGGGGGTGTGGGCCAGGAGGTGCGCGACCTCCAGGAGTTCGTCGTAATCCCGGACCCGGATCACCCCGTATTGGGCAAAGATCGCATCGTACCGGGCATCCGCGCCCGTCAGCGCTGCAGTATGCGAGTGTGCAGCCCGCGCTCCGAGTTCCGAACGCCCGATTTTGATGAGGACGATCGGCTTGCCGCGCTCTACTGCGAGTTTTGCGACCTCGAGAAACTTATCCGCCCGCTTGAAGCCTTCGACAAAGCCAGCGATGACCTGCGTATCCGGATCGTCCAGCAAATAGCGGGCAAAGTCGGAGAAATCGAGGTCAGCCTCGTTCCCTGTCGAGATGATATAGCTGAAGCCGATGCCGTTCTCCACCGCCCGCACCAGGAACGGCCCGAACGCCGTCGCGCCGCTTTGGCACACCAGGCCGATCGGCCCGGTCAGACCAGACGCCCCGCGCGAGGAAGAGGTGGCCCAGATGTCGTGCTTTACGTTCGCAAGTCCCAGGCAATTGGGGCCACTGATACGCATGCCAGAGGCGCGGGCAAATTCACCCAATTCCCCCTGCAAATCACGCCTCTCGTCCACGCCGCGCTCGGCGAATCCGGCAGAAATCACGATCGCCGATCCCGCCCCCTTGCGGTGGCTCTCATGGAGGACATCGAGCACCTGGTCGTAGGGTACCACGATGCCCACCACGTCGGGGGCCTCCGGCAGGTCCGTCACACTCGGGTAGGACTTCACCCCCATGATTTCGTCATAACGCGGGTTCACGGCATAAACCCGCACCCGGTCTTTGGCCTTGAGCGCCGCAGCCAGAAACCGCCCGCCATACTGCATCCGCGGCGTCGCGCCGACGATCGCAATGGAGCGCGGGTTGAGCATTTTGTGGATCGACGCCATCTGTGGTTCTGTCCAGAACTCCATGACACCCCCTGAAAAAAACGCGGTCTGTCGGGTCGGCAAGCTCACACTCCACGAACGGGGCTGCCATCGGCCGATATTCCCGCATCATTTGGCTGAAGCAGAGCGCTCGCCGTCAATTGGCGCCGAAAATTGGCTCTGACTCAATCTCGGCGCACAACCCGACCGCCTGTGGCGAGCGGCAATAATCACCCGGATCCGCCCTCTGCGGCACCCCACCAGTGGCGAAATTCGGCACCCAGAATGATGTCTGCCGCGGTCAAGGTGGGTCCATGGTGCTGCGAGCCTCGCCGGTACGATGCCTGCGCACCGTCGCTGGCGGCTATGTGCAACTGTTTCACGGCACGCCGTTACTGGGCAACCGATATGGGCGCAAAGCAGCCGGTAAACACCAACCTCGGAACGAAGGCTGCGCACCAGGAGGGACCATATTCCGCGATCCCGGCGGATGCCTGCCTCGGTCGGGCGAAGACGGTATTCAAACGGATGCTGGAATCGAGCGGCCGCCGTTGACGATTGCGTCGGTGCTGGCGAGGTGCGCCTCGATTTCCGCAAGCTGGGCGAGCTTCACATCCAGTTCGTCCTGCGAAGGGAACGTCTCGCCCAACCGCGGCTCGAAGCCGGTCAGCCGCGCTTTCGCGCCGGTGACGCGACGGGGCTGCTCTTCAATCTCCGCTTCCCGTGCGATTTGGTCAGTTGCTCGCCCCTCATCCGACAGCAACGGTAGGATTGCCAAGATGTCATTGGTTGATTTCGGGTTCTACGAGCTTCGCCAGGTTTCGCAACGACTCCTGCCAGCCGAGATAACAGGCCTCCGTCGGAATGGCATCCGGCAGGCCCTCCTGTAGGACATTGAGCTCAGTGCCAACCGATACTTTCTTCAACGTCACCGTCACCTGAATATCGCCGGGCAGGTTGGGATCGTCGAATTTATCTGTGTACCGCATGCGTTCGCTCGGAACGAGCTCGACATATTCGCCGCGGAACGAATGGCTTTTGCCGGTCGTGAAGTTCCGGAAGGACATACTGAACGTGCCGCCGACTTGCGGCTCCAGATGGTGCACTGTGCAGGCAAAGCCATTGGGTGGCAACCATTTCGCGAGCGCATCTGCCTCGAGGAACGCGCGATAGACTTTCTCCGGCCTGGTTGCCAGGACGCGGTGCAAACGCACGGTGTTAGGCATTGTCACCTCTCCTTATGCAATAACGACTGAACGGAGGCCGCTGCCGATCAAGCGCCTGGTATCGGTAGAATCGGCATGACCTCCAGGGACTCGCCCGGAAAGATCGAGAAATGCGGGTGTTTCTCGAACAACCTGGCGGCCGCCTCGTGTGACTCCGCACGGACCACCACGAAAGCGGTCATCTCGTTGCTCACGTCGTCGATGCCGCGCTCGGTGATCTTCTTGGTTTTGCCGAGCGGTCCGCCCATGCTCACGACAGCGGCATGATGCTTCTCCATCCACGACTTCCAGGCAGCCATGCCTTCTTGTTCCTTTGCACGCCGTTGTGCTTCGGGAAGAGCCATCCATGCTTTCATGCGAGGGTTGTTTTTGCTGCCAAGGAAAACAGCAAGAAACGTGTCGTTGGTGCTCATGATCGTTCCTCTTCTATTCAAGTTGCAGGATACGCCTGTCCGTACATGGCAAAGCGCGATATCTCATCGCTAGGCGAAATCAGCGGCCTCGAATTCGGGCCGAATTTCGATCTCCGAGTCGACCAGCATTGGATTGGGACAGCGCTTGAGCCATGCCACAGCCTCATCGATGGACTTGACCTCCCAGAGCCAATAGCCGGCAATTTGTTCCTTTGTCGGCGCGAAGGGTCCGTCGATGACGGTGCGCATGTCGCCAGAGAAGCGCACGCGCTTTCCCTGGGATGTCGGACGCAAGCCGCCACCTCCCAGCATGATGCCGGCCTTCAGGAGTTCTTCATTGTAGCTGCCCATCTTGGCCAGCAATTCGGCACTGGGCATGATGCCGTTCTCGCTATCGTTGGAAGCCTTTACCAATACGATGCATCGCATGTTGCACTCTCCTTCGAATCGGAATTCCGCAGTTGGTTCGATCGTAAGATCGATCCACGGGTTCTTATTCGCCTGCGTTGCCGACATCCAACTGGCGCACCGGTCGCACCTCGATGCTGCCGTGTTTTGCCGGCGGAATGCCGCTGGCGATTTGAATCGCCTCGTTGAGGTCCTTCGCATCGACGAGATAGAAGCCGGCAAGTAGTTCCTTGGTCTCGGCGAACGGGCCGTCATAGAGCTGCACCTGCCCGTTGCGGACTCGCACGGTCGTCGCCGTGTCCACCGGATGCAAAGGCTCGCCCGCGATCAGCCGTTTGCTGTCGGACAATTGCTGCGCAAAGCTGGCGCACATATGGTCCGGGCAGGCGCTCCAGTGCTCCTGATCGAGATATACGAGGCAAAGATATTTCATTCTCGTCTCCTTCCGACGGCTGCTCGCTTTTGACGGTCCGTATGGGGCGCGTCGCCCTGTTCAGATGATCACCTCGCCGTTGATTGCCCAGGGTGTCCCGAATCTGTCTGTCAGCATGCCCGCGCTCTTCGCCCAGTACATAGGCGCCAGCGACATGGTGATCTTTCCGCCTTCGGAGAGCGCCTTGAACACGCGCTCCGCTTCGGCGGTTGACGGGTAACTCATCGTGATCATGACACCCTTTATGCCGTCATAGGGCATATGAGCGCAGGTATCGCCGGCGTAGATATAGGAGCCGTCGGCGAAGCGAAGACGCGCGTGTACGATCCGGTGCGCGTGCTCCCTCGGGATCTCCGCCGCCATCGGCGTGTCCGCGCCGCTGAGCATCATTTCCAGCTTCGCTCCGAGGCCGAGTATGCCCTCGTAGAAGCGCATCGCCTCGCTGCAATTGCCGTCGAACGCCAAATAGGGAATGGCCTGCGCCATGATGACCCACTCCATCGTAACGTTGTTGCCGATCCTCAAGGAGGCTGCTGCCATCGCGCCTTCTCGCTCATTGGTCGAATGGCCGGTTCGGAATTCGACGGGGGAGCGAAAATTCTTTTGAGCTAACCCGCGATTTCGGCCAGACGGCGCTTCACGAACCGTTGTTCGGGCTCCTGTTGCGTGAGAGCCAGCGCGATCTCGTAGCTGGCCTTGGCCTCGGCCAAGCGCCCGAGGCGGCGCAGCAAATCGGCTTTCGCGGCGTGGGCAAGGTGGTAGCGGCCAAGGCCGCGCTGGTCGAGTAGAGGGTCGATGAGGACGAGCCCAGCTTCCGGCCCGTCACGCATCGCTACGGCCACCGCCCGGTTCAATTGGATGATTGGGGAGGGCTCGAGCCGCAGGAGCGCGCCATAGAGACCGGCAATTTCCGCCCAATCCGTTTCCTGCGGGCTGCGCGATTCGGCGTGGACGGCAGCAATAGCGGCCTGCAAGGTGTAGACGCCGAAACGGCGCGAGTGCAGCGCTTGCCGGACGAGATCGCAGCCCTCGGCAATAGAGGCCCTGTTCCAGAGGCTGCGATCCTGCTCCTCCAGTGGGATGAGATCGCCCTCGAGTGTGGTCCTGGCCGATCGCCGGGAATCCTGGAGCAGGAGAAGCGCCAATAGCCCCTGCACCTCTGGCTCGGGAAGAAGCTCCAATAGAAGACGAGCGAGGCGGATGGCTTCGGCGGAGATGTCAGGCTGCAGGAGGTCGTCGCCGGAAGACGCCGAATAGCCCTCATTGAACACCAAATAGATGACCCGCAGGACATTCTTGAGCCGGGCGGGAAGTTCCTCCGCGTCGGGGACCTGGTACGGAATGCCCGCATCGCGGATCTTGGCCTTCGTCCGCACGATCCGCTGTGCCAGCGTCGTCGGAGTCAGCAAGCAGGCATGGGCTATGGCCTCGGTCGTAAGCCCGCACACTTCGCGCAAGGTCAGCGCGACGCTAGCCTCTTCGGACAGGCTCGGATGGCAGCAGGTAAAGATGAGCCGCAGCCGGTCGTCCTCCACAACCTCCCGCTCATCGGGCGCCGGGCCCTCCTCAGCGATTGTATCGACCTGTTCAGCGGCTTCGTTCCAAGGCGTCATGCGCTGTTGGCGACGCAATTGGTCGATGGCCTTGAACCGTCCTGTCGATACCAGCCACGCAACGGGGTGCTTCGGTATTCCCGCGCGTGGCCAACTCTCGGCGGCCGCCACGAAGGCGTTATGCAACGCATCTTCGGCGAGTTCAAAGCTGCCCAGGAGCCGCACAAGCGTCGCAAACACGTGCCTGCCTTCGCGCCGGTAAATCTCCTGAATCGGATCGAGATCGGGCATTGGCGGAACCATGACCTGATATTCACACGCACATCAGGCCGGCATCAATCCATCCCGGCCAACGATCCAGCTTGCGCCCGCAGCATCGCACGCCCCGATCATGATGACGAACGACGCCAGTCGAGCCACGCAGCCAGATTTGCAACGATCAATCCAACTCCTCAATGGCAGAAGACGCACTCCCGTTGCTGTGGGAGACTCCACCGACACCTGCAAGCTTCACTGAAAACACAAATCCTCATAACAAAAGCGCGCGGCGCGCGGGTTCGTCCTTCGGAGACTTTGGTACGCCAAGCGGCGTCTATTCGTTCTTGGGGATCCCAACTGCAGCCGCAGATCCGAAGCAGTCGTCAGTCGCCGCAAACCCGCACGACCGACCTTATTATCGACCTCGACCGCGAAGATCTCGGCAACCGAGACAATGTAATGCTCGCGCCGGGTAATGCTCGCGCCGGACTTCGATGGACAATTATGACAGCGGGTGATGACAGGCCACATGGTGCGTCGCCGATAGCGTTTGCAGCAACGGTACCGCCGTACGGCAAAGATCGGTCGCGGCACGGCAGCGCGGATGAAAGCGGCAGCCAGAGGGCGGCGTGACTGCACTAACACTGCCGATCGCATCCGACATTTCGCTGCAACGTGGCTGCGCACGTTGCTTTGGCACCGCGTCGATCAGCGCGCGGGTATAGTGGTGGCGCGGCGAAGTCCACAGGCTGTGCTGGTCGGCGACTTCGACGATGCGCCCCAGATACATCACGTAGATCCGGTCGGCGACGTAGCGCACGACGGACAGATCGTGCGAGATGAACACATAGGCCAGTCCACGGTCGCGCTTGAGGTCCATCAGCAGATTGAGGATCTGCGCCTGCACCGACACATCGAGTGCCGACACAGGTTCGTCGAGCACCATCAGCTCCGGTTGCAGCACCATCGCGCGCGCGATGGCGATGCGCTGGCGCTGGCCGCCGGAGAACTCGTTCGGATAACGCGCAAGCATTTCTGGTGACAGGCTCACCGACTGCATCAGGGCCTCCACGCTCCGCCGGCGCGCCGCCCGTGTGCGCACGCCGTGCACCAGCAGGGGTCGCGCCAGCGCATCGAACACCGTCTGGCGCGGGTTGAGCGAGGCATAGGGGTCCTGGAACACCATCTGGATGCGTCGCCGGAAGGGTTGCAGCGATCGGCCCGTCAGATGCGTGATATCGGCACCACCGAACCGGATCGTGCCATCCGCGACGGGCAGCAGATGCAGGATCGCCTTGCCGAGGCTGGACTTGCCGCAGCCAGATTCACCGACCAGGCCGACTGTTTCGCCGGCATCTACCGCGAGCGAAACGCCTTCAACTGCGCGCAGCTCGCCGCCTGGCACAGAATGGCGAACATGCAGGTCCTCAACAGAGAGCAGGGACATGCGGTCTCGCGTGCAGTACGATCGGACAGGCGGCGAGATGATCCGTGCCGACTTCCGTCAGGGGCGGTTCATTAATTCGGCACTCAGGCTGCACCAGGCTGCAGCGCGGGGCGAACACGCAGCCGCTTGCCGCGGCCGCCGAAACGACGCTGCCGGGGATCTCCGGCAGCCGTCCGTCACGGTAGGTGCGTGCAGCCTCGGGCCACAGTGTCGCGCCCAGCAGGCCACGCGTATACGGATGTATAGGCTGCTCGAACAGCACTGCAGGCGTCGCTTCCTCCACCTTGCGGCCGGCATACATGACCGCGACGCGGTCGGCCCATTGCGTGACGACGCCCAAGTCATGTGTGATCAGCAGCAGCCCCATGCCGAGCTGCCGCTTCAAACTTTGCAGCAGGTCAAGGATCTGAGCCTGAACCGTGACATCCAGCGCAGTGGTCGGCTCGTCGGCAATCAGCAGTTTTGGGCGGCAGGCGACCGCGATGGCAATCATCACACGCTGGCGCATACCGCCGGACAGCCGCTGGGGAAAGTTGTCGAAGCAGCGCGCCGGGTCGGGGATACGCACGAGGTCGAGCAGTTCGATTGCCTGCGTGCGGGCGGTGGCATGTGACACGGTCCGATGCTGACGGATCGCCTCGACGATCTGCCGCCCGACGGTCATCACCGGATTCAGTGACGTCATCGGTTCCTGGAAGATCATGGCGACCTGTGTGCCGCGCAGCCGTCGCATCGCCGCGATGGGAAGCGGTAGCAGGTCGAGGCCATCGAGCAGCATCGCTGCCCCGGTGATCCGGCCAGGGCGCGGCACCAGCCGGATCACCGCAAGCGCCGTTGTGGACTTGCCGCAGCCGGATTCACCCACCAATGCCAGCGTCTCCCCGTGGTGCAACGTGAGGTTCAGCCCACGCACCGCTTCGTGCCCGCGGAAGCTCACCGTGATGTCGCGCAGCTCCAGCAGCGGCGGGTTCATTCCACGCCCAGTCGTGGATTGAGCGCATCGTTCAGCGCCTCACCCACCAGGTTGAGAGCCAGCACGGTGATCACGATGGCGGCGCCTGGAATCGCGGTGAGATACCAGGCGGTCCGTAGTACCTCTCGGCCGGTGCCGATCATCGTGCCCCAACTCACCACATTCGGATCGCCGAGGCCGAGGAATGACAGGGCGGACTCGTTCAGGATTGCGGTGGCGACCAGCACCGAGGTGGTGACGATCACCGGCGGCAGCGCGTTCGGGAGGATCTCCTGCAACGCGATACGGGCATGCGAATAGCCAAGCGTTTCAGCCGCCTGGACGAATTCCCGCCGGCGCAACGCACGAAACTCGGCGCGCACCAACCGCGCAATTGTGGGCCAGGAGACGACGCCGATACACAGTGTGATCGTTGCCACCGTCGGCGTGGCGATCGCCACCAGCACGATCAGGAACAGGAACGGCGGAATGGTCTGGAACAGCTCGGTGAGCCGGCTCAGCGCGTCATCGAGCCAGCCGCCGAAATAGCCGGCGAGTGCGCCGACAGCGATGCCCAGCAGCAAGCAGATTGCGGTGGAGGCGAAGCCGATGGCGAGCGAGATACGCGCGCCATGCACGATGCCGGCCGCCACGTCGCGACCCATATTGTCCGTGCCGAGTGGATAGGCGGCGTCCTGCCCAGGCCACATGAATGGCTGCGCGACCATGTCCGATGGGTCGTCCGGATACAGCAACGAGGCGGCAGCGGCCATCGCGACGATGACAAGGAGCAGCAGCCCGCCCACCAGCGCATTGGGATTGCGCAGCAGCAGCCACAAAGTGCCAGACCGCTGCATCAGATGGCCTCGACGCGTGGATCGAGCCAGGTGTGCAGGAGATCGATCAGCACATTGGCAATGATGACCACGATAGCCGACAGCAGTACGATGGCGAGCAGCAGGTTGAAGTCGCGCGCGAACACCGCCTCGTACGCAAGGCTCCCGAGGCCAGGCCAGCCGAACACGGTCTCGGTGACGATCGAACCGCCCATCAGCATGCCGATATGCAATCCGGCGACAGTGCTTACCGGAACCAGTGCGTTGCGCAGGATGTGCCGGACCGTGACGGTGAAGGCGCTGAGGCCTTTCGCTTCGGCGGTACGCACGAAGTCCTGCCGCGCCACTTCCAACATCGCCGCGCGCGTCAGCCGCGCGTAGATCGCCAGGAAGAACAGCGACAGTGACACCGCCGGCATTACCAAATGCGCCAACAGATCGCGCGCGTAGGCGATCCCGGTCAGATCGGCGCCGACGGTAGTGAAGCCGTCGCTTGGCAGCCATTGCAGCCGCACCGAGAAGATGATGATCAATGTCAGGCCGGCCCAGAACCCTGGCACCGAATAGAACAGCAGCGCCAGGATCGACAGCAACCGATCGGCCCAGCGCCCGGCGAACGTTGCCATCACTGCGCCAGCGGCAATGCCGAATGTCAGCGCCAGCAGCAGGGCGGTGATCATCAGCAGAAGCGTATTGGGCAGCCGCTGCAGGATCAGCACGCCCACAGGCATGTTGAAATGCGCCGATATCCCTAGCCGCAGATGTGCCAGGTTCCACAGATAGGCGCCAAGCTGGTGCAGCATCGAGTGATCGAGGCCGAGCTGTGCGCGCAATGCGGCCATCGTCTCCGCGGTTGCCGCACCGGAGGCACCCGCGATGACATCGGCTGCGTCTCCCGGTGCCAACTGCAGCAGCAGGAAGTTGAAAATGACGATGCCGAGTACGCTCGGGATCGCCTGCAGACCAGTGCGCCGCAAGCGCCGTGCGACCCGACCAGTCCGACTCAACGCCACGCCAACCGTCCTATCAGCTATCGATGTAGACGTCGGCCAGGTTGCAATGAATACCGTCCGCCGTCAGCGTGTGGTTCTTTACCTTCTTGTTGTAGATGGTGAACAGCTTAACCGCGATTGGCGTGATGTCCGGCAGTTCCTGCACGACAATGCGCTGGAATCCATAGAAATCCTCAGCGCGTTTGTGCAGGTCGATCTCCGACTGGGCCGCTTCCAGCAGCCGGTCAACATCCGGATTGCTGAAGTGCGACGCATTCGAAAATGGCACGCCTGGCCGGAAATTCTTCGACCAGTAAAATCGCTGAACGCCCAGCGTCGGGTCTGGGCCATTGGTCATCGCCCCATTGGTGAAGTCGAACTGCCGGTCGGTGAAGACGCGCTTGATGTAGCCGGCCATATCCTGCGAGCGCAGGGTGACCTTGATGCCCACCTTGCCCAAAGCCTGCTTGATGTATTCGCCGGTCTGCATGTGCATAAGACCGATTGGGAGCGGGTCATGCATCACGCTGAACCGCACGCCATCCTCGCCGCGGCGGAAGCCCGCCTCGTCCAGCAGTTTCTCTGCTGTGGAAGGCTCGAATGCGTATTTCACCACATCGGCGGTGTAGAAGCGCGCAACATCCGGATGGATCGGCCCGGTGGTGACAACACCGAAGCCATACCAAACCGTGCGCAGAAGGATGTCCTTGTTGATGGCATGCGCCACCGCCTGCCGCACCGGCAGATTCTTGAAATACGGATTATCCAGATTGAACTCGATCCGGTGCACATTGGGGCTATAGGCGTAACCCTGGGTTTCGATACCCAGCTGAGGCAGGCTGCCGAGCCGGCCCATGTCGCTGAGGGGCACCAGGTATTCGCCGCCGATATCGACCTCACCGGTTTCCAGCGCCACCGAGCGCGCCGCGGCGTCGGGTATGGTGCGCACGATGATGCGGTCGAGATATGGCTTGGGCTGATCCCAGTAGTCCGGGTTGCGCTCGAGCAGGATGAAGTTGCCTCTCTGCCAATCCTTGAACACGAACGGCCCAGTGCCGATGGGCGCGTTATTGTGCGGATTGGCGAGTGGGTTGGAACCGTCATAGATGTGTCGCGGAATGATCGGTGATTCCTGGCCGGCCAGCGCGTTGATCAAATAGGGCGCGGGCAGCGACATGACCAGGACCACGGTATGATCGTCCGGGGTGCGGATCTCCGCCACGTTCGCGAAAGTCGCCTTGCCGCGCGGATGATATTTCTTCAGTGTTTCAATGGAGAATGCCACGTCGGCGGACGTGAAGGGCTGGCCATCATGCCACTTTACGCCCTGCCTCAGCGTGAACGTCATTTCCTTGCCGTCCACGCTGGTCTGCAGTCCGGTCGCCAGCGACGGCCGCAGTGAGAAATCCAGGCCGTAGTTGAACAGGCCCTCGGTCACCTTGGCGCTGATCATGACATTGGCGCCGGTCGTGTCGGCGATCGGCACCAGCGAGGTCGGTTCAGGTTCCACCAGGAATTTCAGCGTGCCGCCACGTTTCGGCGTATCCGCGCGCGCCACGAGCGGCGGCACCAGCAGCATCGAGCCGGCCATCGCGCTGAAGATGCGGCGAGAAAGGTAAGCTCGCATAATCGGGCCTCCTGTCATTGGTGCTGCGGGCGTTATGCTGCCTGCGATGCAGACGTCTCGCCGTTCTGTTCAAGTTCTGCAAGCATTCGCTGTACCAACGGTACGACCCGTCGCAACGCCGCCGCGTCGATCGGGCCGGCCGGTTGCAGCAAGTCGGCTATGGGCTGAAACAACCGGCGCCGCGCGGTGCGTCGAGCACCTGGCGACAGCGCCAGGATCGCGGCGACGATACGGTTCATCAGCGCATCATCGAACACGCTTTCCCACGCCACGCGGTTGGTGCCGAAGTCGAATGCCAGCCCATCCGTCTTCGCGACGGGCGGCCGCGCCTGGCGCAGTTCGGCACGCAGCGCCAAGGTGGCCGCAAGGTCAATCGTGCCGCCTTGCAACACAACACCGTAGTCTTCGCGCGCCGCCTCGCAGCTCACCATGCCTCGTTGCACGTCGCGCAGCACTCGCTCCGGTTCCCGCTCGAAGGGATCGCCGTAGCCGCCGCCACCCGGGGTGAGGATTGTGATGGTGTCGTCCGCGCTCAACTCGACCACGTCTATACGGCCAAGCTGCCGTTCATCCTGTCGTCCGCGATTGAGGATGGTCTGCGCAGCAGCACCGGCCAGCCCGCCGGCCAAGCCCCAGGGCTGAAACCGGATGCGATCCATCCCGCGCCCCAACACCTGCGTGCCGGAGCGACGTGGCGCGAAGGTCAGTTCCAAACCCACGCCGCCGCGCCAGCATCCTGGGCCGCCTGAGTCCGGCCGCAGAGCGTAGTGCAGCACGGTGATCGCTGCTGATGTTTCCACAGTCTCCAGCGGATTGTTTGCCATATTGCCAGTGGAGGTCTCGCGCCCATCCGCACCATCGGCGCCCAATCGTGCACCGGTGCCGCCGGTCATCGGTTCCACCACAATCACGTTGCGCCGGCCGGTTTCGTCCTCAGGTTCGGCGAATACCACCGGGATGATGATGCCGCCCGATCCGGCTGGCATGTAGTCGGGCACAGCCTTGGCGAGCAGCCCGTTCACCAACTCGATGATGCGGTTGCCAGTGGCGTGCCGCACGCCGACGGCAGCAGGAAAGCCCGGGTTGAGCAGCGAACCGGACGGGATCGTCACAGTCAGCGGATCAAAGATGCCAGAATTCAGCGGCACCGTACGGTCGCGGGTAAGGGCGTATTTTGCGATCCGCAGCGACAGCCAGGTGTGTCGCGTTCCAGCAGTCGGCATGTTGAAAGCTGCGGCAATCTGCGGATCGGTGCCGGTGAAATCGAGATGCAGCAGCCCATCCCTCACGGTCAGTGCGGCGCGAATCCGAACCGGGACCGGCGACACCAGCTCATCGTCGAGGTAGTCCCAGAACTCGTATGTGCCGTCCGGAATGGAGCGGTATGCCGCGCGCGCCTTCGCCGCCGAATAGGCGATGACATCGGCTGTCGCCGCGGTGAACACATCAACGCCGTGCTGGCCGATGATTCGCGCGACGCGCCGTTCGCCGACGCTGAGCGCCGCCAGCATCGCCTTGATGTCGCCGACATTCTCTTCGGCCGTGCGACAGTTGGCGCGGATGAATGCCAGCACGTCCAGGTTCAGCTCGCCCTGCCGCACCAGCTTCACGGGCGGGATCATCAGGCCTTCCTGATAGATCTCGCTGTTGCTGGGAGAGATGCTGGAGGGTACCCGGCCGCCGACATCCGCCGAATGCACGAAGGTCCAGCCGTAACAGACGATGCGGCCGTCATGGAAAATCGGCTTCATCAGGTGGATATCCGGCAGATGCGTCGCCAGCCCACCAGACAAGAAAGGATGGTTGGTGACGATCACGTCGCCCGGCTGCAATGCGCCAACCGCCTCGATCGTGGTGCGGCAATCGAGATCAATGAAGCCGGTGACACCGACACCGTTCGGATAGGCGAAGATCTTGCCCCGCAGATCGGTGAGGCCGGTACCGAAATCCTCGGTCTCCTTCACATAAAGCGTGCGGCCGGAGCGCTGTAGCGCGAAGCCCATCTCCTCGGCCGCGGCCGCAAGTTTGGTTGCCAGGATCTCCAGTGTGACGGGATCAAGCTGCATGCGCGTCACTCCGGCTGATCAGGAGCACACCCGTGCGATCGACGGCAACGCACCAACCGGGCGGCAGCCAGGTTGTCGTGTCTTCCTGTTCGATGATCGCCGGTCCTTCGAGGCGGGTGCCAAGACTCAGCCCGTCGCGCGTGTACACCGCGGCGTCGAGCCATGCCCCGTCGTTGAACACCGGCCTGGACGATGCGCGGACCGGTGGCTGTCCTTCCTCGATCGCAGGCAGGTCGATTGGCGGCATTTGGCCGCGTATGCTGAGCCGCTGGGTAACGATTTCCACCGCAGCGTCGTCCTCACGGAAATCGTAAATGCTTTCATGCAGCGTGTGGAACGCTTCGGCGACGCCGTGCACGCTTTGCTCCTGCCGCACCGACGCCGGAACCACGACCTCCAGATTGTGCGACTGGCCGGCGTAGCGCATGTCGATCGCGTAGCTGAGCTGGTGTCCGATCAGTGGCACGTTCTCCTGTGCCAGCCAGTCCCGCGCTTCAGCTTCGAGTGTCGACCAGGTGTCCCACAGCGTGCGCCCCAGCGTCGCCAGCCGCACCGGGCGGAAGCTGCGCACGAAGTCCCGCCGCACATCCGCCAGCGCGGCGCCCAGCGCGCAGAACGTCGCCGCGGCCGGCGGTACTGCGGCACCAAGCAACCCGGCCTCCTCGACCAAGCGCACCGCATGCGTGGGGCCGGCGCCACCGAACGGCACCAACACGTAGCGCGCCGGCTCGAGGCCCTGCTGGGCCAGCAACTTGAACAGCTCCGCCGCCATCCGCGCGGTCGCCACTTTCAGCGCTGCCTCGGCGGCGTGCGCCACGGTTGGCACCCCAATCCGCTCAGCTATCGGCACCAGCGCTGCTTCGGCCGCGGCACGGTCGAGCGTCAGTCGTCCGCCGAGGAAAGCGCCGGGGTCGATCAGTCCGAGCACGACGTAGCAGTCGGTTACCGTAGGCTGCGTGCCGCCGAAGCCGAATGCCACCGGGCCGGGTCGCGCGCCCGCACTTTCCGGGCCGACCTTGATCACACCCTCGGTGTCCACGGAAACGATCGAACCACCGCCGGCGCCGATGCTGTTGACACTGACCACCGGCATCATCAGTGGCAAGCCGCCGACCCGTGCCGTGGTGGTGAACGTCACCTTGCCTTCGGTCAGCACGGCCATGTCGGCGCTCGTGCCGCCCATGTCGAACGTTACGGCGAAGGGCATGTCGGCCAGCCGCATCAAATGCACCGCCGCCATCACGCCGGATGCCGGTCCTGACAGCAGTGTTTCGATCGGCCGCTCGCGCGCGCTGCGCAGGCTGAGGCTGCCGCCGGATGAAGTACTGAGCAGCAGCGTCGGCGGCGGCTGCGTGGCGGCAAGGATATCGGATAGTTGCGCGAGATACCGATCCATCAGCGGATGTATCTGTGCGTTCAGACAGACCGCCACTGCGCGTTCGTATTCGCGGATCTCCGGCCAGACCTGGGCCGACCGGCTCACCAGCAGCTTCGGCAGCCGCGCCGCGATGGACGACGCGACGCTGTCCTCGAGCGCTGGTGCGAGATACGAATGCAGCAGCATCACCGCAACTGCCTGCACGTCCATCGTTGCAATCTGCCGGCACATATCTTCGATCTGTGCCTCGTCCGGCTGCGCCATCACGCTCCCATCGGCGGCGATGCGAGCGTCGATCTCGATGACGCGCTCACGCGCGATCAGCGGTTCTTCCTTGCTGACGTGGAAGTCGAAGGAGGACGGCATGCGGCAACGTGCGATCTCCAGCACGTCGCGCGTGCCGCGCGAAACGACCAGCGCGACGCGCGCAACCTTGCGCTGCAGAACTGCATTCAGCGCGATCGTGGTGCCGTGCACCAGCAGTCCACCGCTGAGCGCGAATTGTGGATAACGCTCAGCCAGCGCTCGCAGTCCACGGCCGACCGCCAGAGCGGGATCGTGCGGCGTACTCGGTTCCTTGTGATGCGCCAGTCGGCCATCGCTCAGTGTGGCGACGAAGTCGGTGAATGTACCGCCAACGTCCACGCCGACCACCGCGCGGTGGTGCTTACTTTCGATCGAGCCAGGCATTGGCAGCTAATGTCCCTTGCGCCGCGTCGCGCGTCCAGCCCTGCCGCCGCATGGCGGCTATCTGCTTAATCGCCGCGCACCGTCTGATCGACCTGCGCGGTTGTTGTGCGTCCGTCACCGTGGCAGGCGGGCGTGAGGCAGGCCACTGCCAAGCGGGAGCCGGCGAACTCAGCCATCTGGCGGGCATCCCGGCTCCTCGGAATTCCAGGCGCGGGTCACCCGGCGCCCGTCCGCGACCTTCTGCCGGTCTCCGGCGCACAGAGAATGTTGGATCCCAGTTGCTTTCCCTGCTCCAGTGTCCCGCCAGAGGAATTGTCTCCGCCATTTCCGGGGTCGCGAAAAAGCCCAAGCGCCGCCTAAGGCATGCCGCTCGGATCAAAACCCCGCGGGACGCCACGGGCTGGAACGCAAGGTCGCCGTGCCTGCCACCCGATGAGACTGTTCACGGCGCCCAAGGCTCGGTGCCGCCCGGTCTGGCGAACGCCGGATCAGGACCGGCGGCGGACAACGCTTCGGCGGGTGGAGGTCGGCTTCAACCGAGGTGCCGCACGAAACGCGCTCATCAATATGTAGACGGGCCGCACCGCTCTTTGTCGTGCGGTTGAGCAACTTCCGCCATCCGACACAAACCAGGTAAACCGTGCTCACTCAGGCGGGTCGGCGAAACGCGTGCGGGTTTGATCGGAAAACCGTATCCCGTCCGCATCGAACGCTGATTTCAACCGCCTGAACATCATCGCACGCACCTTGAACTGCTGGCCCGGCCGGGTGCGCACGATGATCCCGACATGGATCCCGTCGACACCCATTGCGGTCACGCCGATCGACATTGGTGCAGTGATGACCCCGCTGGCGAGCGACAGGTCCTGCATTACTTCGCCGGAGACCTGTTCGATCGCCCGCTCCACCCGTTCGAGATCGGCCTCGTAGACGACGGTCACGTCCAATACTTCGTTGACCCAGTCGCGCGAGTAATTGGTGATCGCCTTCAGATCGCCGAACGGCACGGTGTGCAGCGGTCCCTTGTAGTGCCGCAGCTTGACCGAGCGGAGCGAGAACGTTTCGACCGTGCCACTGATCCCACCACTCTCGATCAACTCGCCCACACGGAACGCGTCGTCGAGCAAAAAGAACACCCCGGACAGCACATCGCGCACCAGCGTCTGGGCGCCGAACCCAACCGCGATCCCGACGACGCCGGCGCCGGCCAGCAGCGGCCCTATCTGCAGCCCCATCGCTGCCAGCGCGCTCAATGAGGCGATGATCAGCACGAAGATGAACAGGAAGTTCCGCAGTACCGGCAGCAGGGTGCGGATGCGCGCGCGCCTTCGTAGTCCCTCATCGTCGAGATCGTCGATCGGCAAGATCGCGCCAGTCAGCCGCAGATCGATCACCGCACGCAACACCAGCCACAGCAGATCGGCGCCGAGTAGGATCACAAGCGCCTCGAACGTGCCCCGCCCGAGCCGCGTCATCGTCGTCTCGCTGCTCGCGACCGAGGCCATGTCGATCTGCCAGATTTCTATCAGTGCGAAGGCGGCTGCGACCACCACCAGCGCTTCCATGCAGCGATCAGCGATGGCACCGACCGCGGAGACCTCCTCACCCTGCAGCAGCCACTCGCCGCGGGTGACCCGCGCGGCGGCGTTGCGCAACACATACAGGCCGACCGGCACCGCGCCGATCACCAGCAGCGACAATGCGACCTT
>DATKFJ010000352.1:0-12084 GCA_035511435.1 Acetobacteraceae bacterium | reverse complement strand
ACCGTCGCGGCGACCCCCGGAATCTGGTAGATGTCGCGCGTATAGGCCCAGAGATTCTTGTAGTCGATCACCCGGCGGATATTGCATTTGAAGTGGCCGTTGTAGACGGCATCGAAGCGCACCAATGTGGTGAACAACCTGATGTCCGCCTCGGTCAGCGTGTCATCGCACAGGAAGCGCGACTGCGACAGCCGTTCCTCCAGAAAATCCAGCGTATCGAATAACGGCACGACCGCTTCCTCGTACGCCGCCTGCGTCGTGGCAAAGCCCGCCTTGTAGACACCATTGTTGACGGTATCGTATATACGAGCGTTCAGCGTATCGATCTCCTCGCGCCGGTCCTTCGGGTAATAATCACCCGGCCTGGCACCCACGCCATCGAACGCGCTGGAGAACATCCGGATGATCTCGGATGATTCGTTGTTGACAATGGTCTGCGTGTGCTGGTCCCACAGCACAGGCACCGTGACACGGCCGGTATAATGCGCATCGGCGCGGGTATAGATCTCATGCAGATACCGGCTGTTGAACAGCGGATCAGGGATCACGCCCTCGCCCGGCGTGAAGCTCCAGCCCTGCTCGGCCATCAGCCAATGCGTCACCGATACCGGAATGATCTGCTCCAGCCCCTTCAGCGCCCGCATGATCAGCGCGCGATGCGCCCACGGGCACGCCAGGGACACATACAGATGGTAGCGGCTGGCCGCAGCCGAGTAGCCGTCGCTGCCGGTCGGGCCCGGCCGCCCGTCCGGCGTCACCCAGTTGCGAAACACAGTGTCCGCGCGCTCGTAACGACCCGCGGCCTTTGCGGCGTCCGCCTTTGCGCCGTCGCCCTTCGCCGCCTCCGCCCTGGTCGCGGCAGGCTCCTGCTCTTGCCAGACGCCGTCGATCAGCAGACCCATGGACTTCCCCTGTCTTCCCCGAAGCCGGCCATGTTACTACGCGCCGGCTTCGCTGCCAGCACCCGTCCCCAGCACCCGTCCCCAGCACCTGTCCCCTCAGGGGGCGGCAGCCAGATCGCGCTGCGCCGCGTTGGCCGCGATTTCGGTCACCAGCTTGCGCGTCATGGCCTCACCGAAGGCGTGAAAGTCATGCACTTCCAGCACGAAACTGCCGGCTCCGCCGGTGACGTTCTCCCGATAGTAGTGCGCCAGTCCGCCCGGCGGCTGGACATGCGCATAGGTCCACGACACCGGATGATCGTTGATGATCGCCAGGCCGTTGATCGTGATGCCGGCCTTCAGCGCATCGTCGCGCGCATCGCTGACGTCGCGGCCGGCATTGTTGGTCCCGTCGCCGCACACGTCGATCACGTGGCGCGGCGCGTCGTAGCCGCTCTCCGCCAGCAACTGCACCGCACGGTCCACCCCAGCGCTGATCGCCGTGCGCCCCCAGTAGGAGCGTGGCGCCGCAAGCAGCTTGTCTGCGAACGCCTGAGCGGACGCCTGATCGCGGACCATCTCCCAGTCCAGCACCGTCTTCACCTCGAAACTGGAGGCGAATTCGACATAGGCGACGGCGATTGAACCGGTGCTGCCACCCTGGATCGCGTCGATCACCGGCTTGGACCTGAAGGCCGCGGCATATCCCTCCTTCTCCAGCTGGAACTCCGAGTCATCGATGCTCCGCGAAACATCGGACACCAGCACGAGCGTGAGGTCCACGCTGTCAGTGGCATGGGCCACCGGCGTTGCGGCGAGAACGATCGCGAATAACCAGGCAACCAGGCGCATGACGTCGTGTCCACGTTTGACGGAACGCCAGGGCGCCCCGCGCGGAGCATCTTGAGACGCAGCCAGGGGGCGCCGTCAAAGGAAATTCCCGCGTGGAAAAATTCTTCCGATTATTGGCTCGCCCAGATAACACGATGCATCCAAGCCACCTCGACCAAGTCAAAAATGTAATCCTGGTGCGCCGGATTGAGGCTGCGAAGCTCGATCCGGCGCGCCGATCGGCGGGCGAGCTGCTTGGTCATCACCTCGCCGCGAGCCGTCCGCACCACGACACGGTCACCGCGCCGGATCGGTGCCGACGGCGACACGATCACCATATCGCCGTCACGGAACACCGGCTCCATGGAATCGCCGCTGATTTCCAGCGCGTAGGCGTTCGGATCCCCGATCTCCGGCAGCGTCACCTCATCCCAGCCGCCGCCGACCGGATAGCCGCCGTCGTCGAAGAAACCATCGCTGCCGGCCTGCGCAAAGCCGATCAGCGGAATGCGCCTGGTGGCACTGCGGTTGGCGCCGTTGCTCGCCAGTGCGCGCGCGCCCGACACCAGCGCGGTGAAGGCCTCCAGGCTGGCGCCGGTTGCGTCCAGTACCTTCGCCACACTTTCGGTGCTCGGCCAGCGGGCGCGGCCGTCCGGCATCCGGCGTTTCGACGGATTGAACGTGGTCGGGTCCAGCCCTGACCGGCGCGCCAGCCCCGACGCCGACAGGCCATTCTCGGCCGCCAGCGTGTCCAGCGCCCGCCAGATGTCGTCATGCTTCAATGCACGCGCTCCTCGTTGTGCGTGTCCCGTGCGACGCCAGGCGAATCGACGAAGGCCGTAGTGTCGTAGGATTCCTGGCGGAATGGAATAGGAAAAAATACTGCTACCGCAAACCTGGCGGCGTTCTCTTAATGAAGTTAAGGCAAATAATCCTCGCCGCGCTTTCCCGCGCCACGTCGTCGCATGCGCAAAGACCTCGCTTGCCGCCGCCGGATGCCCGCCACCGCCCCTGTCCTCAGCCGAACGATGGCGCCATAGTCGCGCCCACACGCAGCCTGGGATGGAGCGAAACGTGGCAGTCGAGAAGCAGGCCTATCGCGAGGCAATGGCGCGTCTCGGCGCCGCGGTGAACGTGATCACCACCGATGGTCCCGGTGGCCGCGCCGGTTTCACCGCCTCGGCCGTGTGCAGCGTCACCGACACGCCGCCCACCTTGCTGGTCTGCGCCAACCGCACCAATGACTCCTATCCCGCCATGAAGGCCAACGCCGTGCTGTGCGTCAACACCCTGGCCGGCGCGCACGAGGAACTGTCGCCGGTGTTCGCCGGCATGACCGAACACACCATGGAGGCGCGGTTCGCCGGCGCCACCTGGCACCCGTTGCTCACCGGTGCGCCGGTGCTCGACGGCGCCCTTGTGGCATTCGATTGCCGCATCACGCAGATCGTCGAGGTCGGCACGCATGACGTGTTCATCTGCAGCGTCGAAGCGGTGGAGGTCGGCACCGTCCACGACGGGCTGATCTATTACGCCCGCGGCTACCACAGGATCGTGCACGGCGACTGATCGCCCCCGCCGCAACCCATCGCCGCCCCCCGCCCCGCCGTCACCAGTGGCCGCACCCACCCCACCCGACTGAAACGCTTTTACAAGCCACGGCGGCATATACCGGCGGCCATGACCCCGGCCAAAGTCGTCATGACGCGCCTGATCGAGATGCTCCGGCAGGCCGATTGGCTTACGCGTGACCGCGTCATCGCCTGGGGCCTCGTGCTGTTCCTCGAGGAACTGCTGCTGCTGCTGTTCCTGGCACTATGGCAGCACGGCGTGTTCGTTCCGGTCCGTACGCCGCCGGCATCGGATTTCGTCAGCTTCTACGCAGCCGGCAAATTGGCGCTCGCTGGAACGCCGCAGCTCGCCTATGACCAGGCCGCGCACTACCTCGCCCAGCAGCAGACAACAGACCCAGGCGCGCCGCACCAATACTTCTTTTATCCTCCGGTCTATCTGATCCTGTGCGCCGGGCTCGCTTCGATGCCGTACGTAATCGCCTTCGCCGTGTTCCAGGTGTGCACCCTCGGGCTGTTCATAGTCACGATGCGCCGCGTCCTGCGTGAGCGTGGCGCCGGCTGGCTGGCGCCGTTGCTCGCCTTCCCCGCGGTATTCTGGACATTCGGCCTGGGGCAGAACGCATTCCTCACCGCGGCGCTGTTCGGCGGCTTCACATTGCTGGTGGATAAACGCCCCATCGGCGCCGGCATCCTGTTGGGTGCGCTCTGCTACAAGCCGCACTTCGGCCTGCTGGTGCCCGGTGCCCTGATCGCCGGCCGGCGTTGGACCGCGTTCGCCGCGGCCACCGCGACCATCGCCTGGCTGGTCGGCATTTCGATCGCCCTGTTCGGCTGGCAGACCTGGCACGCCTACCTCGTGGCCTTCGTCCACTCAGGCGATGTCTACAATTCCGGCGCAATCGACTTCGCCGGCATCGTCACGCCGTATGGCGCGGCACGGTTGCTGGGCTTCGCGCCGTGGCCCGCGTACGGCATTCAGGGCGCAGCCGCCATGGTCATGGCGCTGCTGATCGCGCTGCTCTGGCGCCGCAACGTGAGCCGCAGCGTGAGCCGCAACATGCGCGCCGCATCGCTGCTCTCCGCCACACTGCTCGCCGTGCCGCTATGCCTGCTGTACGACAAGCTGCTGGTGCTGGTGGCAATCGGCTGGCTGGTGCGCGAGGCCCGCGAAAGCGGCTTCCTCCCCTGGGAAAAGCTGGTCCTGCTCGCCGTCTATCCGATGTCGCTGCTGACCTGGTGCGCCGGCCAGACCTTCCACCTGCCGCTCGGGCCCATGATCACCTGCATGGTCCTGGTGCTGTGCCTGCGTCGCGTGTGGCTGGCGCTGCCCGGCGCGTCGCCGGTGCGCGGCCAGCAGCCGCGGTTTCAGGCCTTGGGTGCCAGCCCGTAGCGCTTGAACCAGGCGATCGCCTTGTTCCACGCATCCTCGGCATCGGCCGGACGGTAACTCGGCCGGTAATCGGCATGGAAGCCGTGCGGCGCATCGGGGTAGATGATGATATCCACGGTTTTGTGCGCCGCCTTCGCCTTCGCTTCCGCCTGGTGCACGACGTCGGCCGGCATGCTCTGGTCCTGTCCGCCATACAGGCCAAGCAGCGGGCACTCTATCTGATCGGCAACGTCAAGCGCGGTTTTCGGCTGGATCGCCGTGCGGTTGCCGCCGAGCACGCCGTAGAAGGCGACAGCCGCCTTCAGCCGTGGATTGTGCGTGGCGTACAGCCACACCGTACGACCGCCCCGGCAGAAGCCGATCTCCCCGATGCGAGCTGCATTCCCCTTGTTGTGCGCCGCCCAGGCCATGGTCGAATCGAGATCGCTCATCAACTCGGCGTCCGGCTTGGCGCTTACCACGGCCATGATCTGCGTCATGTCGCTGATTTTCGAAAGGTCCGCGATGCGCGCGTAGACCTCGGGCGCCACGGCCATGTAGCCCAGCTTGGCCAAGCGACGGCAGACATCCTTGATATACTCGGTGACGCCGAATACCTCCTCGTTCACCAGGATGATCGGAAAGCCTGTGCCTTTGGCGGGCCGCGCGAAATACGCAGGCAATTGGCCGTCCTTCACCGGGATCTGCACTTCGCCGGCATCGAGGCCGGTGTCGTCGGTATGGATCGCCTGCGCCTCGACCACCTGGGTGGCAAGGCTGAAGCCGCTGATCAGGCTGGTCATCACGAAGCCCCGCCGCGCCAGCGGATAGCGCCGCAGGACATTCATTTCAGGCACGTCATTCATGGCGATCCCTCCCGGATGTGTCGGGCGCACAGTTGGGGAGGAAGCGGATTTGCGCAATGGCGGGAACCGGGGCAGGGGCCGGGGCTGCCTGGCATCATTTTCTGACGCACCAGTTGCCGCGCGGGCGGCGATGCAAGGTGCTCGCGGTCTCCGGCCAGTAAGCAAGCAAGTCTTTGGCACAGATTTACACAGATTAAGCAGGGATTTTCACAGAAAAGTATTTTGCGCTTCGCGCGAAGCGCAAAAAAAGTCTTTCTTTCTGTCTTTCTGTGAAAATCCCTGCCTTAATCAGTGCAAATCTGTGCCAAAGACTTGCTTGCTTTCTTCAGTCTTGCTGCCTTCGGCAAGTAACGCCAGCGATAAAACCTACCCCATCGCCGCCTTCAGATTGTCGTCCAGCTTGGCCAGGAAGTCCTGCGTGTTCAGCCATTTCTGATCCGGCCCGATCAGTATCGCCAGGTCACGCGTCATGAACCCGGACTCCACCGTCCCGACGCAGACCTTCTCCAGCGTTTCGGCGAACTTCGTCACGTCCGGCGTGTTGTCGAACTTGCCGCGATAGATCAGCCCGCGGGTCCAGGCAAAGATCGAGGCGATCGGGTTGGTCGAGGTCTGCTGGCCCTTCTGGTGCTGGCGGTAATGGCGCGTGACGGTGCCGTGCGCCGCCTCGCTCTCCACCGACTTGCCATCGGGCGACAGCAGCACGCTGGTCATCAATCCCAACGAGCCGAAGCCCTGCGCCAGGGTGTCCGACTGCACATCGCCGTCGTAGTTCTTGCAGGCCCACACGTACCCGCCGTTCCACTTCAGCGCACACGCCACCATGTCGTCGATCAGCCGGTGCTCATAGGTCAGCTTGCGCTTGTCCATCTCGGCCTTGAATTCGGTCTCGTAGATGCGCTGGAAGGTATCCATGAAGTAGCCGTCATAGGCCTTCAGGATGGTATTCTTGGTCGAGAAGTACAGCGGCCAGCCACGTTGCAGCGCGTAGTTGAATGAAGCGCGCGCGAAACCCTCGATGCTCTCTTTTGTGTTATGCATCGCCATGGTCACGCCGGCGCCCTTGAAGTCATGCACCTCGAGCGTCTCGGCCGGCCCGCCGCCCGCGGGCTGGTAGCTCAGGGTGACCTTGCCCGGGCCGGGGATCTTCATCTCCGTCGCGCGGTAGATGTCACCATAAGCATGGCGGCCGATCACGATCGGCTGCGTCCAGTGCGGCACCAGCCGGGGAACGTTCTGGCAGATGATCGGCTCGCGGAAGATCGTGCCATCCAGGATGTTGCGGATGGTGCCGTTCGGACTGCGATACATCCGCTTCAGATCGAACTCCCGCACCCGAGCCTCGTCCGGCGTGATGGTCGCGCACTTCACGCCGACCCCGTACTGCCGGATGGCAAGTGCCGCATCCACCGTCACCTGGTCGTCGGTCTGGTCGCGATATTCTATCCCCAGATCGAAATATTTCAAATCGATGTCGAGATAGGGCAGGATCAGCTTGTCCTTGATAAACCCCCAGATGATGCGGGTCATTTCGTCCCCGTCGAGCTCGACGACGGGAGTTTTCACCTTGATCTTCGCCATCCTGTCCCTGCCTTGAAGTTCTGGGCCATAAAGAGTTGCGCAACGCGGAGCGGCCGGCATTCACGCTGTCCGCCCGTCCCGCAAGCGGCCGGACATTCGCATCGGTTCGGGCATGGAGCAAGCCGTCGGCGTGCCCGCGTGATGAACGCCGGCCGCTCCCGCGACCAATGCCGCCTGTTCCTCCGACCAACGGCACCTGCTCCCGCGACCAATGCCGACCGGCCCTGCGACCAACGTCGCCTGCTCCCGCGACGAATGCCGCCTCTTCACGCGACCGGTAGTTGTATTTTCCCTCACGCAAGCGTTATTGAGGGACCGCGACGGCTGTGCGCTGCTTCGCTGCTTCAACCGATCATATGGTGGCGACCCTTGAGCAGGACCCGGCTGGTTTCGGGCGTGGCGGGAGGATGAACCTCAGGAGCGGCAACCAGGCCCTCGGGTTGGTTGGCATCCTCGCCGCCACGGTGACCCTGATTGCGCTGACCTGGGTGGGCACGTTCACCGCCATCCGCACCCAGCGAGCCGAGGCGGAGGCTCGGGTGGCCGCCAGTGTGACGAACCAGGCGCAGATGTTCGAAGACCAACTGCAGCGTCAGTTTCTCGAAGTCGACCAGACGCTGCGGCTCGTCGCGCATGCCTGGCAAGCCGACCCCGCCCATTTCAACATGCTGGACTTGCGGGACCAGCTTGTGCTGCTCAACGAGATCAGTCCAGCCGTGTTCATCGTCGACGACCACGGCGTCGTGGAAGGCGGTACGGTACCCGAACTGGTCGGCACCTCAGTCAGAAACAGAGACTACTTCCGCTATGAGTCCGGGCGTATTTTCGACGACGGACGTATGTTCGTCGGCCCGAGCACAATGGGCGCCCTGGTTCGCGAATGGCACATGAACCTGGCGCGCCAGTTGCACCATCCGGACGGTTCGTTCGCCGGAGTCATTGTCGCCAGCCTGCGCATCACCGCGGTCGGCAGCTTCTACCAGATGGCGAATATCGGCAGGCACGGTATCGTCGCACTGATCGGGCTGCAGGACGGCTTGGTGCGGGTTGCCGAGGGCACGAACCCGGTCGATCCGGGCTCGAGCATCGCCGGCAGCGACATGTTCAAGGCGTTGCAGGCCGATCCTGACGCTGTCTGGGTCGGCCGGTCCGCGCTCGACGGTGTCGAGCGTGTCCACGATTTCCACCGCGTCGCCGACCGCGACGTGGCCGTCGTGGTCGCCGTCGACAAGGCGGAGGCGATGCAGGCCACGGACGCGTGGGAGAGCGCCGCCATAATCTTCGCCGCGGGCATCACCGTCCTGCTGGTCTCGCTGGCGGCGATCCTGCTGCATGCCACCCATGCCGCGCGCCGCCGGCAGGCCGCACTGATGCACGATCGGGCCATGCTTGCCGGCACCAACAGCAAGCTGCAAATCGCCAAGGCACGGGCGGACGACAAGACGGCTCAGCTCGAGGCGACTCTCGCCGGGATGTCGGATGGCGTCGCCATGGTCGATGGCCATCTCCAACTGGTCGAATGGAATCCGCGCTTTCCGGAGATCGCCGGTCTGCCCGAGGGGCTCCTGCGCGTCGGCCTGCCGATGGAAGACATTCTGCGCGCCCAGGCGACGTCCGGTCAGTTCGGCGCCGTCGATATCGAGGCTGAAGTCGCGCGGCGCATGGCAGCCCTTCGCGCCGGAAACTTTGCCGATATCACCGAGCGCACGCGGCCGGACGGAACTGTGGTGGAGCTGCGGCGCAACCGCCTGCCCGACGGCGGCTTCGTCACGCTGTACAGCGAGATCACGGTGCGCAAGCATTCCGAGAACGCGCTGCGTGAGGCCAATGCCCTCGCCGAAGCCGCCACCCAGGCAATGTCGCGCTTCGTCGCGATTGTCAGCCACGAGATCCGCACGCCGCTCAATGCCCTGCTGAGCAGCCTCACCCTGCTCGCCGACGGTGGGGTGACCGCAACGCAGCAGGTGCTGCTCGACATGGCTCGCCAATCCGGCGATGCGTTGATGGCCCTGATCAACGACATCCTGGAAATGTCGCGGATGGAAGCCGGCCAGCTTGCGCTGCGTCCCAGCACCTTCGCGCTGCGTCCGCTGATAGACAGCGTGCTCGCGATGTTCGGCGGCCAGGCCATGGAACGCCGGATCGCCCTGCGCTGCTCGATCGCGCAGGGTGTCCCGGATGAACTCTACGAGGATCCCGTTCGGGTCCGTCAGGTGCTGATCAACCTACTGTCCAATGCGATCAAGTTCGCTGCCGCCGGCGAGGTGAGGGTGTTGGCGGAAACACGCCGCGAGGGCGGCAGGACAACGCTGCGCCTGGCCGTGCGCGATCGCGGGCCGGTGATCCCCGAGCCGGATCGGGCGCGATTGTTCCACGCGTTTGTCCGGCTCGAACGTGGTGGCGACGATGCCGCCGCCGGCAGCGGTCTGGGTCTGGCGATCTGCGAACATCTTGTCGCACTGATGGGCGGTGAGATCGGCTGCTCCGTGTGGACGTTCGGTGGCCGTGATGCTGGCAACGAATTCTGGCTCGTGCTGCCGATCAAGCCATTGCCGACCGAAGCGACCATGGCGCCGGCGCGTCCCGAAGTGCAATCGCGGCGCTGGCTGCCGCGCACACGGATCCTGCTGGTCGAAGACATCCTCGCCAACCAGCTTGTCACCTCGACGCTGCTGCGGCGCGAAGGTCACCTGGTCGATATCGCCGGCAACGCGCAGGAGGCGATCGCCGCCGTCGCGAGCCAGCCCTATGACCTGATCTTCATGGATATCTTCATGCCGGGCATGAGCGGCTTCGACACCGCGCGGCAGATCCGTGGCACGACGGGTCCTGCCGCCACAGTGCCGATCGTGGCGTTGACCGCGAATGTCTGTCCGGAGGATCAGGCGCTCTGCGCATCGGCCGGGATGAACGAGATGCTGGGAAAGCCGGTGTCCCTGCAGGAACTGCTGGACGCGATTGCACGCCACGTTTGGCCGCATTGGCCCGAGCACAGGCAGCCGCAGGCCGTCGCCATAGTGACAGCGTCGCTGCCGTCGCCGATCCTGTCGGCCTCGCGGGTGGCGGATCTTCGCGCGACTCTGCCACCCGATACGCTGGCAAGTCTGGTCGAGGACTGCCTGATCGACCTGTCCGAACGGGTCGTGATGTTGCAGGACGCCCTGCAACAGGAGACGGCGGGGCTGATCATCGAACACGCGCATGCCGTGGCAGGCATGGCCGCCGAATACGGCATGGCGGCGCTGGAAGCCCGCATGCGGTTGCTCATGCAAATCGTCCGGGAAGACCCGCACGCGGCTGCCGCGATGGCCGATGAGCTGGAGGCCGAAGTATTTCGCGCCGGCGCGGCGCTGCGGGAAGCTTTGAACATCGAAATGGTTTGAGCCGCCGCTGATTCAGGCGCATTGTTCAGCCGATCTTAACACCGGTACTTGATGATGATCCGCATGTTGTCCCCGAGCAGTCTTTCAAACGTCCCCGCCGGCATTGCCCAGTCCGGCATGGCCCAGGCGCGCCCGGTCCAGAGCATTCGTGCGCTGACCACCGTTCAATCGCAATCGGCATCGCCGACAACGCCTCTGGCCGCCGCACCTTCCGGCCGGGACGGCGGCGGTTCGTCGAACCGGATTCTTCCGCGCGGGTCGCTGCTCGATCTGTCTGTCTAACCGCGGCACGCGGTTCCGCGTGATCGACGGCAGGCTTGATAGCTGCCGAAGCTTGATCACTGCCAAACGACGCCTGGCCCACGCGCGCCAACCCACGCACCTCTGGGCCACGCAGGCCAGGCCGCGCGGTCGCCAATTGGGATTACCCTGGCACAGGGATTGATCCGGCTCGGCAAACACGCCACGTTTCGCTCATGTCCGGATTCGTCCGCCGCATCCCTGAAGAGGATAATCGCGAGCGCCTGATCTGCGCCGATTGCGGCTACATCGCCTATGAAAACCCGAAAGTCGTGGTCGGCTCGGTCATCACCGCTGACGGCGCCGTTCTGATGTGCCGCCGCGCCATCGAACCACGCGTCGGCTTCTGGACCCTCCCCGCCGGTTACCTGGAACTCGGCGAGACGCTCGAGGAAGGCGCGGCGCGCGAAGCCCGCGAGGAAGCCCAGGCCGACATCGTGCTCGATGGCATCCTTGGCGTGTTCAGCATCAGCCGTATTGGTCAGGTCCAGGTGATCTTCCGCGGTGGTTTCGCCGCGCCCGGCGCGCCGCGCTTCGCCGCCGGACCAGAGAGCCTGGAGGTGGCGTTGTTCCCCTGGCAGCAGATCCCGCGTGACCGGATCGCCTTTCCGTCGGTGCACTGGGCGCTCGACGCATGGCGAAAGGCAGGCCCTGGCCCGCTTGGCAGACCCGCGGGCAATCCGGCGAGTGACGCCCGCGGCACCATACCGCCAACCGCGCCCGGCGCCGGGCCTGCGACGTGACGCGCGCGGACTGCGGCGTGACACGCGCAGGCTGGATCGTTCTCATCCTTTTCGCCACCACCGCAGCCCGTCCGACCCCTGCCTTGCCAGTACCGCCAATTCCGCCACCCCATCCGCCAATGGATCAATCGGCCCCAATGCCGAATCGGGATATAACCGGACCATTGGTCTTGGAGCCGCAAGGCGCGCAGTTCAGCGTCAGCAACTTCCGCATCCGCCGAACCGACCAAAGTCTCGGCTATGGCCCGGGCTCGCAGTATGAAACCACCGAGGATAAGCGTCCGATCCAGACCCCCGGTCTGACCATTCGCGTCCCCCTGCAATAGCCAGCGCTGCGCCCTGCAGGCGCGTCCGCGGCTGGTCGCGTCAGCGTCTGATCCGGATAAATTCGTCCGGCCGCGCGAACGAGTATACGCTGCCCGGACCGTAGCCACAGGGAGGAATGACCGATGGCTCTGAAGGACATCCTGGTGCATCTGGACGTCACGCCGCGCAGCGCCGTCCGTTTGGCGATGGCCGCTGCCCTGGCGATGAAGCACGACGCCCATCTCACCGG
>DATKFJ010000351.1:0-33083 GCA_035511435.1 Acetobacteraceae bacterium | reverse complement strand
TGCCACAGCACCTGACGGAACTGGAGGATGACCGCGACATCCGCTGCGTCATCCTGACCGGCGACGACCGCGGCGGTTCGTTCAGCGCGGGTGCCGACCTGAAGAACCCGCGCACCCACACGATGGACTCGGTTGCCGATTTCATCGAGGCGTTGCCTAACCGACGGCGCACGCATCCGATTCCGATGCTGACCGATTTCGCCAAGCCGATCATTGCCGCGGTGAATGGCTACGCGGTCGGCATCGGCTGCATCGTTACGTATTGCTGCGACATGATCGTCGCCTCCGATCGCGCCGAATGGCGCCTGCCGCAGAGCGGCCTGGGGATTATCCCCGCGCAAGGCGGCGCGGTGCGACTGGCGCGCTGGGTCGGCAAGGGGCTCGCGATGCGCGCGGCGTTCGGATTTCCGCTGACGGCCGAGGAAGCGTATCGCATCGGTTTGGCGCAGTGGCTGGTGCCGCATGATGAATTGATGGCGCGCGCGATGGATGTCGCGGAACACATTGCATCGCTGCCGCCGCTGGCGACGCGGCTGGTGAAGGAGTCGCTGAATCGCGGGATGGATGTGCCGCTGTCGGATGCCGTGCTGGGCGATCTGTACCGCTTCGCCATGCTGGAGCTGACGGACGATAAGCAGGAGGCGCACCAGGCTTGGCGCGAACGTCGCAAGCCGCGCTTCAAGGGACGATGACCGGCGGTGATTGAAATGGAACAAGGGATGTTCGATGTCTCAGTCGATTCGCGCCGTCGTGGTCGATCCGTCGCATAATGACAAGCTTGCGTTGCGTGACGTGGAGTTGGCTGCGGCCGCGCCGAGCGAAGTCACCGTTCGCGTCACTGCGTCACCGTTCGCGTCGCTGCCATTTCGCTGAACCGCGGCGAGGTCAACCATGCATTGTCGCAATCCGCCGCCGGCGCCCGCCCGGGCTGGGATTTCGCCGGTGTGATCGAGGCGGCTGCCCCGGACGGCAGCGGTCCATCGGTGGGAACGCGGGTGGTCGGACGATGCTGCAACGTAATGGTACCTGCGTGCATTTCGGCGTCTCGGAATCGCCGAAGACGACGTTCGAGAGCGGCGCTTTCTTCAGGCAGGGCGGTGTGAAGTTGTATGGCCTTATCCTGTTCCACGAATTGCGGTGGACGGAGCCGGCGTCGGAGGGCCTAGGGGTGCTCGGGCAATTGGTGGCCAGGCGCGCGCTGCGCCCGCATATCGAGATCGAGGCGCCTTGGACCCACATCGCGACCATTGCCCGCCGATTGCTCGCCCGCGAGTTCGTCGGCAAGGCAGTGTTGCATGTGACGTGACGGAGGGTTCCCGTGGGGTACAAACCGATCAACTTCAGGCACAAGTTCGGATTGTTCGACGAGCAATGGCGGCCGAAGGTCGTTGCGGAAATGAACAACTATCAGTTCAAGGTTGTGAAGCTCCAAGGTGACTTCGTCTGGCATGACCACAAGGACACCGACGAGACGTTCATCGTGATCGAAGGCGATCTGCGGATCGATTTTCGTGATGGTGCGGTGCAAATCTCCGCAGGCGAAATGTTCGTCGTGCCAAAAGGCGTGGAGCACAAGCCTTGCGCGGACAGGGAGGTGAAGCTGCTGCTCATCGAACCACGCGGCGTGCTGAACACAGGGCACGCGGGCGGTGAACGGACTGCCGAGAACGATGTATGGGTATGACGGGATGGATGGGCAGGGTGCCCGGTGTCAGGCTCGCCGCAGGACGATCGCAGCCGCGCCAAGCATCAGTATCATCCCCGCCACATCGCCGATGTCCAGCTTCTCGCTGAACAGCGTGGTGCCGATCACCACCGCGACGACCGGCGAGACGAACGCGTAGGTGCCGGTGCGGCTGGCACCCCAGTCGCGCACCAGCAGGAAGTAGATAACCGTGGACAGTATAGAACCGGGCAGCAGCAGATAGAGCCAGGCCAGCGCGGCATGCCATCCCCATGGATGGATCAGCGCCGCGCGCGCGCCAGGTTCGAAGATGATCGAGGCGACCAGCAAAAGCGCGCCGCCGATCAGGTTCGTCATGGCCGCCATCTGCGCCGGTGCCAACGAGTTCATCAGCGGCCGCGCCATCACCGAGCCAGCCGAGTAGCACAGGGTGCCGATGATCACGCCCGAGGCACCGAGCAGTTCGCGCACATCGAGCGTGCCGGAGAATGCCGCCGGGCCGAACAGCACGATGATGCCAGCCACACCGATCGCGATCGCCACAAGTTGGCGCCACGCCGAGCGCTCCTGTCCGAAGGCCACCGCGAAACACAGCAGCGCGATCGGGGTCAGTGCGCACGACAGCACGGCAGCGAGACCCGCCGTGACGTAGCGCAATCCGTAAAGCTGGATCACCTGGTTCAGCGACACCATCAGGACGGCCACCACGAACAGCCGTCCGGTCAACCGCATCGGGATCTGCAGACGTTGGCCCCGTGTCCAGCGCCACAGCAGCAGCATCAGCCCGGCAACGGTCCAGCGCGTGCCGGCAAACACACCTGGCGGCACGGCTGCGATGCCGACCTTCATGGCGAGCCATGTGGTGCCCCAGACGAAGCACAGCACCGCGAACAGCGCGCGTTGGCGCGCGGCCAGCGACAAGGCCCGGCGTGCGGTCAGTGCGATCGTTGACATTACGCGGCTTGCCGACGGCCTTCGGTGAACCTGCTGAAACGGAACGGTACAGGATCGACGACCGGCGTGTCACCCGCGACCAGGTCCGCCGCAAGCCGTCCCGCGCCGGGACCGATGCCGAAACCATGGCCGGAGAAACCTGTGGCGAGGAAGAAGCCCGGCACGCCGGCCACTTCGCCGATTACCGGCACCGCATCAGGCGTTACGTCGATCAGGCCACCCCAACTCTCGGCCACTTGCATGCGGGCGAACGCAGGGAAGGCGCGTGAGAGCACGGTCCGGGCTTCGTCCAACGTGGCTTGCTTCGGCGCGGGATCCAGCACGCGCACGGCTTCGAACGGTGTGGTTTCGTCCAGCGACCATTTCCGGCGCGTGCCCCACTCCTCCAGGAAGCGACGGCCAAGGCGCAACCTGATCTCGCCGTAGTTCTGCCGCAGCGTCGGGAAGTATTGCAGCAGCAGGCGAAATGAATCCGGCGTGATGTCGGCGACGTTGGCGTTGCGCCGAGCGATAGTGTAGCCGCCGTCAAGCCGCTTGCGGAAGGCAAACACCGAACCGCTGGTGGTAACGTTCGGTGCACCGGCAAGCGGGGCGGTGCGGAACACCGAGCCCAACACCCGAAGCTGCGGCAAATCGATGCCGGCATTGCCGCAGAACAGACGGGACCATGCACCGCCGGCGAGCACCACCGTGTCGCATGCGATCCGGCCTTTCTCGGTGACGACACCCGAAACCCGACCGCCTTGCGTTTCGATGCCGCGCACTGCGCATTCCGTCAGTATCGTTGCACCCAGTGCACGCGCCGCCTGCGCGATCGCCGGTGCTGCTTGCGACGGTTCGGCGCGGCCATCGGTCGGGGTATGCATTGCGCCCACGAACATACCCGATGCGCCTGGCACAACCGTATCGATCGCCGCGCCGCGCAGCATCCGCGCATCCACCTGATACTGCCGCGCTTCGGTCAGCCATTGCTCCTGCCTGGCGATCTCCTGTTCGGTTTCGCACAGGTAGGCGATGCCCGCCTGGCGGAATCCGGTCTCATGGCCGATGCGTTGATTCATGCCACGCCACAGCCGCAGGCTTTCGATCGCCAGCGGAATCTCGCGCGTGTCGCGCCCCATGGTGCGGCACCAGCCCCAGTTTCGGCTGGACTGCTCCGCGCCGATGCGACCCTTCTCGCACAGCACGACGGAGTGGCCCTTTTCGGCTAAGAACAGCGCGGTGCAGGTGCCGACGATGCCGCCGCCAATCACCACCACTCCGGCGCGGGTGGGCAGCGCAGGGTCGGATTGTACGCTATCGACGGGTGGCGACATTGGATCGGTGGCCAGTGGTGAACGGGTAGCATAAGCTGGGCATGCAATACTGACCATTGGACCCTGATCATCGGAGCGTTGCGCACAATGGCCTGGCGGGTCGGCGTCGATTCTGGCGGCACCTTCACCGATGTCTGCCTGTTCGACGAAGACAGCGGCCGGGTGGAGGTGTGGAAGGTTGCGTCCACGCCGGACGATCCGTCGCGTGGCATCACGCAGAGCGTTGCGGAAGGCGCGGAGCATGTCGGTGCGTCGGTTGGCGCGATCAGTTATTTCGGCCATGGCACGACCGTGGCGACCAATGCGTTGATCCAGCACCGGGGCGTAAAGACTGGCCTGATCACCACCGAAGGCTTTCGCGATCTGCTGGAAATCGGCCGGCAAAAGCGTCCTGACCTGTACGACCTTCAGGCCGACAAGCCGCCGGTGCTGGTGTCGCGTGACCTGCGCCTGGAAGTGCCGGAGCGCATGCGCCATGACGGCACCATCGAGACGCCGCTTCACAAGGTGGCATTCTGGGCGGCGGTGCGGGAGTTGCGCGATGCCGGCGTGCAGGCGGTCGCCGTGTGCTTTCTGTACGGGTTCATCCGAACCGAGCATGAAGAAACGGCGCGTCGCATCCTCGCGGAAGAGTTTCCCGAGGCCTTCGCCTGCGTATCACATCAGGTGGCGCCGGAATTCCGCGAGTTCGAGCGCATGTCCACCACGGTGGTGAACGCCTATCTCGGCCCGGTGATGCAAGCCTACATTCGCCGCCTGGGCGATCGACTGGCGGAACTCGGCGTGTCCGTCACGCCGCATATGACGCAATCGAACGGCGGAGTGATCGGTTTCGAACAGGCGACGCGGTTGCCGGTACGCACCGTGCTGTCGGGGCCATCGACCGGCGTCGTCGGCGCACAGGAAGTCGGCAGGCTGGCCGGTTTTTCCGATCTGATCACCTTCGATATGGGCGGCACATCCACCGACGTCGCGCTGCTGCAAGACGGCCAATGCCGGTTGGCCAGCGAGGCCGTGGTGCACGGCTATCCGATAAAGGCTCCGATGCTCGACATCCATACCGTGGGCGCCGGCGGCGGGTCGATCGCGTTCGTCGATTCCGGTGGGCTGCTGAAAGTCGGTCCGCGCAGTGCCGGCGCGGCTCCCGGGCCGGTGTGCTACGCGCACGGCCATGCGGAGCCCACCGTGACCGATGCCAACGTGGTGTTGCAGACACTCAATCCGACGCATCTGCTGGGCGGCCGTATGGCGATCCGGCAGGACCTGGCGCGGGCAGCGATCGAGCAGTTGGCAGCATCGTTGAGCATGGACGCGATGGCGACCGCGCAGGGAATCATCTCGGTCGTCACCGCCAATATGGCGCGCGCGATCCGTGTTGTCAGCGTGCAACGCGGCCATGATCCGCGCGACTACACCCTGGTCGCGTTTGGCGGCGCCGGCCCACTGCATGCCGCGCGATTGGCGAAGGAGTTGGAGATCCGCCGCATCCTGGTGCCGCGCAACCCTGGAATCCTGTGCGCCATGGGTCTGCTGCTGACCGATCTGCGTGCCGATTTTGCAGCCACGCGGCTGCACACCCTGTCCACTGAAGCGTTGCCCGATGTGGCCGACGCATTCAGCACGTTACGTGCGCAAGCAGAGGCGTGGTTCGGCGCGGAAGGCATCGCGCCGGCCGCTCGTCGAACCACGCGAACGGTGGACATGCGCTATGCCGGGCAGAACTACGAGCTGCCGGTGCCATTGCCCGAGGGCGAGATCGGCCCGGCGACGGTTGATGCATTGGCCGAAGGTTTTGCCGCCGCGCATCAACGGATGTACGGCTTCGTCGCGGATGGCGACCCGGTCCAGCTGGTCACCTTCCGCATCGAGGCCGCCGGCGTGGTGCCGAAAGCGTCGTTCCAGGCGCATCCCGATGTGGGTCCCGATGCGTCGGGTGCCATCGCAGCACGCCGCGATGTCTGGCTGCCGGAGGTGGCAGGCTTCGTGTCCTGCCCGGTGTACGACCGCGACAAGCTGCAATCCGGCAATCGCATCGCCGGGCCGGCGATCATCGAACAGATGGATGCAACCACGGTGGTCCTGCCCGATATGGTGGCACGTGTCGAGCCGTACCTGAACCTGATTCTGGAGGTGGCATGAACGACGCGGCAGGGGCACAGGGGGCGCGGATTGCAGGAGTCGATCCGATCACCGTCGAAGTCATCGGCAGCGCCCTGTCTTCGATCACCGAGGAAATGGGTGAAGCGCTGATCCGTGCCTCCTACTCCACCAACATCAAGGAACGCCGCGACTGTTCTACGGCGCTGTTCGACATCCATGGCAACACGCTGTGCCAGGCCGAGCACATTCCGATGCACCTTGGCAGCTTTATCGGCCTGATCCCGCACATATTGAAGCGTCACCCGATGGAGCAGATGCGCCCGGGCGACGTATTCTGCGGCAATGACGCCTACGAAGGCGGTGGCACACATCTTCCCGACATCGTATTGGCCGAACCGATCTTCGTTGATGGCAGCATCATCGCCTGGGCGGTGAACCTGGCGCATCACGCCGACTTCGCCGACCGCGGCCATGCGCACATCTACCAGGAGGGGCTGCGCATTCCGCCGATCCGGCTGTATCGCGCGGGTGAGCTGCAACGGGACGTGCAGGAGCTGATCCTGCTGAACTGTCAGGTGCCGCGAGAGCGCCTGTCCGATCTTCGTGCGCAGATGGCAGCCAACCGGCTGGGCGTGCAGCGCATGCAGGCACTGTGCGCGAAATACGGCCGCGAGATTGTTCTGGACGCGAGCGCCGCATTGCAGGACTACGCCGAACGCAAGATGCGCGCCGGCATCGCCGCGATGCCGGACGGCACCTATTGCTTTGCCGATGTCTACGACTGTCCCGAGATCGACGGCGAACTGGCCGTGTCGTGCGAGATCACGATACGGGGCGACGAGATGCATCTGCATTTCGATGCACCGCGCCAGGTGCGCGCGGGTCTGAACATGACCTACACCGCGTTGCTCTCCACCGTGTATTACACGGTGAAGACCTTGGTGGACCCGACCGTCCTGCCGAACGCCGGCCTCGCACGTCCACTGCATGTCACGGCGCCTGAAGGTTCTGCTGTCAACTGTGTGCATCCCGCCGCAGTCAATGGTCGGCTAAGCCTTTGCCAGCGCGTCGTCGACCTGATCCACGGCGCGCTGGCCGCCGCGGTGCCAGAGCGGGTGATCGCTGCGTGCAACGGTGCCTGCTTTTCCATTACTTTCGCCGGCCATCAACCGCGCGACAATGCAATCTGGGTATATCTCGAAACCATCGGCGGCGGCTCCGGCGCGCGTGCGACAAAAGACGGACTGGACGGCGTGCACGTGCATATGACCAACACCTCCAATCTGCCGGTGGAGGCGCTGGAGATCGAATATCCGCTGACCCTGTTGCGCTATGAGTTGGTTGATGGTTCGGGCGGCCCTGGGAAACAGCGTGGCGGGATGGGACTGCGCCGGATTTATCGCGCCGAGGCGGATTGCCGCGTTCGGGTCGATGGGTCGCGCCTGTTGTCGCCGCCGTGGGGATTGTTCGGCGGGTTACCGGGTGGCAAGTCGTCCGTGGTACTGAATGGCGGCGCGGTGCCATTCGATCATGGGTCAGGCGCGTTGCGGCCGGGCGAGATCATTGAAGTAGTCACCGGCGGGTCTGGCGGCTACGGGCCACCCGAGCAGCGCGATCGGAATGCAGTCGGGTCCGATTTGGCGGAAGGGCGGCTTGATGCAACGACGGCGCGCGGGGCGTATGGATTTTAGAATACATGCGTTGAGCCAGCGTGCGAGGCGTGTCGGTGGCTCGCGAACCTGATGTCTGTCAGAATGATGTCTGGAGTGCCTATCATGACCCTGACTCGACGCTCACTGCTCACGGCCGGTGCGGCTTTGCCGTTCCTTCGCGTCCCGGCCCGCGCTGCCACCACGCCGGACCAATTGATCTTCGGCCTCTCTTCCTATCCGCCCACCATGCTGCCTTGGGCCAACGCCGGCACCGCCGCGGCCACCGCCAAGCTGATGTTCCACCGTGGCCTACTCGGCTATGGCCCCGACGGCGCACTGCGCGGCGAGCTTGCCGAAAAATGGGAACATGCGGAGGACGGCGCCTGGGTATTCCATCTGCGCGACGCGGTATTCCAGAATGGCGCGCCGGTCACGTCGGCGGATGTGGCCTGGACGATCGAACAGGTGGCCGGCGAGAAGTCTACGGCCTACTTTCGTGCGGAGATGCAGCGCCTTGCCAGGGTGGAGACGCCCGACGCCAAGACAGTGCGCATGGTCACCAAGGAACCGATCGCCACGCTGCCGTTCCTGGCGGCAAGCTATTTCCTGCCGATCCTCGCGAAGGACTCGACGAAGGACAACCCGCTGGGCGTCGGCGCCGGACCGTTCGTGCTTACCAACCAGGAACGCGGCGTTGCGCTCGACTTCAAGGCATTCGACAAATTCTACCGTCCTGGTCTGCCGAAACTGAAGGCGCTCCGCATGGTTGCCTACGCCGATGAGAACCTGCGCGTGGCTGCGTTGCAGGCCGGCGACGTCGATCTGATCGAATACGTGCCGTGGCAGTCGATGCCAGGTATCGAGGCCGATCCGAAGCTGGCGCTGCAATCCACGCCCGGGCCGTTCATGTATCTGACGTTCAACGGCAGCGTGAAGCCATTCGACGATGCGCGTGTGCGCGTGGCGGTCGCACAGGCCATCCGCCGCGAGGATATCATCAAGGCGGCGTTCTTCGGTCGCGGCGCACCGATCGAGGGGCTGCCGCTGACCGAAGGCACCGAATTCTACGACGCGAAGCTGGCGCATGGCTGGCCGTACGATCCGGCGAAGGCTAAATCGCTGCTGGCGGCTGCCGGTGTTGGCAGCGGCTTCTCGTGCAAGCTGCTGGCCACCGCGCAGTACGGCATGCACAAGGATACCGCCACCCTGGTGCAGCAGAACCTGGCCGAGATTGGCATCCAGGCCGAGCTCGTGTTGCCGGATTGGGCAACGCGCGTCACGCTGGGAAATCGCGGTCAGTACGAGATTGCGGTGATGGGAAGTGCGTCGGAATATAATGACCCGGACGGACTGACATCGTTTCTTGCCGGCAATCTTGCGGCGTCCTATGTTCGCAGCTACGGACTGGATATTCCCAAGATCGACCAGCTTCTTGCGGCGGGCCGCGCGGAATTCGACAATGCCCGGCGGCATGCCATTTATATCGAGCTTCAGCAGGTGTTCCTGGAACAGGCGCCGATCGTTGGCTTGTGCTTCCGCGCCCAGGGCTATGCGATGAAGCGGCAGGTCACAGGTTTCCATAACATGCCCGGCGCGCTGACCTTCTATTCCGGGACCACGCTGGAGGAGACGAGTACTGGTTGAGCGCAGGAGGCATCGATCTCCCCGCTATGACGACAAGGCCCGCCATGACGATAAGGATAGTGCCAGCCAACCCCGAGTGTGTGCGGGTATTGTTGCGGCATGACATCGGGATTGAACCATGCCCTGGCTGATACGCCGCATTGGCGTCGCCATCATTCTGGTCTGGGTTGTCGCAAGCATCGTGTTCCTGGCGATCCGACTGGTGCCTGGGGATCCGGCTGAGCTGCTGCTGTCGCAGGGCGGCGTCGCACCCGATCCCGCCACGGTGGCAGAACTGCACGAGCAGCTTGGCCTCGATCGGCCCGTCCTGACGCAGTACATCGACAACTTCCGCCATCTGTTGAGCGGCGATCTCGGCCGGTCGCTGGAGGACGGCAGTTCGGTCGCCGATGAAATTGGCCAACGACTACCGCGCACGCTGGAGCTGATCGGGGTCGCCGCGCTTTTGGCAGTGCTGCTCGGCATCCCCGGAGGACTGCTCGCAGCTATCGGACGCGGGGGGCTGCTCGACCGGATCGGCAGCTACCTATCGGCGCTCGCGCTTTCCGTGCCGGTATTCGTCGTCGGTACGCTGCTGGTGCTGCTGTTTGCACAAACCCTGCGTTGGGTGCCGGCCGGCGGCTACGTGCCGCTTGCGCAGGATCCACTGGAGCATCTCACGTTGTTGGCGATGCCGGCGTTCACCATCGCCCTCGGCCTCGCCGCAACGGTGTTCCGAATGACTCGCGCCTCGGTGCTCGACGTGTCGCAGCGCGACTTCGTACGCACCGCGCGCGCGAAGGGCGTGGAACCGTATCGGGTCATGTTCCACCACGTGCTACGCAATGCGCTGATGCCCGTCGTGACGGTGCTGGCACTGCATCTCGGCACCTTGCTCGGCGGCACTGTGCTGGTGGAATACGTGTTCAATTATCCCGGCCTCTCCGGTCTGCTGGTGGAGGCTGTCAACGCGCGTGACTATCCCATGGTGGAAGGCGTCGTGCTGGTAATCTCGGTACTGTTCGTGGCGCTGAACCTCGCCGTCGATCTGCTCTATGCCGCCCTTGACCCCCGCGTGCGCACCACATGACGCGAGTCCGCCTCGGCCCCGTCATCACAGTCTCCGCCATTGCACTGATCGCCCTGCTGGTGCCGGTGCTGCCGTTGGCTGACCCGCTGCACGTCGACGTGCCGCACCATCTGTTCCCGCCTTCGATGGGTCATCTGCTGGGCCAGGATGAATACGGCCGCGACGTGCTGTCTCGCCTGTTGTGGGGTGCGCGCACCTCGCTGATGGTTGCTGGTTCATCCACGTTGCTCGCCTGCATCGTCGGCACCGTCCTTGGCCTGTTCGGCGGCTTCTTCCGTGGCGTGGCGGAATTTCTCGCCGTGCGCAGCATGGACATCGTGCTGTGCTTTCCACCGCTGCTGCTTGCTCTGTTGATCGTGACGCTGCTCGGACCTGGGGCACGCACGCTGATCCCTGTGCTCGCTGTGCTGTATCTGCCGGGCTTCGTACGGGTGGTCTATGCCGGCGTCCTGTCAGTGCGTTCGCAGGATTATGTGGAAGCAGTGCGTGCACTCGGCGCCGGTCCGATCCGCATCATGCTGCGCACCATCCTGCCCAATGTGGCTGGTCCCGTTCTGGTGCAGTTCAGCCTGGCGGCAGCGTCCGCAGTGGTGCTTGAGTCGGGGCTGTCGTTCCTTGGACTGGGTGTTGTGCCGCCCGCCCCATCGTGGGGTCTGATGATCGGTGCCGCGCGCGCCACCATGGCGCAGGCACCGCTGCTGCTTCTGTGGCCGTGCGCTGCGTTAAGTCTGACAATTCTGGCGCTGAACACGTTGTGCGATGCATTGCGCGACGCGGTTGATCCGCACACGCTTCCTGCCCGTGCGCCAAGACGAGCGAAGCAACCCGCGCTGCCGGCGACACGTGCGCCAAGCGGTACGGCGGTGCTGGACGTGCGGAACCTGAGCGTCGAGATCGAAACGCCCGGCGGCATTATACATCCGGTGCGTGACGTTTCATTCGCCGTGCGCGCCGGCGAGACGGTTGCGATCGTGGGAGAGAGCGGATCGGGAAAATCCCTGACCGGCCTTGCACTTCTCGGCCTGTTGCCACCGGCCGCACATGTCAGCCAAGGCAGCGCGTGGCTGCAAGGCCACGATCTGCTGCGCCTCAGCGACGCCAGGTTTCGCGGCGTGCGCGGCGGCGTTCTGTCGATGATATTTCAGGATCCGCTGTCCAGCCTTAACCCGGTGCATCGGATCGGAGCACAGATCGCCGAAGCGATGCATGCGCATTTCGCGCTGTCATCGCAAGAGGCAAAGGAAGAGACGGTTGCGCTGCTCGACCGCGTCGGCATGCCAGACTCGAATCGGCGGGCCCGCGCGTTTCCGCATGAACTGTCCGGCGGCATGCGGCAACGTACCATGATTGCCATGGCGATTGCCAACGACCCACGCCTGCTGATTGCCGACGAGCCCACGACGGCGCTGGATGTCACTATTCAGGCGCAGGTACTCGACCTGCTGGCCGATCTGCGCCGCGAGCTTGGCATGGGTCTGGTATTCATTACCCACAGCCTACCGGTGGTGTCCGAAATCGCGGACCAGGTGCTGGTGATGTACGCCGGTGAAATCGTCGAGCAGGGACCGATGCGCGAAATCTTTGCCGCGCCATTGCATCCCTATACCGCCGCACTGCTGCAAAGCGCGCCGCGGGAAGATGGCGCCTTGCCGATCGGTATTCCCGGCACCGTTCCGTTGCCGCACGCCATGCCACCCGGCTGTGTTTTCGCCCCGCGTTGCACGATGCGGATCGACCAGTGCAATGCGCAGCATCCGTCGCTTGTCGATGTCGCACCGGACCGGGCAACGCGATGCCTGCGCTGGCGGGAACTGGCATGACCGCGCTGATTGCCGCCGAGCACCTTGGTCGCGACTTCGCCGCGCGCAGCGTGTTCGGGCGCGCGCGGTCGGTGCAGGCAGTCAGCGACGTGACGTTGTCGATCGCGCGCGGGGAAAGTGTCGCGCTGGTTGGCGAAAGCGGCTCGGGGAAGACCACCCTCGGCCGCATGCTTCTGGGCCTGCTGCGGCCAACTGCGGGACGCATCAGTTTTGATGGGATGGACCTTGCAACTGTCGGCGCCGCGCAACAGCGCGCACTGCGGCGGCGCATGCAGATCGTATTCCAGGACCCGCAATCCAGCCTGGATCCGCGCCGGCCGGTCGGTGCCCAGATCGCCGATGGACTGGCGATCCACAATATCGTGCCACCGGAAGCACGGCGCGCGCGGGTGGCGGATCTGCTGGCGCAGGTTGGTCTGCCGGCGGCACATTCTGAACGCTATCCGCACCAGTTTTCAGGCGGCCAGCGGCAACGCATCGGCATCGCGCGCGCGCTGGCCACCGGCCCGGATTTTCTGGTCGCCGATGAACCGGTTTCCGCGCTCGATGCTTCAGTGCAGGCTCAGGTGCTCGACCTGCTTGCTGATCTTCGTGCGCGGCTCGGCGTGGCGATGCTGTTCATCAGCCATGACCTCGCAGTGGTGCGCAGCCTGTGCGAGCGCGTCGTGGTGCTTTACCTCGGGCGGGTGATGGAAACCGGTCCGGTGGCGCAGGTGTTCGGCACGCCGCGCCACCCCTACACGCAGGCGCTGCTGTCGGCCGTGCCGAGCCTGGATCCAGCGCGGCGACGAAGCCGCATCCTGCTGGCCGGCGACCCGCCGAGTGCAACGAATCCTCCGTCCGGTTGCGTGTTTCGCACACGCTGTCCGATCGCCATTGCGGAATGCGCGGCGGCGGTGCCCCCGATGGTCGATGGTGTCGCATGCATTCGGGCTGCTGAGTGATCAACCGGTTTCGCGCACGACGCGCGCGACGATTTCTGCCAGGCGTTCATAGTCCTCGATGTCATTGTAGGCCGCGGCTGAAATCCGTAGCCAGATACTGCCAGCCTGCACGTGCGTCGGCGCGTCCGTGCCGGCCGCCAGCAGCCGCGCGCGCAGTTCCGCCGAACGTTCCGCCGTTGCGGCTGCGGTCAACGGAAGCCGCACCACGCCCATCGAGCCAGCCAGCGCGCCGGTGGCGCCAGGTTCGGTGTTCAGCCGTCGCGCCAGCAGCGAAGTGGCATCCGCTGCCAGCGCGATGTTGCGCGCCATCAGTTCAGTACCGCCCAGGCGCGCATGAAAATCGATCGCCACCCCGGTTGCCAGATAAGCGCTGGGATCGCGCGTGCCGGTCCAGTCGAATTCCGCGAGGTAACCGTTGCCGAATCCGTGCGAGATGGTCACCGGATGCAGGTCTTGCTGACGGTTCGGTGCGGCGTACAGAAACGCCGAACCCTTCGGCGCGCAGAGCCATTTGTGGCAATTGCCGGTGTACCAGTCGGCGCCGAGAGCGCGCATATCCAAGGGCACCTGGGCCGGTCCGTGCGCGCCATCCACCAGCACCGGGACGCCAGCATCGCGGCATGCGGCAATGATCTGCTGCAACGGCAGCACCAGCGCGCTGCCCGATGTGATGTGGTCCACCACCGCCAGGCGCGTCCGCTTCGTCAGCGCGGCAGCGACGTTGGCGACGACCGCATCCGCTTGCGGATGCGGGAACGGCACTGCGGCTTCCACCATGTGGGCACCGGCCTGCTCCGTGACGTAACGCACCGTGTTGCGCACTGCGCCATAGCCATGCGTCAGCACGACAATTTCGTCGCCTGGCTGGAGACGCAGCGAACGCAGCACGGCGTTGCAACCGGTGGTCGCATTGTCGACGAAGGCGAGGTCCTTGCCATCAGCGCCGATGAACGCGCCTAACCGGCTGGCGGCGTGGCGCAGGGCATCCGGCAGCACGGCGCGCATGAAGCGGCCAGGCTGTTGCTCCATACGGCGTCGCCAATCCTGTTGCGCAGCCAGCACCACGCGCGGCGCGGCACCGAAGGAACCGTGATTGACGCTGAGGAAATCCCAGTCCAGCGCCCACTCGTGGCGCACTGCCTTGCCCAGCAACGGCATCGTGTTATTCCGCCGCAACGCGCCCGCGGTCGGCGATCAACTGACGCGTCAAGGGCAACAGGCTGCGCCCGTACTCAATCGCGTCGTTCAACGGATCGAAGCCGCGGATCAGGAATGTGGTAACGCCGAGGTCATAGTAATCGCAAAGTGCTTCCGCCACCTGGAGCGGCGTACCAACCAGGCTGGTGGTGTTGCCGCGCGCGCCGGTCAGCAGTGCCGCACCGGTCCAAAGGCGCTTGTCCAGGCGTTCACCTTGCGCCGCGGCCTGAAGCAGCCGACGGGATCCCTCGTTCGGTGGATCGCGCGGACCGATGCCCGCCTTCGCGCGCAATTCGGCAATCCTTTGCTTGATCTGTTCGGCGCGTGCCCACGCTGCTTCCTCGGTCGGCGCCAGGATCGGCCGCAGCGAGAGGCTGAAGCGTACCGTGCGCCCATGCTGCGCCGCCGCCGCGCGCACCCTTCCCGTCAGCTCGCGCACCTGCGCATGAGTCTCACCCCACAAGGCATAGACATCGGCATGCTTACCGGCAACCGCGATCGCCGCATCCGATGCGCCGCCGAAATATATCGGGATGTGCGGCTGCTGCACGCAGCGCATGGCGGTCGAAGCGCCGACGAAACGATAGTATTGACCCGCGTGGTCCACCGGGGCGGTTTCGGTCCAGATACGCTTGAGGATGTGAACGTACTCGTCGGTGCGCGCATAGCGTTCGTCCTTCGGCAGCGTGTCACCATCGCGCAACTGGTCCACATCGTCGCCGCCGGAGATCACGTGGATCGCCGCGCGTCCACCGGTGATCTGATCGAGCGTGGCGAACTTCCTCGCCGCCAGCGTCGGAGCGACGAAGCCCGGTCGATGCGCGATCAGGAAGCCGAGCCGATCGGTATGTGCCGCGGCCGATGCGGCGAGCAAGAAGCCATCTGGACCATCGGAGAAATACCCCACCAGCACGCGATCGAAGCGTGCCTGCTCGGCTGCCTGGGCGAATTCGCGGATGTAGCCGCGGTCCAGCCCGCCCTGGCCGGGCGGGTGAATCTCCGAGGCGTGCCGATGATGGATCATGCCGATGAATTCGATGGTCATGGCGTCATCCTTGGCTACGCGGCTGCTTTGAGGGGTGCCGGGGTTGCCGCGCGATATTGTTGGCACGCTCCCGGGGCGATGCGGAGGTGGCCGTTTTGCCGCAGATCCTTCGGCCGGATGTTGGGTTTGTCCAGGGAACGGGTTTGTCCCGGGAATGCGCATAACAGGTATGGCCGCCAACGAGCAACAGCGGCTGGTGGGTAGGTTCGGGACCGAGCGTGGGGGGCTCCGCATTCGTCTAATTGCCCGTGTGATTGTCGTGCGGCGGGGGCGGGGTGCTCGCGCGACTGCACGGGACGGGCAGGGTTCGGCGTGCCCGCAGGTGACCGGGCGGTTTGCGCGTGCATTTTCACGTTGCATGGGGTTTCCCGCACTGGGTTTCCGGGCAGGGGCAAGACAGGGTTGGGTGACGGCGGTGGTGCCGATGTTTGGGGCGTGCACTTTCACGTTGCATGGGGTCTCGTGGGGCGGGGCCAGGACCGGGACGGCGGTTGGATGGGGCTGACGGGCAGTGCGCGGTGGGTGTTCGGTCAAGAGCGATGAAGGGTGCGCCGATGATTCGGAGCGCATTTTCACGTTGCATGGGGTTTCCCCGGGAGTCCGCGGGTGGGACGGGACACGCGGCTATCGGGCCGAGAGGCCGACGGCGGGAGTGGGCGCGCCAATCTTCCAGGGGATGACAGCGGTGTCGGGCGGCCCGTCGCCTGTGGGGGTTCGCGATGAGGTTGGGGTCGGTGTCTCCTGAATTGCTGCCGGCTCGGTGGCGCACAGGAAGTAAGAATATTCAACCACAGATGAACGCAGATGCACGCGGATAAGATCAGGGTAAGTGGGCGACAGGGGCCACATTAGCGATGAGAGCCGCCGTGACCTCCGATAGCATCGTCTGCTCGTGGATCGGCACTGACGCCCAGGAACGGGCTGCCGCGTTGCAGGAAATGGGCCTGGCAATCTCCCACTGACCCGCAGGCGGCCGGCACGGGCGGAAAAAGCCGCCGAAACGCTCGATGCGTCGAGTTCCGTTGCAAGGCTCCAGCGGATGCAGCCTGCGCCGTCGGATCAATAACTGCCGGCAAAGATGCCGTGGGGCAAAGCAGGGCGACTGGCCGCGGCAACGGGGCGCCGGACCCGTCCGTGGCGAAATTGGCTTCGGTAAGTGCCCCAACCGGCGAGGTCGCGCCAGCGGCCGTTCCGCAGTCCCTCGTCGAATACGTGATCGACCCGACATGGAGAGCCGGATTTGTCCAGGAGCAAGATTTGCGCCTTGCCGGCCTTCCGGGCCGGGCTGATCCTCCCAGCAGCCATTGCCGGCGTGCGCGGTTAGCAGACGCATTTCGATCTGCCCGCGACGTGGCTCCTCCGGGTCCGCGAGCCCACCGTGAACGAAATCTGGAAGTCGTCGGCACGGACTTGCACGCAGGGGGCGGTGACGCTCACGACGACACCGCCCAACCCCGTCAGCACGCAGCAACCCGGAAGGCGCATGGCGGTATCCTTTCCAGTTCACGTGCGGTGACCGTATCGCTGCGACGGGTCGCGCATCACGCCGAGCACTTGGCGACGGCAGATGACACTGCGCCTCCAACACTCTATCTCTCCGATCGACCATGACCGACACCCCGCTCGACCACATCCGCAACTTCGCGATCATCGCGCATATCGACCATGGGAAATCCACCCTGGCCGACCGCCTGATCCAGGCTACCGGCGCGCTGACGGACCGGGAGATGACCAATCAGGTGCTCGACAGCATGGACCTGGAGCGCGAGCGCGGCATCACGATCAAGGCACAGACCGTTCGGCTGAGCTACAAGGCGAAGAATGGCGAAATCTACGAACTCAACCTGATGGACACGCCCGGCCACGTGGATTTCGCCTACGAGGTCAGCCGCAGCCTGGCCGCCTGCGAGGGTTCCCTACTCGTGGTGGACGCCAGCCAGGGCGTGGAGGCGCAGACGCTCGCGAACGTTTACCAGGCGATCGAGGCCAACCACGAGATCGTGCCGGTGCTCAACAAGATCGACCTGCCGGCCGCCGAACCGGACAAGGTGAAGCAACAGATCGAGGACGTGATCGGGCTGGATGCGTCGGACGCGGTGGAGATCAGCGCCAAGACCGGGCTGAATATCGAGGGCGTGCTAGAGGCGCTGGTGCACCGGCTGCCGCCGCCCACGGGCGATGGCGCGGCGCCACTGAAAGCTCTGCTGGTGGATAGCTGGTACGACCAGTATCTCGGCGTGGTGATCCTGGTGCGTGTCAGGGACGGGCGGCTAAAGCGAGGGCAGCGCATCCGCATGATGTCCACCGGTGCCGCGCATCAGGTCGAGCAGGTGGGCATCTTCAGCCCGAAGATGATCCCGACCGACGATCTGGGACCCGGCGAGATCGGCTTCATCACCGCGGCGATCAAGACGGTGGCCGATTGCAACGTCGGCGATACGATCACCGACGACCGGGTGCCGGCGGCCGAGGCGCTGCCGGGGTTCAAGCCGTCGGTGCCGGTGGTGTGGTGCGGCCTGTATCCGGTGGACGCCGACGACTTCGAAAAGCTGCGCGAATCGCTGGGGCGGCTGCGGCTGAACGATGCGAGTTTCCATTATGAGCCGGAGACGTCGGCCGCGCTGGGGTTCGGGTTTCGCTGCGGCTTCCTGGGGCTGCTGCATCTGGAGATCATCCAGGAACGGCTGACGCGCGAATTCGACCTGGACCTGATCGCGACGGCGCCTTCGGTGGTGTACCGCGTCTATCGCACCAACGGCGAGATGCAGGAGCTGCACAATCCGGTGGACATGCCGGACGGCAGCGTGATCGACCATATCGAGGAACCCTGGATCCGCGCCACCATCATGGTACCGGACGACTACCTCGGCGCGGTGCTGGGGTTGTGCAACGAACGGCGTGGCGAGCAGGCGGATCTGACCTATGTCGGCAACCGCGCTATGGCGGTGTACCGGCTGCCGCTGAACGAGGTGGTGTTCGATTTCTATGACCGGCTGAAGTCGGTGTCTCGCGGGTATGCGAGTTTCGATTATCAGATGGATGGCTATGCCGAGGGCGATCTGGTGCGGATTTCCATTCTGGTGAATGGCGATGCGGTGGATGCGCTGAGCTTCATCGCGCATCGCAACGTGGCCGAGGCCCGGGGGCGGGCGATCTGCGGCAAGCTGAAGGATCTGATACCGCGGCAGTTGTTCAAGATCGCGGTGCAGGCAGCGATCGGCGGGCGGGTGATCGCGCGTGAGACGATCGGGGCGCTGTCGAAGGATGTGACGGCGAAATGTTATGGCGGCGACATCACGCGCAAGCGGAAGCTGCTGGAGAAGCAGAAGGAAGGCAAGAAGCGGATGCGCCAGTTCGGCAAGGTGGAAATTCCGCAGTCGGCGTTCCTGGCGGCGCTGAAGATGGACGCCTGAGGCGGGGCACTGCTAATTTCGGCGCGACGGAGGGATGGCCGAGCGGCTTAAGGCGCACGCTTGGAAAGCGTGTGTGCGTGAAAGCGTACCGTGGGTTCGAATCCCACTCCCTCCGCCAAGACAACTGCCCGCAGGCTCCCTCCGGAAGTGACGGCGATCTGTGGATGCAGAATGGAGCCGGCGTCATCATGTATCTGGAAGCCAAGCGGACCAGGCTGTTGCTGTGCCTGGGAGGCGACGCTGTTGTGATATCGATGCCGGAATAACACTACTGCGGGGACCGTTATTTCAGGACAACGCGTACAGCATCACCGCCGATGACCGGCATACGGCCGCCGGGCGGAGTCTGGAGATGCAGGATCGTCGCGCGCTCATTTTGAAGCCAGAGCCCACCGCTGGGTTGACCCGGCACGACGGAGCCGGCTGGCACCTTGCGATAGATGCCGGAGAACCGCGCGATGTCTGCCAGCTGATAGACCTCGCCTGTGGTTCGGATGATTGCGACGGCACTGCCGTCGAGTCCCAAACCGCCGATGGCGAACTCATAGACATTGCCATGGAAAAATACCGTGCCGGTTCCACCACCGGCGGACGGCACATCGGTCGGTGGCGCCTGGTTCAGTTCTACGGTGCCTGGAACTTCAACCAAGTTCGCTTGCACCGGGACCGCGCTGTTGACACATGCGGACAGAATCAACGATAGGCTCATGGCAAGCGCTCCGGCACGAATTGCAGGTTGCAACGCGAAAATGCGCCGTGGTGGGGCCGCTTGGGCCAGGTGCAGTGTCGTTTCTGCCACTATCGAGCTCCTAACGCTGCAGGCATGGACTGAACACGAGCTGACACATCGACAGATTGCCCGAGAAATTCGCGCTGACCAGTCGGGAATTCTCGAATATGCCGTCCACTGAACAGGATGCGGGTGCGAAAGCATTCGGGCCCGAAGCGCCAATCGCATCTCCCCGCTTCAGATTTGTCACGAACGACATGCGGTCCTGGCCGCCCTGGGGTAACTCCAGAACCGGCGGTCCGGCACAGGCAACGAAGCGCGACTTTTCGATCCCTTTGAGGGCAACGCCCAAATTCTGAGTTGGCTGTTGCGTGCAAGCCGCCAGCATCAGCGAGATCATTGCCAGGTATCTCAGGTTACACATGATCAGGTCCGGAATAGCGGTTGTAATCGACAAGCGGTCTATGGCTGGCGGAACGCTGTCAGTACGGCCGGTAATAGGGCGGATAGGACCGCCGGTGGATAAGGATAATACGCCAGCGGCTGCGGATAGCATGGCGCCGCTGCGACACCATACCAGGCTGCGCGTCGCTCGGATCGACGCGCTATCCCCGCGACTGACAGCGGCGTAAAGGGGAGGCCGATGACATCGGTAGACACGGCTGCCGGGCCGTCGCCGCCTGTCAGGTCACCTTCCAGTACACGGACTTCGAACGTCAGTTGATCGCCGATCAACCGTGGATTCTTCAATTCCACCACTGCGTCCCGTACGCCATCGCCGCTCTTTCCGAGTACGGAAACGATGGCGTTCGGTGGATCCTTGGCGAAGCCGCCGTCACTCGCCGTCCACTCCTCAAGCACTTGCTGAGTCGCCACATGCCCTGCCGCCCGGACAGGCCGATCAGCGAAGGTGATAGCGTTTGGCGCGATGTGATCGAGCGTGAGAACCTGACCAGCGAGGATTGCCCCACCGGCATTCAGGACGATCAGTGAGGGCACCGTTTCAGTCATGACCGAACCCGTTTTGGGCGGCAGGGAGGTCGTACCGGTCTGGGACACCGCGATATCCGGCAAAAGAAATAACCCCATTCCGGCGATCAGCGTGCAGGCGGTCATGGCGATTCGCATGGTGCGCCTCCCTCAGGAATGCATTCCGTGAGTGAATCATGCGAGCCAGCCGGCTGGCTATGCAGTTTCGGCACAAGTTGCAGCGACGATGTCGTCGATCAAGCAATTTCCTGGCGCAGAGAAAATCGTGGAATCCGTGCCCATTGGCGACGATTTCAGCGTCGTCGCCGATTCTGCATAGCCCGCGCGGTTTTCCCGCGGAATGATCGCAGCAAGCATTGGTCGGGCATGGTCAATGCTCGTGCCACTGCCCCGCATCACTCATTCGGTGCCCACGCGACCATCAGAATAGACTTCATCTGACAGGCGTTCCACAATGACTCGTGCATGGTCCGGGCAAGCGATCCACCCTCCGCTGTTTCGCGTATGGCTGCTCCCGCCTGCATTATTCGCATTTCTGTTGGCATGTACGGCTTCGCCGACTCCGCCGCCGCCACCGGTAGCTGCCACACCACCGACTCAACCGGCGTCGATCAATGGAACGTATGATGGAGCCATGCAACTCATTAGCGGCTTGCCCATGTCGTGCGGAACGGAGGATATGCTGGCGCTGCAAGTGGCCAACCGCGCCTTCGCCTATCAGTTGAACCAACCCCAGGTACCCTGGCAGCCTGTGCGAGCATTCAACGTCGTCATCGCTGCGGATGGCTCGTTTCAGGCGCAAGCCGGTACCGCCTACATTCGTGGCACAGTCAGTGGTGGTCATATGGCGGGTGACCTGGTTGGCGACGCTTGTGGCTATCATTTCGAAGCAGACAGGCGAGGCACATGGTAAATCGTTGGTGGAACGGGATGGCGGCGAAGGCGTTCCTGCTTAAGCCGGTCAATGGCGCAAGGCCCGGGCGCGCCGGTCTGCTGGCATGCCTGGTTCCAGCGTGCCTTGTGGTTGTCAGTTGCTCGGGGGTCCCGAATGTCGTGCTCGATACTCCGACCGGACCGGTAGCACTGAACTCTCCGGCGCCAGCTATGCCGGGTGGCCTGGTCGGCCCGCCACCTGGCATGGACGTCATGCAGTCGCCCGGCCCAGCGGCTCCTAAAAATGTCGGCCGCGACGGGACCTACACCGGAACTGCCGAACCATTGAACACAGGAGGAGGAATGTGCACCAGCACGCAGGCCGTTGGCGCATTTATCGTCCGAGGCGCCTCGGTGCGGTACGGTGGGTTCCGGGGCAGGATAGCGGCGGATAACGGGTTGCAGATGGTGTACGGACAGGATTGGATCGTTGGTCAGTTCGAAGGTGCGACTTTCCACGGCCAACTCAGCATCCAGGGCCGATTCGGCTCGCCTGGCTGCACCTACATGCTTAGCCTTGGTCGTACCCGGCCGTGACGGTTTGTCCGGCCACCGGCATTCCACCCATGCTGCCGACCACCTGTTCCGGCGGGATGCCATAGACCTGCTCGGCATAGACCCGAACAAAATCCTGGCCGCCGCCGGTCACAAAGTAGGTCTTGTAGCTGTTGGCGCGCAGGTATCGCATCACCTCTTGCATCGGCTGGTAGATGAGATCTGTGCGGGGTCGGTTCCAGCGCGGATGTTCAGCGGTTGCAATCCACGTCTTCACGTTCGCGCTGAAGGCATCCACTGACATGCCGGTGAGCGTCGCGACGAGAATCGTCTCCAGATCTTGCATCGAAAGCTTTGCGATCGCCGCCTCGTCTCCGGACAGCACGGTCTTGAATGGTTCAACATTCGCGAGTCGCGGCTTCGCCTTGACGACCGCCGGCACCTGATCCAGGCAGTAGACCACCTGCGTGTACATCGGATGTTCGACCCAAAGCGTGCCATCCTGGTCGAACGTCGCGATCCGCTCCGCTTGCGGCACGAACTTCGGACTGGCCTGGTCGGTCGTCGCGCGCACCAAATCAAGGATCGCCTGCTTCGCTGGCCCGTCGTTCCACGAAGCGAGCGCACTGGCCGGCGTCTGGGCTTGCGCGTCGGTCGAACTCAGCGCGGCGGACGCAACCATCGCGGACGCCGCGATCAGCCCGAATGTTGCCAGTCCGCCGTGGGGACGTAGTCCCACCAGTCGCGCAGGTCGCGCGACTGCACTGGGCGGTTCGGCACCCGGAACACGGCACTCCCCGGTGTCAGCAGTTCAGGCAGCGCGCCGGGATACAACGCCGAATCGAGCGGTCGTTCAGCGAACGTCACGTAGCTTGTGGCTGCCACGAACGTCGCGAAGTCGGCATTGGTCACGGCGTGTCGGTCGATCCAGAAGTCGTCGACCGTCACGCCATGAGCAGGCCGCTCCTCTGGATAGTGCACGTCCGATCCCATGCGAAACGTGCCACCCGCAATGTGCGCCACGCCGTCGGGCGCATGGGTTCGCATCGGCGGATACCAGTGCGAACCTCAGGATGCTGAACCGCCAAGCGTCAATTCGACCCGCCGGTTCTTTGCCCGGTTCTGTGCTGTGTCGTTCGGCGCAATCGGGTTTTCGTCACCGAAGCCTTGCGCCGAGACGAGGTTCGGACTCAGGCCTTGCGAGATCAGATACTGCATGACGTTATCCGCACGCTTTTGCGACAGGACCTGGTTCGAGGCGATGCCCTGCCGCTGCAGCTCCGGACCAATCGGGGCGTTGTCGGTATAGCCGTTCACCACGATCTTGTTCTGCTGCGTTGGCGCCAATTTCGCCGCCATGTTGGCGATGATCTGCTTGCCCCGGGGGCTTATCTGCCAGCCGCCCGGCGAGAATAGCAAGTCGCTATTGACGGTGTACTTGATTGCCCCCTGCAGCCGGCCGATCTGCACCTTGTCGGTGGCCACCTGCGTCGACAGCTCGGCTGTCTGCTGCTGAAGCTGCTGATTTTGCGTTTTCAGCGCGTCGTAATCGCTCTGCCATAGCCAGGTGCAGCCTCCGACGAGAATTGGTGCCATGAGCGGGAAGAGCATGGCACCGCGTTTCAATGGATTTGTCATGCGTTTTGCATCCTTTTGTAGGGACCGGTCAGGTCTGTTGTTGCTATTGCGTGGATCTGGCTACGAGATGCATCCAGGCCTGAGTTGTATTTGCGGCCCTATTCGCAGGCTATGCACATTTGGCGAGAATTGCGGCAGGAGTAAATTTCCAACCGCTTAGGTATCAATCAGCTTTACCCGATCTAACCGACGGCAATTTGTCTATAATTTCATGATGATCCAGCCAGACGCTCGATGGTTGCCCATTGCACTGTGATCGGTGGTGGCGCGAGTGTCGGCGGATCACGCAATTGCGTCAGCGTGCATACCGATGATAGTGCTACCACCATGCATTTCTGGCAAATTACAGCTACCGATCAATGTGGGACAGCGCATTACGGAACGCGGCATCGGAAAGCTGCATCATGCCCTGATAAGGTGTGTTCAATTCCAATATGAGGAAGACCGCACTGGAAACCGAAAGCGCACCAACGATCAATGCCACGGCGATGGTTATATGGAATCGGGCGAACAAGCCGAACCCCAGAAACAGCACTGATACCCAGAAGACCAGGATCATCAGGAAGGGCCATGCAATGGATCCATTGACTTGCTCGAACATCAGCATTCGGGTCTGGGCAAGAGTGGTGCCGAGTTGCAGTGCTGCGTTTTGGGCATTGCGCTGGGCTTCGGTCTTCGGCGAGAGGCTTTCCAGCTTCTCATAGAAGATGTCAGCCTGATTGCGGTTGAGCGATGGATCCAGGTTTGCTGGTTGGCTGTTGCTCGCAGGCCATATTTTTTGATGCACCTCGGTCACCGCTTGCTTCAGAGCGTCTCGCGCTTCCCGCGTCTCTGGACCATAGAGGACCAGCATCCGATCCAGTTGCATGATACTGGCAGCAAGCTGCTGCATCTCGGCTGCCTGCGTGTCATAAGAGGTCTTTGCGGATGCGATAAGAAGTCCCAGAACCAGAGCGGCCAGGGTTGCGATCAATCCCATCACCAGCTTCACGGCATCCTTGGAGTCACCGTCAAGATGGTTGTCAGGTAATTTGCTGTGTAGCACCAAACCAGCCAGTGCTGCGCCGCAGCAGCAAAGGAAAACCAAGAGCGCGATCTCGAGGGCACTCAAATGAAATACTCCTGTTGGCCGTTATCGGCTGCTGTTCCGACTGACGACTGAGCTTCCCACTGCACTCTGCCGCAGCGTAACCGAGGGTAATTCTCCAAAATGTTTTCGATAGGCGCCGGCGAAGCGGCCGGCTTCACTGAAGCCATACTGTTCCGCAAGCTCAGCGACGCTTGCGGGCGCGGCGTACGCACTTCGCAGCACGCGACGAATAATATGCAGTCGACGCAGGTGTATATATTCATTTGGACCCATGCCCAGATAATTGCTGCAGCAGGTTCGCAATGTCCGGCCTGAGACATCGAGTGCCTCACATAGCTCAGCGGTGGTAAATGCTTTTTCTGGGTGAGCCTGAAGCAGGTCCTCGAACTGTCTCATGATATTTGTATGCCGGTCGGTCGTATCGTTGCTGATCTTGATCGGCGCTTTTGACAGACAGGCGATCGTTGCATCAATTAGTTCTTCCTCCAGTGTCCTCGCGGCCTGGTACGTGGCAATCATTTCTACCCGACGCTGCGCCACGCGTGCAGCACTGGTTTGCAACTGTATAAGATGCCTACGGGCCTTCGGGCAGGGTCGCCAATGAGACACCCCGGCAGGAACTGCGATTGCGTTACCAGTAAGGAGCTGGGCCTGGTTTGCGAGCAACCTGGTCGGAAGCAACAGAGTTCCCCAGTGGCTACGCCCGGCAGATCGGACGTAGGTCCTATGGCCGGCGCCGACCGTCACGACATCACCGGCAGCCGTATCGGTGCCGCCCCAGATCTGTGGCAGGGTGCGACCGAGCGAAATGGAAATCAGCGTTACATCGAGCGGCACGGATTGGAACAAAACACGTGCCAGAAGCTCGTTGGCTGTCAACAGTCGCATCCGACGCAGTGCAATCCGAGTGAGTCGTGCCTGAAAGATACCATTATCGGTGACAATCAGGTTGTCGCTGCCATCTTCCCGTAGGGCGGCCGCGAAATCATCCCGCTCCCGGAAGACCCCGGTGGTGGTGCTACGCATATTTGCTCACGCCGGCTCCCTGCCACGAATCAAGAAAACTGGGTCCGGATCTTCGATGCCCATTCGACACTACGCGGAGAGTCTGAGCTGTTGCTATGCAATATTGGCCAAAATGCGCGCGCTGTGGTCGAGCGGCGACCAAAGGCCCAGAATCTTAATCCTGAGATTGGCCCAATTCCGCCAGGAGACTGCCGGATGCCTGGTGTCGGGCGGCCGTGTCCCACATTAGGCGTGGGTCAAACGGGCGAACCACTTCGGCTTGATGACCCAGAATATCGTTGTGTCAGTCAGCAGTGGTATAGCCGGCGCCGTCGTCGCAACCTTTACCAGAACGCGCGAATGGTGGGGGTAAGGTCCAGGCTTTTTACCGTCCCGAGCACAATCTCCTTGAATTTTAGCTGGGACTGACTCGCCTGTAATCCTTCGGCATTTTCAAAGGTGACGGTGATTGTGGGACCCTCCTTGGACAGCGTGTCCCCGGCGAGCCAGCCGCCAATTCCAATGGCCACCAGGGGGATCAGCCACACGATCGATATATACTGCGAGCGTCGGACTGATGCGTGCGTGATTGTTGGGGGGTTTGACGGCATCACTCATAGTTGGCCCGTGATCCTTAGGTCGTCAGTTCCCCCGGCATCGGATCAGGAACCAGTAGAGTAACCAACTTTGCCTGTCGAACGCGGGTCAAACACCGCGTTGGAGTGCAGGCGTCAAAGTCAACGTCTGGTGATTAAACCTGCCGCCCGTCACGGTCGGTACAGTTGGTGGTCAGGGCACCAGGGCGATGAAGGCAGGTGGTCGCTATGCAAATTTGGTGAAGACTATGAATATCATAGATCGTCGCGTGGCGGAGCGTTGTTCAGTCCCTCGCATTCACCACCACGTTCAGAGCGCAGCCGAAAAATGCGAACACGAGCCACAGCGGACTGCACGGCGTACGCAATTGCCGCTACGCTCGGCACTGACAATTGGCTTCAGGGCAACAGCGTAGCAGCTAACACGATCGCCGGGCTATGCAGATCTGGCCAAGATCTTGCGCGGGTCAGATACCGGTTGCGTTAATATACCGGACGGCCGGCGCAGCGTGGCCGAGGGCGATTCGCCAAACTGTGACTTATAGGCCGCGGCAAATCTCCCCATTTCCCACACGCCGAGACTTGTTGCGATCTCGGTGACTGTTGCCGAATGCTGATCGGCGTGGAGCAGCGCTCGTCGCGCCAGATGCAATCGTCGTAGGGCAAGAAACCGTTGCGGCGATACGCCCAGTTGCTCCTGGCAAAGCGTGCGCAAGGTCCGTCCCGACACACCGACAATCCGACAAAGATCAGGAATAAGCAGAGGATTGTCGAAATTGGCCTCGACGGCCTCCTCAAACCTCTTCACCATGATTGAGCGTCGACAATGCGGGATGTTTTCCTTGCGTACCTCACCCTCCAGGCTCATGATCAGTGATCTCAGCAACGCATGCTCCAGCGCAGCGGCGGCCTGTGGCGATGTAAATATGCCTGGTGCTGTCTCAGTCGCGTGGATGCCGGCCTCGATCACTGACAACACCCAGGCGCTGAGATGTTCAGGAGGTCGGAGCACCTGGCCGGCTACCACTGGCACTTCGTGGCCGACCATATCGACCGCTGCTTGGGCCAGATTGTCTGCGTCCAGTGTCAGCGTCACAAAGTGAATGGGGCCTGGCGAACGGTGATGCGACTGCATACCGGGCCCGAGGGTCATCCAATCGCCTCGCCGCATCTGCACACCGCGGACGATCGGTAACTCGCTGTCGCCGAACCAGCCGAGGATGCCAACCTTGTTCGGTGGCATCCCCGTAGAAGACAGGCGGGGCAGATTTTCGTATCCGCGCTGCAACATCACCCGACCGACCTCCATGGTGGTCACCTCGGCACGAAACTCGCCACGTTCGAGGAAGCTGAGCAGATGATCGCCGCCTCGTATCGCTGCATGGTACTGGTCAGGATCGACGAAACTGACGCTGCTGATGAGAGTGCTGTGATGACTGTCCATGAGACCCTTTCTGTGCGGCATAGTCAGCACATCTGGAATATTATAGATAGCCAACGGCTTCACCCGTCAATTGGTCTGGATGACTGCGTCTCGAAAACTTCATGCGGCGCTACCGCGCGTATCGGGTCATCTGATAATGACCCGGAATAATTCGGCGCGGCTGGTCGTCGTTGGGATGCCAGAGTTGTCCACAATTCTCCCCGGAGTCCACAAGCGTTTTATGCCGGATCTGCATAGCGCGGGCATTCTGCGCAGCCTTAGGATTGTGTCGCCTGGCCTGAACAAAACGACAATCGGGACACGTATTTGGTGGATGATCTGCATACGGGATGATTCAAGGCGGATGAACGGCGTGTCCCAGGGCCGTCCGTCAGGCGCGCGCTCATTGCAATGGCATGAGCGTTTGCAATCAATGCAAACCGGCCTTGAGGCTGCCCCAAGGAACAACGCCGTCGTTATGGTTTACACGCGCCAGCGGCGCCGCACGGGCAGCGAGAAAGCGAGCGGATCAGCCGTTGTTCGCACCATTCTCATGGCCGTGGCCCTGGTGGCAGTGCTGGCACAGGCGCCACAGGCCGGAGCACAGACGCCGGAGTCGCCAGAGCCACGCGAACTGGTCATCGGAACGAAGGTGGCGCCGCCTTTTGCGATGAAGGCGGAGGACGGAACTTGGCACGGCCTCAGCATCGATCTCTGGCGGCACGTGGCCGACCAGATGCATCTGCGCTACCGCTTTCAGGAGACGACGCTGAAAGGTCTGACCGACGGCGTAGCGGACGGCTCGCTAGACGCTGCAGTGGCCGCGCTGACTGTCACCGGCGCGCGGCACAGGCTGGTTGATTTCACCCAGCCCTTCTACAGCACAGGCCTTGGCATAGCCGTGGTAAGGAACAGCGGCATCACCTGGTGGCCGATCATCCGCAATGTGTCTTCACTCGGTTTTCTACGCGCTGTCGCTTTACTGTTCGCCGTCTCGCTTACGGTCGGCGTCGTACTCTGGCTCGTTGAGCGCCGTCACAACGAGCATTTTGGCGCTCATCGGCAAGGCTTAGGCTCGAGTTTTTGGTGGTCGGCGGTCGTGATGACTCAAAGTGGAGGTGCTGCAGGCGAGAAAATACCCATAACGTTGCTAGGACGATTGCTCGCTATCGTGTGGATGGTGGCGTCAGTGATCGTGATCGCCAGTTTCACCGCGGCGTTAACGTCGCAGCTCACCTTGAAGCAACTGCGTGGCACGGTGCACGGGGAGGCGGATTTGCGGTACGTGCACGTTGCCGCAATCGCCGGTACCGAGACCACCGAATATCTCGGCCGCCAACACATCGCGCATCAGGACTTCGCCGACGCGGAGGCGGGCTTATCGGCGCTGAACAAAGGTCAGATCGATGCATTCGTGTATGACCGGCCGCTGCTGTTGTGGCTGATCATGGAGCACTTTTCTGGCTCGCTGCAGGTTCTGGATGCCACCTTCGATCCGCAGGTCTATGCAATCGCGCTGCCACAGGGCAGCAAACTGCGGCTGCCAATTGACCTGGCCCTGCTCGACGCCATCCGAAGTGATTGGTGGCGCGATACGGTGCTCGCGTATCTTGGGCGAAGCTGAAGCACCGATAGCAAGTGTGAGGTCCTAGGTACCAGCCAAGCTACACACCACGATCGAAGGAGCAGAGCGGATAAGCGTATTGCGAGCACGAACGGAAGATAGCAAGTCGATCCATTTCCGCCCCCGAGCGTGTATGGCGGCGAAATGGTCTCACGCAGAGCGATGACGCGGCGCGCGTGTCTGGATTGCCTGCGAAATCACCTTTCCCGCAAGGCCGGTGAAGCTGCGCGCATGGCGCACGGAATGTCGCCGTGGCCTGTCTCGGCGTGAACATCGCCAGCCCGCGGCGACGTTGGCGATGTCGCCAGACAGGTCGCCTTCCAGTACACGGACATCGAATGTCAGTTGATCGCCGGTCATCCGTGGATTCTTCAGTTCCACCACTGCGTCGCGCACGCCGTCGCCGTTGGCCAAGTACGGAAACGGTGGCGTTCGGAGGATCCTTGGCGAAACCACCTTTGTTGCAATACTTCGGCTGGGAAGCTAAATGGATGTCCATTGTCACAAACCGAACCTTTGGCGACAGGCTTGTAGTTGCCAGCTTCAACGGAGGCCTACGATGCAACGGCGTATTTGCATGCAGGGCTGCCTGGCAGAAATCGCCGGAATGCGGCCGGTCAGACTGTACCCGATCGCTTTGGTGCTGATGATTTCAGGCTGCGCCGGCCCGATGGGAACGATACACGGCGAGACGGCAAAGTCGTCCGTCACGTCGTTCGACGGCTCATATCAGACCACAATTCACATCACAAATATTGCTCCTGAAGCAAAGGGAAGTAATTGGTGTGAAACGCCGGGCCAACCGACCATCACGGTCACGAATGGTCAGTTCAGTTACGCCGTGCCACACCCCAACGTTCCGGCCGACGTGACGCCAACTTTCTCCGCAACCATGGCGCCGAACGGTTCGTTCTTGGGTCAGACCGTCGATGGTACGATCTCTGGGCAGGTGCACGGAACCCATATGGAGGGAAGCATCGACGGTCAGGGGTGTGGCTACGGCTTTGCCGGCGACCGCACGTAAGCTCAATTGTCGTGTATCGTGCGGATCACCCCCCTGGTGTTTGATCAGAAGATAAAGTTGATCTGCGTTCGAAGCTGCCAGGTCGAAGCAAATTGCGGGCGCGCCGCGTTGTCGTAGGCACCCAAAGCAAAGTTGACTGCCAGCTTGCCACCAATCTTCACGACACGGCCAACCTGTGCGCCCATTGAGGATGTCCCGCGTGCCGTTGTGCGGACCCGTATTGAAGTTGGTGTTGCTCTGAAATAGGAAGCTTTGGAGATCGCCAATCGCGTTCTGCAGCTATTTGGCGAGCGCGGTCGCGTCGTCCTGGCTGCCGGTGTTCGTCGGCGGGCTTGGGGCCGTCGACTGCGCGGCGGCGCCGAACAAGATGGCCGACAACGACAAGCAATCCGGCGCTACTCCGTTGCGTGTTTACGCTCACCCACTATGCAATTCCGGCGACGCAAAAGAATTCAACAAACGGACGCCGTGCGAAACTCATCTTGTGAGCGTCAGCTAGCCCGGTCAACCTTCAACATGCGCGCACATCCCAGCCGCGCAGATATGCGAACCTTGAACTGCAGCGTGTCTTGGAAACGGCTACACCAAGCAACAAGCCGGCGACGAACGGCAAGCCGATCATGCGTTCGGGCTTCATTCCTTCGTCTCCGCTTCCAGATAATTGGGTCCGCCTTTCGGTTCCCGTCACCCACCGGACTGCGAACCAACGCGATAATCGAACAGGATCTGGCGCAGCCTCCCTTCGCCCAGAACCTCGCTGAGCTCTCGGAATGTCATGTACGGCACAAGGATCAGCAGCATGATCAGGCAAGTTGCCAGGATCTGCGGCAGCGTACCTCCCGCGACTTCAGCGAACGAAGCGGCGACTGTCCGTCCGTGCAAAACCGCTGCGACGGCCTCCTCGACGATCGATAGAAAGAAAAGCATAGCGAGAAAGACCAGCGACTTATGGGCGATGATATGAATGAAGCGGCGCCGCTTGTACCGATCTCCGATTCTGACTGCATGCCCGGCAAGTATGAACTTCGCCAGGACCAGCGCCTTGACAGCTGCCAACCCATACGGCGCGTAGCCGATACCTTGCCCGCGAAGTATCGCCATCTTATAGAGAATGAGTGCGCCAAAGCAGACGTACAGATAGCCGGCTATCAGGCCAAATTGCCGCAGCTCATGACCCATCTTCTCACCGATCGTCATGGCCGATGGCTTCTCGCTACTCATTTCTGATCCCCTATCGCGCGTTGCCTGAACGCGCTGTGCGGTTTCGGCACACGCCAGAATATTGACCCGCCGGCGTCGACCGAATACGACGGTTGCTTTCTCACTTCTTTTTTTGTACCGCAACCATGTGCGGTCGGGGAGACACATCTTATTGTGCTCCTTTCAGCGGAGGACTCAAGATGAGCTGGGAATGGCTGAACGGGCTCGACATCCGAGCTCTGTTTCCCATAACCGTCGTCTTGATCGAGACGATGGCCGAAATTGGTAACCGTATCGGTCTGCGATTTCATATGGCCAAGGCGGAGAATGCCGATGTCGGCACGCTGGCGGCCGCTTCCCTCGGGCTTCTCGCACTGCTGGTCGCGTTCAGCATTTCGATGGCGGAGTCGCGCTATGATTCGCGCCGCAACATCGTTCTGGAGGAGGCAAACGCAATCGGCAGTACCGCCAATTTCGCCCTGATGCTACCGCAATGGGCGCAGCAGCCCATCCTGAGTTTGCTGCGTGACTACGCCGCGGTCCGCATCACGCTCGGTGTTCCGGACGATCCGGCGAAGTTACAAAAGGACATAGCCAGATCGCTGGATATTCAGACTCGCCTGTGGCAACAGGCCGTCGCGGTGACGGCGGCGAACCCGCAGTCGCTGCCGGCCTATCGCTTTGTTGCCTCGCTTAATGAGGTCAACAACATCCATGAAAAGCGCATCACTGCGCTGCGCAACCATGTCCCCCTCGCAGTGTCGTTCATGCTTGTCGGGACGGCGATGGTTGCGATGGGATTCACCGGTTTCAACGCAGGTGCTTTCGGGGCCAGACGACGACCGATTACCCTCATCATGTCGCTCATGATCGCCATGCTGATCATGCTGGTCGTCGATTTGGATAGTCCATCTCGCGGACTGATCCATGTGTCTGTCCAGCCACTCGTCGATGTGGTCAACGGCATTCCGCGGTAGCACCACACCGCGTTTTGCCCGGGTTTAGCTGGCCGCTGCGCCGCAGCCAATACGCGGCGAAGCTGCGGCGGCGATCGTTGCCACGCCGGCGGCACCGCCATCGCCTGGTCCGGCTTGACTGATCGAAATTGTGCTAGCTTGCGGCGTGTCGGTGCGCGTGGATGCGCTGGTGGATGGCCGGGCTTTGTGTCGCATCCTCAGCGCCCTGGACAGTCGATGATCGCGCTGTCGCCGAGCGCCCTTGTCTACCTGGCCAGCGGGATCACTGACATGCGGAATTATGCGGAGTGTATCGATCTGGCGATCAGAATGGGGGTGGCCTGCAAATACCAATAGGTGTCGGTGACGTGAGCGTGGCCGAGATAGGTGGTGAGCGCGACAAGATGGCGTGCGACGGCATTTGGCGTCGTGGATACACTGCTCAAGCGAGCGAACCGCGATGGTATGAACTCCGAGACGGTCAACCGCAAGCTGGGGAAATCCGCAACTACTGGCGATGGATCCATTACGCATGACGCGC
>DATKFJ010000350.1:0-3805 GCA_035511435.1 Acetobacteraceae bacterium | reverse complement strand
CCGATCTCGGGCGGGTGGAGGCCCTCGATCGCCAGCAGATGTTTTTGCCGGTACGACACAAGCCTAGGTCGCAGATACCGGCGCGGGCCGTCAATGTCTGAACGGCCGGGTTCTGGTCGATCGCTTGAAGGGCGCCGGCGGCAGGCGGCGTGTAAATTGCGTCACGGCCACTACCACCCTGACGGGCCCGGCTCTTGTTGTCATCGGGGGCGGAGCGAAGCAATCTCGGGCGAGTTGGGCACATCGACCGCGAGCGCCGGCTCGCTGCGCTGCTTCCAACGACAGGAAATGCCGTTCACCCGATGGCCCTGGGCCTACTGCACGGCGGCCGGCGCACTCCACAGCGACCCGCGCACCAGCTTTGCGGCAGCGACACCGAAGCCACCGGCGGCTATCGCCATGACCTCGAGATCGTCCTGGTTCACCAGCAGTTCGGCAGACGTCCCGCAGTCGGCCCTGTCATTGCTGGTGTGTCGTCCGGCCCAGTGGACACGGAAGCCACGTTGGATTTGTGGCAGCCGGGCTTCAATCACGAGGCTGCCGCCGTGATCATGCATCACCTGGACATCCAGCACGCAGCGCGTGGGGTGCAGGGCGTCGGCCGACATGGCCTTTATGCGTGCCCTCATGTCGCGGGAAAATGATTCCCTGGGATCGAATGTAACGATGTCGCCAACCTTCGGGCCGAAATCACCGATGTGCTTGAGCAGATCAATGGCGCCGACCGTGGCTGCGAGCGCCAGTGCGGCCGTGCCGAGGAGAACGCTGGCCAAGCCGCTGGATTTGCTTTCATTTGCTCGCATCGTCGGCCTCGTTTACTGGCTGCGAAGGCACCTTCCCTGACATCGCAATTTCACTCGGGATGGGCTCGCACCCAGATGAAGTGAGATTGCAGATAAGCCTTTCAAGCTATTCTAAATTAAGGCCAAAGAATGGCATAACACGGAGTGCCGCCAACAACGGGGAGAAGTACGACTACGGGAAAGGAGTAACAGAATTGCGGCCACGACGGGGATCGAACCCATATGGCCTCACAGCAGGCAAAATGCATCGGGCGCGGTGAGCGCGCATTGATATATGTCAAAGGCCGATCGTTTTTGCAGTTTGCCCGGCCCGGTTCGCGGCGCTGAAGGATCGGTGGAAATATAAAAATGTCGGCCGATGCCGATGGTTCAGACTGCCGACGGGGCACGGGCACGCAATTCGCAGCGCAAGCCATCACCTGACGATCATCGCCACCTGCTTTGCGCCCACGAACACCTAGGCTGCGACGGCGGCGAGTCGGGCAAGTGCTTCTTCCTTGCCCAGTGCCGCCAAGGTCAGGTCAATGCCCGGACTGGCCGTGCTGCCGGTGAGCGCCGCGCGCAGTGGTTGCGCCACCTGACCGAGCTTGCGCCCGTTGGTCTCGGCAAACGCCCGCAGTGCGGCATCGATTGCCGGAGCGGTGAAGTCGGTTGCGGCCAGTGCGCCGGCGACATCGCGCAGCATCAAGCGGGCCTCTGGGGTGAGCAGCGCGGCGGCCTTCGGCTCAATCGGCAAGGGCAACTGGCGCGCCAGGAAAGCTGCGGTATCAGCAAGTTCCACCAGGGTCTTGGCGCGCTCCTTCAGCGCCGGGATCAGTGCCTTGATCCTCTCGGCCGCCTTGGCGCCCAACGCGAGGTCGGTGCGATGCGCCAGGCGTTCCAGCACCTCCCTGGTCAGCCGGTCATCGTCCGCCTGACGGATGTAGATGCCGTTCAGGTTGGTGAGCCTGGCATAGTCCATGCGGCTGGGTGCGCGGCCGACGCCATCGAGGTCGAACAGCCGGATGGCTGCGTCGCGATCGAGCACCTCCAGGTCGCCGTGCCCCCAGCCGAGGCGCAGGAGATAGTTGCATAGCGCTTCGGGCAGGTAGCCCTGCTCGCGGAATTCCAGCATCGACACCGCGCCGTGGCGTTTCGACAATTTCGCGCCGTCCGCGCCATGGATCAGCGGGATGTGGGCGAATCTCGGAAGGTCCCAGTTCATCGCCTGATAGATCTGCACCTGCCGGAAGGTGTTGGTCAGATGGTCGTCGCCGCGGATGACGTGGGTGATGGCCATGTCATGGTCGTCCACGACCACCGAATGGTTGTAGGTCGGCGTGCCGTCGCTGCGCAGGATGATCATGTCATCGAGTTCGGTGTTGCTGACGCGTACCGTGCCCTGCACCAGGTCCTCGACCACGGTTTCGCCGTCGCGCGGCGCCTTCAGGCGGATGGATGGCGCGACACCAGAGGGCGCATCGGCTGGATCGCGATCCCGCCAGCGTCCGTCGTAACGTGGCGACCGACCCTCGGCGGCGGCTTGCTCGCGCATCTGCCGGAGTTCCTCGGCAGTGCAGTAGCAGTTGTAGGCGTCGCCGGAGGCCAGCATCTGGCGCGCGATGTCCGTATGGCGCGCCAGTCGGGTGGACTGGAATATCGGCGGCTGGTCCGGGGAGATGCCGAGCCAGTCGAGGCCTTCCAGGATCACCGTGGTCGCCGCCTCGGTGCTGCGCTCGCGGTCGGTATCCTCGATGCGCAGCAGGAATTCCCCGCCGTGATGGCGGGCGAAGAGGTAATTGAACAGCGCCGTGCGGGCGCTGCCGATGTGCAGCAGGCCGGTGGGACTGGGGGCAAAGCGGGCGCGGACGGTCATGGTTGCTGATCTAAGCAGAGTTGTCGGCTTGTTCACAGATGGCGGGGCAAGGGTCTGCCGCACCGGGAATCACGGCCGCGACAGCGACGGTGGCCGTCCAGGGGATCACGCGCAAAACGCGCACAAAGGCCGCCAAAGGTCGACAGTCGCCGCCGGCGGTCGCCAAGGAGGATTTCCGCAGCACCCCGGGTCGAATGCCCAGACCGAATGCTTGGGTCTGCACCGATACCGCCCGGCTGTCGGAACCCACGGACGGGCGCGTATCCGTGGATCGCCGCATTTCGAGTGTCGCCATGACGGTGAGCGCATTCACCTGATGTAGAGGCGGTGTCCGTTAACCTCCCGTGCGTGCAGCAGTTGATTGTCTCGACAGGCATGGCGCGGATGCGGGCGGCGGCCTGGCTGGAGGTCTGGCTGGCGGCCGAACGGGGACGATTCACGCTGTGGCTGCCCGTATTCATGGGCGTCGGCGTGCTTGCGTACTTCGCGCTGCGCATCGAACCGCCGCCGTGGCTCGGGCTCGCCGCGGCAGTGCCGGCAGTGGGCGGCGTGCTTTTGTTGCGGTCCTGGCCGGCGCCGCGCGCTGCTGCTCTGGCTCTGGCCGCCGTCGCGATTGGATTTTGCGCCGCGCAGTTTGCGACCGCCCGCGCGCCGCCGCTGGAGATACTGCCGACGCATGCGACGATACTCACCGGCACGGTGAGCGGCGTGGAAGTGTTCCCCGACGGAGGCCGGCGCATTACCTTGGAAGCGAGCCGGCTCGATGGCGGTCCGCCGCTGACGCGATGGCTGCGCGTGCGGCTGAAAAAGGGCGACGAGCAGGAACTCGCCGCCGGCGACACGGTGCGCCTGCGCGCGTTGCTGCGTCCGCCCGCGCCGCCCGCTTATCCCGGCGCCTGGGATCTGCAGCGCGACGCCTGGTTCAACGGCCACGGCGGTTCCGGCTATGCGCTGGCTCCGGTGGAGCGGATTGCCACAGCGCCGGCCGGTCCGTCGCCGCGCTTGGTGCAGCGACTGCGCGAAACCATCGGCCGGCACATCGCCGCTGCGGTGCCGGGCCCTCCTGGCGCGGTCTCCATTACCTTGCTGACTGGCGTGACGACCGGGATCCCCCCGGCTGACCATGAGGCGTTCAGCACCTCCGGTC
>DATKFJ010000349.1:0-3787 GCA_035511435.1 Acetobacteraceae bacterium | reverse complement strand
TGGTGGGACAGACATCGGGGCAGTAGGTGTAGCCGAAATACACCAGCATGTACTTGCCGAGGAAGGCGCGGTCGGTGACCTGTTTGCCGTTGCTGTCCTCCAGCACGAACGGTCCACCCACCAGGGAGGCGGTGCCTCGACCACCCAGCCAAATAAAGGCGCCGGTGCCCAGCAACAGGAGCGCAATCAGCAGACCGATCACGCCAAAGATCCAGGCGGGCGGTCTTGCGCCACCGGGGCGGCCGGTGGCGGGATCGGATGTCGAACTCATAGCGGGCCGGACCCTAAACCAGTCGTCCAGCGTCAGAAAGCCCCGGCGGGCGATTGACGTGACACGGTGCCGCTACTGCTAGCGCGGCTTGTCCCCAGGCAGGCGCGGCCATGAGGAGGCAAGCGCGGCCATGACGACAAAAATGTGCATCACTTTCTTGCCAGGAGTTCAGCCACCGCCGGGGCAAACCTGCAAGCGCGATCATGCTTACGGAACGAACCGCAAGGCGACGCCGCCTGCTGCATCGGCATCGACCGTCAGCGAATCGCCGACGCGTCGATGTGCGATGCCCCGTTCGACAAGCAGGCGAGCGATTGCCTGGTTCCCGTCGCTCGTGTGAACCGCGAGGCCGATGATGCGCGGCACCACCGATGACAGCGCCGTGTCGGTCACCAGGCGCACGCACGCTCGAGGCAGATCGAGCGCAAGACCACCCGCCGGATGGGGCACCACGGGACATCCGACGAGACGAGAAAACCGCGCCGCCGCTGCCGCGGGATCGTCGACGACAATCAGCACGTCGGCCAGGGCGACGGCATTGTTGGGATGGTGCAGGAACCGCTCCTGCCACAACGCCTCGGCCGTCAGGTGGCGCACCAGGTTGATGCGCCCCTCCGGCTGATCCGGCAATTGAATGAGCGAGAAGCGGGCGCGCAGGCCAGCCGGGTCCGTGTCGTCGATCGCGCGGTCGAATCGACTGGCGGGTGCAGCAGCGATACCGGCGCGATACAACCTGGCGAACACCGACAACTCATCCTGAATGGCGAATGCCAGTATGTGGATCCCGGCGTAGCGCGCCAGGAAACGGTCCAGCGTGGCGCTGCCGGCTGTTGGATCGACCACCGCCAAAAGCTCGATGTAGCCTTGACGCAGCATGGCGCAGCGGTTGCCGATACGGCCGTCCGCCTGACGGGCAAACGGCGTGAGCGTGAAACCGAGGTGCTCATATTGTCCCGCGAGCGCGGTGAGATCGCGCGCGACCACCCCGACATGGTCGAGCGCCACTCCGCTCATGTGGCGTTTTCGTAATCCGGCAGCAGCCAGTCCGCGGGTTCGGCAGCGGCACCGTCATACCATGCGGCCACCAGGGAATGGGCACGCACCGCGTCGCAGTATGCGCGTGTCGCTGCGGTAATCTCGGGTTGCCAGGTGAGAAGCCGCGTCACCACGGGCGCGTACATCACGTCGGCGGCGGTGAAATCGGCTCCGAACAGGAACCCGCCGCTGCCGGCGAAACGCTTGCGTGTTTCGGCCCACATCGCCTCGATCCGGGAAATATCGGCCAGCGCTTCGGGCGTACGGCCGAGGCCGGAAAAATCGCGCCCAAGATTCATCCACATCGCCTGGCGCAAGCCGGTGAATCCGGCATGAATTTCCGCACTGATGGCGCGCGCATGTGCCCGGGCGACGCGATCCGCCGGCCATAGCGACGGTGCAAACTCGGCGCAGTACTCGCACACCGCAAGCGATTCCCAAACGCGCGCACCGCGATGTTCCAGGTACGGTACGAGTCCGTTGGGCGACAGCTTACCGATGGCATCGGTCGGGCCGGGACGAGTGAAATGGATCATCACTTCTTCGACGTCGAGGCCAGCAAGCCGCACCGCCAACCAGCCGCGCATCGACCAGGACGAATAGCGGCGATTGCCAATATACAGGCGGCCCTCCGGCATTGCGGTCACTCCTCAGTCAAACAGCTTCTGTGGCGCAGGCACACCGCGCGAATAGTCGAGCGAACAGAACCCGCCACCCATGTAGCGCTCTTCCACCGGATCGCCGCTGACCTTGCCTGCGAGCTGGCCGGCAAACGGATCGGCGCTGTCGATCGGCTGCCAGCCGAGCTTGCCGCGCGCATCGTCCTTCCACCAGGTCATGCGCTGGTTGTTCGAAGCGCCCCAGATGACGCTGCATCCCACCCGTTCGGCAAGCACGCAGCGCGCGACAAGGCGGGAAAAATCCGGATAGGACAGCCAGGTCGCCAGCATGCGGGCATTGGTCGGCTCCGCAAAACACGAGCCGATGCGCAGGAAAACGCTCTCCACACCGTGCTTGTACCAGTACAGCCGTCCCATCAGCTCGCCATAGGCCTTTGACAATCCATAGAACCCGTCTGGCATAAACTGCGTGTCGGCCGCGATTGTCTCGCTGCGTTCATGGAAGCCGATCGAATGATTGGACGATGCGAAGACCACCCGAGCCTTCTCACGCCGAGCGGCTTCGTAGATGTGGTGCAGGCCTCGGATGTTGGGTCCCAGCACCTCCTCGAACGGTCGTTCCACCGACACGCCGCCCAAATGAACGATCGCCCCACAACCTTCCGCGAGGCGCAGGATCGTCACGCCGTCGTTCAGGTCGGCCCGCGTAAAGCCGGCGCCCGCGGGAATTGCATCGGGAAACGGCGCGATGTCGGTCAGCCGCAGCGTCCAGCCTTCGGCGGCGAGCCACCTGGTCAAAGCACGACCCAAATTGCCGGATGCGCCGGTGAGCAATATCGGCTTGGCAGGGCGGTCGGCCATTGTGCATTCTCCAACGTGGTGTGACGACCACATCTTTTGCACGATCGCGCCATCCGCCCAAGGGCGGGTTCGTGCCGCGGATGGCCAACGACTGCTTGCTACCCTGGCGACGGCTTTTTTTGCTAATTAAATACGACAACCGTGCAGCCTTTGCAGGTCCATGGCACATTGTGCATCCTTCGCTTTCCCGCGGAGGCCGCTTCATGCGCACGATCGAGCAATTCGCCCAGGCTCTGGCCGATGGCAGCACGACCAGCCGCGCGCTGGTGGAAGAATGTCTCGCCCGCATTGCCGATCCGGACGGCGAGGGCGCGCGCGCATTAATCAAGGTGCACACCGAGCAGGCTCGCGCGATGGCCGATGCGATGGACACGCTGCGTCGCGTGGGGCGCGCGCCGAGTTGCCATGCCGGGATTCCAATCAGCCTGAAGGACCTGTTCGACATCGCCGGCGAACCGACGCCAGCGGGCTCGCGCGCGCTCGCCGAATCGCCGCCGGCCACGGCGCACGCGACCGTGGTGCAACGCATGCTGGCGGCCGGTTTCGTGCCGATGGGTCGCACCAACATGACCGAATTCGCTTTCTCCGGTCTCGGCATAAATCCGCATTACGGCACGCCACGCTCGCCCTGGGACCGCGCGGCGGCGCGCATTCCGGGCGGCAGTTCCTCCGGTACCGCGGTGTCGGTGTCCGACGGAATGGCAGTGGCGGGTCTCGGCACCGATACCGGCGGATCATGCCGCATCCCCGCGGCGTTCTGCGGCATCGTCGGCTACAAGCCGACCGCGCGACGCGTGCCGATCAGCGGCGTGCTGCCGTTGGCGCCAAGCCTCGATTCAGTCGGGCCGCTCGCGCCCAGTGTCTCTTGCTGTGCGGTGATCGATGCGGTGCTGGCCGGCGAGACGCCGACACTGCCGGTAGCAGCCAACCTGAACGGACTGCGCCTGGGCGTGCCAACCGATGTCGAGCTCGACGGAATGGATGCCAGCGTCAGCAAAGC
>DATKFJ010000348.1:0-8913 GCA_035511435.1 Acetobacteraceae bacterium | reverse complement strand
CGCGAAGTGGCTTTCTGGCTCTTTGTGAAAATCCCTGCTTAATCCGTGTAATCTGTGCCAAAGACTTGCTTGCCTTGCTTGCCTTGCTTGCCTTGCTTGCCTTGCTTGCCTTGCTTGCCTTGCTTGCCTTGCTTGCCTTGCTTGCCTTGCTTGCCTTGCTTTGCCTTGATGGCGTTTATTGCTCCCGCCAGACGCTGATCCGCGCGGCGCCATGTTCGCGTTCCGCGAGCAGCGGCACCGATGCGGGCGATGGTTCGTCGCGCGCCGTTTCCGCGATGATCAGGGCAGTGGGCGCGATCCAGCCGTTGGCGCGCAGCCGGGTCAGTGCGCGCGGCACGAGGGCCTGGCCGTAGGGCGGATCGAGGAAGATGAAGCTGCATGGCGGTCCGTGCGGTGCGGCGAGTGCATCGATCGGCAGTACAGTGCAGCATGCGTCTGCGCGGAGGCTGGCGATGTTGGCGCGAAGCGCGGCCAGTGCGGTGCGGTCGTGCTCGATGAACGTGGCGTGCGCGGCGCCGCGCGACAGTACTTCAAGGCCGAGTGCGCCGGTGCCGGCGAACACGTCCAGCGCGCGCGCACCTTCCAGGGCATCGCGTCCGCCCCACGGCGCATGCAGCAGCATATCGAACAGCGCCTGCCGCACGCGATCCGCGGTCGGGCGCGTATGGCTGCCCGGTGGTGCTGACAGCGTTCGGCCGCGCCATATGCCGGCGACGATGCGCATCGTCATCAGAAGGCAGGATTCAACACGGAGAAAGCGCAAGCCGAGGGCCACGGAGAGCCACGGAGAAGCGCAACAGGGCGCTTCGCGCGAAGCACCGGCTAACCCTCACGCGGCAGCTGATCGCGTAGCACGCGTGCCGGCACCTCGTCCGCCGCGCCGCGCGGCAGTGTTCCCAACTGGAACGGTCCATAGGCAATACGGATCAGCCGCGTCACCGCAAGCCCAAGATGCGCCATCACGCGGCGGATCTCGCGATTTCGGCCCTCGTGCAGGCTGACGGTGAGCCATGCATTGTCGCCCTTGCGTGAATCGAGTCCCGCATCGATCGCACCGTAGCGCTCGCCGTCGATCGTTATGCCGTTGGCGAGCGCTGCCAGCCGACGCTGATCCGGCAGACCGTGCACGCGCACGCGGTAACGTCGGATCCAGCCGGTTGCCGGCAGTTCGAGCTTGCGGGCCAGCGCGCCATCGTTGGTGAGCAGCAGCAAGCCTTCGCTGGTGAGGTCGAGCCGGCCGATGCTGACCACGCGCGGCAGACCTGGCGGCAGCTTCTCGAACACCGTCGGCCGGCCCTGCGGATCGCGATGCGTCGTTACCACGCCGACCGGCTTGTGATAGCGCCACAGCCGCGTGCGTTCCGGCGCATCGACCACTGCGCCGTTCACCACCACGATGTCGCCCGGCGACACGAAGGTGGCGGGATGCGTCACCCGCGTGTTGTTTAGCATCACCTGGCCTTCCACCAGCAGCTTCTCCGCGTCGCGGCGACTGGCCACGCCGGCACGCGCCAACCACTTGGCGATGCGTTCGCCCTTGTCGCCGCGCGCCTCCGGCAAGTCTTTGCCGCGCGCCTCCGGCATGGCCTTCCCGCGCGCCTCCGGCATGGCCTTCCCGCACGCCTCCGGCACTACTTTCCCGCGTGCCTCCGGCACGACCTTCCCGCGCGCCTCCGGCATGACGCGGGGAGCATCGGTCATGCGTGGCACGCGGCAATCAGCGCGTCGAAGATGCGGCGATCACCGGGATCGATGAAGAATTCCGGATGCCATTGCACGCCGAGGCAGAAGCGGTAGCGCGCGTCTTCCAGGCCCTCGATGACGTGGTCGGGTGCCGTGGCATTCACCACCGCGTGCGGGCCGGGATCGCGCACCGCCTGATGATGTGCGGAATTCACCCGCATCTCGCCGGCGCCGACGATGCGATGCAGCAGGGTGCCGCCGCGGATGGCGACGGCATGGCCGGGTTCATGTCGCGGGTTGGGCTGCTCGTGTTCCAGTGCGTCGGTGATTGCGTCGGGGATGTGCTGGATCAGCGTGCCGCCCAACGCCACGGCCAGAAGTTGTTCACCGCCGCAGATGCCGAGTACCGGCATGCCGCGCGCCAATGCTCCGTTGGTGAGCGCAAGTTCGGCGGCGGTGCGACCTTCCTTCAGCGTCACCGTCGCATGTCGGTCGCCGTCGCCGTACAGCGCGGGGTCGACGTCGAACGCGCCGCCGGTGACAACCAGCGCATCGACGCGGTCGAGGTAGTCGGCGGCGAGCGATGCATCGTGCGGCAGTGCGATCGGCAGGCCTCCGGCCGCGACGATGGCGTCGGCATAGTTCTGCCGGATCGCATACCACGGGTACTTCGAGTAGCCGCCCGGCTGCTCAGAATCCAGGGTTACGCCGATCGTGGGTCGCTTTGTCATGACGATTCGCCTGTCATTGTGAGTTCCGTGCTGGCCGCCGGCCGGTACGGAACTCGCAATGACGGTACAGGTCGATTCGCGGTCTTCCCAGTCAGGCCCATAACGCTCTAAACCGCGGACCCGTGCCCGGGCAAGGTCGGCAGCGGCGGCTTGGCTCCTTCGGGCACGCCGATCTCGTGCGCGTTCAGCGTGAGCGCGACCATCGCGTAGTAGCCGATCAACGCGGTGAGCTCGACGATGCCGGCGGTACCGTACGATGCGAGGATGCGCTGATAGGTCGCGTCGCCGACATGGTGGTGTCGCAGCAGTTCAATGGCGTAGTCGTGGATCGCCTGCTCGTCCGCGGCCTGGAAGTTGTGGCCGCCGTGGCGCAGGGTCTCGATCGACTGTTCCGACAAGCCGGCCTTGCGCGCCTCTGCTTCGTGCGAGAACCATTCGAACTGGCAATCCCAATGGCGGCCCGTGAGCAGGATGACGAACTCGCGCAGTCGCGGTTCGAAGCTGGAGTTGAAGCGCAGGACCAAGCCGAGTTCGGACCATTTCTCCGCCAGTTCCGGCCGGTGCATGGCGGCAGCCAACGGCCCCACCGGAGGCGAGCGGCGCTGGCCCGACATCATCGCATCGTGGACCCGGCGCTGCTCGTCGTTCATGTTGGCTGGCGATACCAGCGGAATGCGGGGCATTTGCTTGCTCCTTCGGCGATGTGGTTCGGGGAATAGTGTTGCATGAGGCCGATGGACATGGCACTGGCCGAGGCTCGGGCGGCGGCGGCGCGCGGCGAAGTGCCGGTGGGTGCGGTCGTGCTGGATGCGGCCGGCGTCGTGCTCGCGCGTGCCGGCAACGAAGTCGAAGCGCGGCGCGATGCCTCGGCACACGCTGAACTGCTGGCGTTGCGTGCGGCAGCCGCTGTGCGTGGCGATGCACGGCTGCCGGACTGCGAGTTGGTGGTGACGCTCGAGCCGTGCCCGATGTGCGCGCAGGCGATCAGCCTGTTCCGCATCCGGCGGCTGACGTTCGGCGCGTACGATCCGAAAGGCGGCGGCGTCGAGCATGGCGCGCGCGTGTTCGATGCGGTGTCGTGCCATCATCGACCGGAGGTTGTGGGCGGCGTTCGGGAAAGCGAAGCGGCTGCGCTGTTGCAGGGTTTCTTCGCGGCGCGTCGGTAGGACGGAACAGCGCAGCGAATTTCCGCCCGACGGTCGCGATGGTCATCGGCGGCCCAGTGCCCGCCAGCCGATGTCGCTGCGACAGAAACCTTCGGGCCAATCGATGACGCCGATCGCGGCATAGGCTGCGTGATGCGCGGCCAGCAGATCGGCGCCGGCGGCGCACACCGTCAGCACACGTCCGCCGGCGGCGCGAAGATGGCCCTGCGCATCGGCGGTGGTGCCAGCATGGAACACCTGTACGCCCGGCACCACGGTTGCGCGATCGAGGCCGCGAATTTCGCTGCCGTGTTCCGGTGCATCGGGGTAGCCGCGCGCCGCCATCACCACCGCGATCGCGGAGTCATCGTTCCAACGCAGATCGAAGTTCTTCAATTCGCCATCGTACGCGGCCTGTAGCGCCGACAGCAGGTCGGACTTCAGGCGCAGCACCAGCGCCTGACATTCCGGGTCGCCGAACCGCACATTGAATTCGATCAGCTTCACGCCATCGGCGGTCAGCATCAGACCGGCGTACAGGATGCCACGGAACGGCGTACCGCGCCGCGTCATCTCGGCGAGAGCGGGGCGGATGATGCCGTCCATCGCCGCGTCCTGCAGTGCCGCGGAAAATGCCGGCGTCGGCGCGTAGGATCCCATGCCGCCGGTGTTCGGTCCGGTGTCGCCGTCGCCGACGCGCTTGTGGTCCTGCGCCGATCCGAGAGCCAGCGCGGTCTCGCCGTCGCACAGAGCGAACAGCGAGACTTCCTCGCCGGTCAGGCATTCCTCGATGACCACGGACGAGCCGGCATCGCCGAACCTGCGCGCCTGCATCATCGCGTCGATGGCGGCCAGCGCGTCCGCCTCGGTGGTCGCCACCACGACGCCCTTGCCGGCGGCCAGGCCGTCCGCCTTCACCACGATCGGCGCACCGCGGCGGCGGACGAATTCGCGCGCCGCGTCCGCGTCATCGAAGCTTTCCCACTGTGCGGTCGGGATGCCGGCGGCGTCGCACAGTTCCTTGGTGAACGTCTTGCTGCCTTCGAGTTGCGCCGCCGATCGCGATGGGCCGATGCAGGCGATGCCGGCAGCTTCCATCGCGTCGGCGATGCCGACGACGAGAGGCGCCTCGGGACCGGGGACGACCAGGTCGATCTCGTTGTCCTGCGCGAAGGCGATGAGTGCGGGGAAGTCGAGCGCATCGATCGACACGCATTCGGCGACCTGCGCGATACCGGGATTGCCTGGCGCGCACCACAGTTTCGTCAGCAGCGGACTGGCGGCGATTGCCCAGCAGAGTGCATGCTCGCGGCCACCCGATCCGATCACCAGAACACGCATGCGGGGCTCCTGCAAACGGGGATACGGCAATGTCCGGTGCGCCGGCCGCTGTGGCACAGGCTGTTCGTGCTGGCCGGAAAGAGGTTCTGCTGCATCGCTCGAGCTCCCGGCGGATGCTTGCTATTCGAAGGGGAAGACGCGTCGCCAGTCGTGCTTCATATCGACAACCGTCCAGCCTTTCGCATTGGCCTCATCGAGTGCCTTGTCGAGCTGCCCGATGGACGGATTGCGATCATAGGCCCATTCGCGCGTTGCGTCGTTGTGGTGGACGAGCAACGCGAACCGCGCGCCCTTTCCGGCGGTCGTCCATTGCAGCATCTCCAGATCTCCGTCGGAATTGCCGAACGAGGCAATTGGACGTCGGCCAATATGTTTCTGGATGGCAGCGGGTTTTTCGACGTTGTCGTCAACGACCTCGATCTGGGGAAGCTTGATCAGAACCGGCCCGCTGTCTCGCATCTCGAACTTCAGTTTGCCGCTGCTGCCGATCACCTGCTCGGGGGGCACCCCGTAGGTAATCTCGGCAAAGGCGCGCATGAATTCGACGCCGCCGCCGGAGACGATGAAGGTCTTGAAGCCGTTGACCCGTAGATAGCCCAGCAGCTCCAGCATCGGCTGAAACACCATTTCGGTGAACAGCCTGTTGGTTTGGGGATGCCGTGTCGCGGCCAGCCAGTCGACCACTGCCGGTCCGAATTCGTCCGTCGTCATGCCGGAATGCGTCGCCGTGGCGATGTCGATCAGCGCAGGGTAACCGCCCGAAAGAATTCCCTTGAGATCGTCAGCCAGCACCGACTTGAACGGCTCTTTGTCCCGCCATTCCGGGTATCGCGGTGCCATGGCCTTGACCTGATCGAGGGCGAAGAACAGTTGAAAAGGAAACGGTCGCTCTGACCACAGCGTGCCGTCATTGTCGAAGGTGGCGATGCGCTCTTCCGGTGCGATATAGTCTGGGCTGCCGGCTTGCGTGACACGCGCGACGAAGTCGAGGATCGACTGCTTCGTTGGGCCATCGTTCCAGGAGGCCAGGGCGTCATCGGTCCCGATTCCGTCGCGTTGAGACAGCGGCATCCTGTCCTCCCATTCAAGCATCCAGGCGGATGACTGCTTACCGAGCATGGATTACATGTCAAATCACCGAGCCGATTCCGCTCGAAAACGCTCATCCGATCGCCTGGCCCATACGTGCTAGCATAGCGACCTACATGTGCTGATATGGCGCTCTCCGTTCGGACCAGGAAGCAAGCTGTTTCAACCACAGATGCACACAGATGCACACAGATTAGATCAGGGACCGTGCTCGCATCAGAGGATCTGATCTTATCCGCGTGAATCTGTGTGCATCTGTGGTCGAATATTCCTTCTCTGCCCACAACGACCGTCGATCCGCCCGACAGGGTCGCGGGCGACTCCCCATCGCCCGCGCCCGCCGCCATCGCGCCCCACGCGTCACCGTCCCCCACACGGCGCTACGAGACAACGGCGAGACTCAGCCCGCAACCCACGCTCGCCGCCCACTCCCGAATCGCCTACTCTTGCATCAATGAACGACCTACCCGCTGCAACCGTCTCCAACCTTCCCGAATACACCGTGTCGGAAATCTCCGGCGCGGTGAAGCGCACGCTGGAAGGCAACTTCGGCCGTGTCCGCGTGCGCGGCGAGATCACCGAACTCAAGCGCTACCCCTCCGGCCACATCTACTTCTCCCTCAAGGACGAAGGCGCCAAGATCGCCGGCGTGGTCTGGAAATCCGCCGTCTCCCGCCTCGGCATGGTGCCGGAGAACGGCGTCGAGATCATCGCCACCGGTCGCATCTCCGCCTACGCCGAACGCTCGTCCTACCAACTGATCACCGAGCGCATGGAGTACGCCGGCGCCGGCGCACTGCTCGCCCGCATCGAGATGCTGCGCCTGCGCCTGGCCGAGGAAGGCCTGTTCGACGCCGACCGCAAGCGCAGCCTGCCAATCCTCCCAACCCTGATTGGTGTGGTCACCAGCGAGCGCGGCGCGGTCATCCAGGACATTCGTACCACGATCTCGCGCCGTTTCCCCCGCGCGATCCTGCTGTGGCCGGTGCCGGTGCAGGGCGACGGCGCGGCCGACCGCATCGCCGCCGCCATCGCCGGCTTCGACACGCTGCCCGCCCACGGCATCCCGCGCCCCGACGTTCTGATCATCGCGCGCGGCGGCGGCAGCCTGGAAGACCTGATGTCGTTCAACGAGGAGATCGTCCTGCGCGCCGCCGCCGCTTGCCGCATTCCGCTGATCTCCGCCGTTGGCCACGAGACCGACACCACGCTGATCGATTTCGTCTCCGACCGCCGCGCGCCAACGCCGACCGCGGCGGCCGAACTGGCGGTGCCGGCGCGGGTCGATCTGCTCGCCGACCTGGAACATAAAGCCGCACGCCTGATCGGCGGGCTGAACCGGCTGACCCAGGAGCGGCGGCTTCGCCTGTCGCGCGCAGAACGCGGATTGCCCGACCTGCCCACGCTGGTCGGCGGCGCGCGCCAGCGGCTGGACGACCGCGCGGAACGGCTGCTGCTCGCGCTGCCGAACCTGCTGCACAAGCGGCGCGGGGCGCTCACCGACATCGAGCGGCGGCTGCCCGATCTGCCCGCCATGCTGCGCGGCTGGCGTGAGCGGGTGCAGGAGCGCGGCTTTCGGCTGATCATCGTGCTGCCGAATTTTGTGGCACACCGACGAGGTGGGCTGGACCTGTGCGGACAGAAGCTGCTCGCCGGCCTGCGCCACGCGGTGGCCGGCATCCACTGTCGCGCCGGCCGCACGCTGGGGCGACTCAGCGATGCGCCGCTGCGCTCGATGCTCCGCGAGGCCCGCACCCGCCTGGAGGGTACGGCTGCGCGGTTGGAATCAGTCTCGCCGCTCGCGGTGCTGCAACGGGGTTATGCTCTGGTGTCCGATCCCGCCGGGCATCCGCTGACCAGCGCCGCCGCCGTGAAGCCGGGCGCGCGGCTGCGGCTGCGCTTCGCCGATGGCGAGGTGGGCGCAGCGGCTGATGGCGGGCGCGCGGCGGATCGGCAGGGCAAGCTCGCAATTTAAGTCACGGCCACGCGCGGGTGGCATGATGGATGCCGGTCGACACCGATCTTCAGCCGAATAGTTGGTCGACTTCACTCTGTCCGAGGTCTGGCTGTCCTAGGTCTGGGTCCGAGGTCTGGGTCCGAGGTCCGGCGTGGCAGCGATGGTGGCAGCGACCTGTTCAGGCCGTAGCAGCATGCCGCTATCGATGTCCGCACCCGGATGCATGATGCCCGACAGCACGGTCTCGACGCTCCACAAGTGTTCGATCGCGCGGCGGACCCGTTGTCCGGTCAGATCCTGTCACCGGCACGGCCTTGACCTTGCGGTCCCTAAGCAGGGTTCAGTGCATTGATATCTCTGCGATAATTGTCACCTCGACGGTCCAGGACCGAAGCGGACCAAGGCACTGGGCATACACGGGGCATCCGCGGCGGCTTGGTTTCTTGTTCCGTCCCCCGCGGCGAAATGACCGTGCTGTGGCTGCGCGGGTGATCAGGCCGGTCAACCGAAACAGGGTCCCGGTCCCACCACGGCGAGGAGGCATCGGTGCCACCATTGCCGCATGGGATGGGCGTCTCATCCACGGGCTGGCCCCCCATGGGCCGTGGCAAACCACCCGCTCTCGGGACCCTAGCTCGGGACCAGCGCGTGCCTCCGGGCCGCCGCCCCCCAGGGATGGGCGATTACCCGCGTTTCATCGATGACCGATCTCGCTATGAAATACGGGGGCTGAACTTTTTGTTAACGTTACGATACGGTTTATCCTTGCACCTTCGAAAATCAGTCTGAGGCTGTGGGTTCAACCTGGCACCTGTAGATACAGCCAGGGGATGTGCATCGCATCGATACCGATAATGCACAGCGGTGATTAACCATTGCGGCGGTTTCGCAGGCAAAAATCAGCGACCTGAGGATCTGGGCGTGGAAACCACCGTGGCCAGACCAAGCGAGACAACCTGCAATCTCA
>DATKFJ010000347.1:0-8162 GCA_035511435.1 Acetobacteraceae bacterium | reverse complement strand
AACGATCTGCTGATGCTCAACCCCTTCCGGGGCATTCAGATTGTCACGCCAGTGACGTTTGTGCGGGGTGCAGCGCGCTGACTCAACATCTTATGCCTCGGCTGACCCGCGCGAGTGCACGTCTGACACATAAATCCCCATTATGATTAATTTTTCCAAGTCCTCGTAAAGTCCTCAATGCGCCGGAAAAATACATCTGCGCCGCAGCGTCGGTTCATGCTTCAAACTGTGCCGCGCGCGGCGAGTTCCATGACCGCAATCCCCAGATGAATTTCCGCCTCACGCTCGATACCCTGCGCGGCAAGACTCCGATGATCGAAGCGCCGATTGTCGGTTCTGCTCAAGGGCGGCGCTGACGTGCCCGGCCCAGAGGGCGCGCCACTGCTCCAGCAACTCCGGTTCGTTCCCTGATCGGCGGTGCCGGCGTAGTAGCGCGTGGGCGCGCGTGGCGGCGTCAGGGGCGCCGTTGCACCCGCCACACCAACACGGCAAGCACCAGGGCCAGCGCAACAAGGCCATTCAGACTGGCGGTGAACGCCGCCGCACAGCCGGCATGTTCCAGCGCGCCGAAGAAAGCCAGGCTGATCAGTGCAACGCCGAGTGCATTGGCGACCTGCTGCGCGGTCGCCAGCACGCCCGCGGCGGCTCCGGCATGATGCGCCGGCATTCCGGCCAATACCGTTGCCACCAGCGGCGCCATCACCAGCCCCATGCCGGCGCCATCGACCAACAGTGCCGCGATCAGTGGGAATAGCGGGCCACCCACGCCGTTCCAGCCGACGATCAGGCGGAGTGCGCCGAGTCCGACTGCCATGCCGAGTGCACCGACCGGCAGGGTTGCCCGACCCAGCCATCGATTGATCCGTGCGGCGGTGAGCGATGTCACGCTGAACGCCAGCGCCATTGTGGTGAACACCAGACCGGACGCCAGGGGCGCCAACCCGCGTCCTTGCTGGAGGTAGAGTGCCAGCACGAAGAAGAACGATGCCACACCGCTGAACAAGGCCAGCACCGCGAGCAATCCGACGCGGAAGCCGTGGACCTGGAACAGTGCGGGATCGACCAGCGGTGCGGCTCCGATGGCCGCGCGCCGGCGTTGCTGCAGGGTAAAAGCAGCCAGGAAGATTGCTGCTGCGGCGAAGCAGAACCAGGTCCAGGGCGACCATCCGGCAGCTCGGCCGCCGATGAGCGGCAACAGCAACATTGCGATGCTCAGCGTCACCAGCGCTGCACCAGGCAGGTCGAGACGGCCGCGGGATGCCGCGCGCGATTCCGGCACCGCGGCAACGCTGAGCAACAACGCGGCCACGCCAATGGGAATGTTGACCAGGAAGCAGGCGCGCCAGCCGACGCCGAGGATGTCGGCACTGATCAGCAATCCGCCGATCATCTGGCCGCTGGCGGCGGCAATGCCAAGCACCACGCCATATGCCGCGAAGGCGCGCGCGCGATCTGCGCCGGTGTACAGCGTGCCGAGTACCGCCAGCACCTGCGGTGCGAGCAAGGCGGCGCCGATGCCTTGCGCGATCCGTGCGGCGATCAGCACGGTCGCGTCGGGGGCAAACCCACATGCGGCCGATGCCAGGGTGAACGCGGCCAGACCCGCGATGAAAATTCTGCGGCGGCCACGCAGGTCACCCAGGCGTCCGCCGATGATGAGCAGTGCGGCGTAGGCGAGACCGTAGCCGGCCACCACCCACTCGAGTTCGGCGGCATCGGCATGCAGATCGCGCTGAATCGAGGGGATCGCCACGTTGACGATGAAGAAATCGAGCGTGACCATGAAGGTGCCGGCGAGGATGACAGGCAGCGCGAACCAGCGGCGGATTGACCGTGCCGTGGAAGGGATTGCCAGTGCATGCAGATCGAAATCGCTCATGGTGAATGTCCCCGGTGCTGTTGCGGGTGCTGTTGCGGGCGCAACATCGTTGAGGACAGCAGCGGCGGTCGATTACGTCTGGGGTAAAATGCTGCGCGCGTGCACGTGGCATCGCAGGTTACGCCTGTGCAACGATGGGCGACGTTATTTCGCCTCGCGTCGCGCGTTGGCGGCACGCTGGAGAATGTCCGCGGTCATGTTGTCGGCCGGGTAGAAGCACTCCAGCGCGAGTTCCGACAGCGTGACGTCGATCGGTGTGCCGAACACCGTGATGGTGCTGAAGAAGGCGAGCAGCCCGGCCTCGGTCACCAGCTCGAGCGGCACCACCATGCCGGCATAGTCGCGCGGCGGGCGCGACGGACGCGGCGTGTTCGGCGCGGGATAGCCACGCAGTTCATCGAGCAGCGTGATCAATACCGGATCGGCGCTGGCTTCGACCTGCCGACGCAGGCGTTCAAGCAGATGAGCGCGCCATTCCGGCAGGTTGGCGATGCGCGGCGCCAGCCCCGCCGGATGCAGCGCGAGGCGCATCACGTTGACCGGCGGATGCAGCAGATCGGCGTCGACGCCGCTGAGCAGCGGTGCGACCGCATCGTTCGCCGCCACCATGGCCCAATGGCGATCCACCGCTATGGCGGGATAGGGTGCGTGGCCCTGGATCACCAGTTCCACCGCCTGACGCGCGGCGCCGAGAGACGGATCGTTCAGCCGGCGTTCGCTGAACACCGGCGCATAGCCCGCCGCGGTCAGCAGTATGTTCCGGTCGCGCAGCGGCACCGCCAGTTGTTCCGCCAGGTTCAGCACCATGTCGCGGCTTGGCTTCGCCCGACCGGTTTCCAGGAAGCTGAGATGCCGCGTCGAGATGTTCCCTTCCAGCGACAGGTCGAGCTGGCTGATGCGGCGGCGCTGGCGCCATTCGCGCAGCAAGGGACCGAACGTGTCGGTGGTGACTGACATGGCTGCACGATAGCGCGCGGCGGTTGGCAGCTCCATGACGTGCGAGGTAATCGACCGTGTATGGGTTCGGATGGTTTCTGGTGCGCGGGAACGGTGGCGCCACGCCGCCGCCCGCAAGCAAAGGAGCAACGACATGAGCACTGTCAACGAAATCGTCGCCGGCTACATCGCTGCGTGGAATGAGACCGATGGGGGGCGGCGGCGCGACGTCATCGCTCGCACGTGGAGTGACGATGGCAGCTATCTGGATGCCCACCGCGACGGTGCCGGCCATGCCGCGATCGATGCTATGATCGGCTCGGTGCAGGAGCGTTTCCCGGGCTACCGTTTCCGCTTGTCGAGCGGCATCGAGGTGCACCACGACCGCCTGCGGTTCAGTTGGAGCGCCGGGGGCACCGATGGGGCGCCGCTGTTCTTCGCCGGCACTGACTTCGCCGTGTTAGCGGGCGACGGGCGGCTGCACGCGGTCACCGGATTCACCGATGCGATGCCGAGCGTGACCTGACAATTTGTCGGCCATTCCCCCTTCCGCCACGGCGGGAGGGGGAGGTGGTGGAGTCAGCCCATGGTCATTGACCCGGTTCCGGCACCCCGCTATCCCCGCGCCCCTTGAGCATGAGGGAATGGCAGCCATGGCGGTCCGCGCGGTCGAGAAGACCGACACAAAAGCCGGCGGCGTCGCCGCCGATCGGCTGCGCAGCCTGGTCGATCGCATCGAGCGCCTGGAAGAGGAGCGCAAGGCGCTGGGCAGCGACATCCGCGACATTTTCGCGGAGGCGAAGTCGGCCGGTTTCGACGTGAAGGTGCTGCGGCAACTGATTCGCCTGCGCAAGCAGGAGCCGGCGGATGTGGAGGAGCAGGAAACACTGCTGGACGTGTATCGGCGCGCACTTGGGATGTGATGCGTCGTTGAAGCGGGGCGGGTGGGGTGCTATGTGATCCGGGCTCCCGACGGATACGCCAAAATGGCGGACCCGCCGGGGCCGGTCGGATAGGCTAACGGCGGATGAAGAAGCAGAGCTTCATCCGCCACCTACCCCACCGGAGGCGCAGTGCAATGCATAGCATTGTCTGTGCTCCAATGGCGGCACTATCGCCGCATCGGTGGCATAGGCTGCTTTGGTGAAGACGCGGTTAGCCGTGCGCTTGCCGTCTGCGTCGGAATGCCCGTTTCGACCTTCCGGTCGCTGCAAACCGACAGCAGGGACTCCCTCGCCGGGACGCGCCAACTGTCGGCGTACTCTTGGTACAGGTCATTCAGTACGAACGGGGCTGCCAGCGTCTTGCCGGTGCGCGCAGCAACCTCATGCTGCAAGGTCGTTCAGGCCATGACGACGGAAACATGTGGCGTTCGCAATTCGGCAAGGATTCTAACACGGAGGCAGAAGGGAGGGTCACGGGAGGGCCACGGAGCAAGGGTTCTTTGCGCTTCGCGGCGTAGCGGTATTTCTATTCTGCGCCGTGGTTCTACGTGGCCTTCCCTTCGTGCTCCGTGTTGGAATCGCTGCCGATGTCCCACATCCACGGTGGCCGCTGGCGCAAGCCGAAGGTAGATCAGCGGCCGCGCACGCGGCGGAGACGCAGTGCAATGCTCGGCATTGTCCGTGCTCCAATTGCGGCATCATTGCCGCGATGCATGCACAGGCTGGATTGGTGCAGACGCGGTTGGCCGAATGATGCCGTTCGCAAACACGCATGCCGGCGTATGCTGAGTACCAGGAAATACTGCTCGATGCGCGGCGGCGCGCGCGCCCGGGAAACGGGCGCGCGCGCTTGGGAAATCCGGCGTTGAAGCGGAAATGCGCATCTGGTATGTAATCCGGGCTCCCGACGGATACGCCAAAATGGCGGACCCGCCGGGGCCGGTTGGGTAAGCTAACGGCGGATGAGGAGTGTGATCTTCATCCGCCACCTACCCCACCGGAGGCGCAGTGCAATGCATAGCATTGTCTGTGCTCCAATGGCGGCGCAATTGCCGCATCAGTGGCATAGACGGGTTTGGTGAAGACGCGGTTAGCTGTGCAGCTTCGCCAGCACCTCGGTGTTCGCGCGCATCACCAGCATTCGCCGGATCTTTTGCGTCGGCGTCAGCAGACCGTTCTCCACCGTGAATGGCGCGACCACTGCATGCTTTCGTATGCGTTCGGTCACGGACAATCGCAGATTCACCCGACTGACCGCCAACGCCGCAGAGACATCGTCATGACCGTCCGTCGGCACCACCAACGCAGTCAGCGATGAACGACCATCACCGGCAACGACGGCCTGGGAGATTTCCGGTTCGGCCATCAGCATGCCTTCGACCTTCGCGGGTGACACGTTCTCGCCGCCCGACAGCACGATCATGTCCTTCTTGCGATCGGTAATTCGCAGGTAGCCGTCGTCATCAACTGCGCCGATGTCGCCGGTGTGCAGCCAACCATCCCGGATCACCGCTGCCGTCGCATCAGGCAGGCCCCAGTAGCCCGCCATCACCAGATCGCCGCGCACCAGGATCTCGCCGTCGTCGGCGAGACGAAGCTCGACGCCTTGCAGCACGCGACCCACTGAATCGATGCGGATTGCGTCTGGCGGGTTTGCGCTGATCACCGGGCCGGCTTCGGTCTGGCCGTAGCCCTGCATGATCAACAGGCCGAGCGCCAGGAAGAAGCGGCCGACCTCGGGTTCCAGCCTTGCACCACCCGACATCGCCGCCTTCAGATGGCCGCCGAAGCGTGCCCGCACCTTGGCGCGCACCAGCCGATCGAGCAGCAGGTCGAGCAGATGTTCGCTGGGCGTCAGCCGTCGTCGCGCGACGCGCTTCAGGCCAATATCCAGCGCACGGCGGAACAACATCTGCTGCCACGCCGGTTGGCGCCCCACCTGCGCCAGAATGCGGCTGCGGATCACCTCCAGCACGCGCGGCACCGTGGCGAGGATCGTCGGGCGGACCGACATCATGTCGGCGGCCAGATGCTCGACGCCGCGGCAATAGACGATTTCAGTGCCGAGGCTCGGGAGAAAGAACGTGCCGACGGTGTGCTCGTAGCTGTGCGAGGTCGGCAAATACGACAGGTATACTTCGTCCCGCAGACGCAACGGGCGCAGCAGTTCGAACGCACCGCGGCAGTTCGACAGGATCGAGCGATGCGGCAGCATCACCCCCTTGGGCGCTCCACCGGTTCCGGAGGTATAGATCAGGCAGGCCAGCGCGGTTTCGGGGATGGACGCCGCCTGCAGGGCGATATCGTCCGGTGGCAGCGTGTCGGCCACCAATTCGCTCCAATGCATCAGGCGAGGCGATCCTGCTGCCCCCTCCGGCGGCCCGTCGATCACCACCAGCAGGTCCAGGCCAGCAGCACGCCGGCCGGCCTCGCGCAGCGCGCCGGTGAGGGCAGGGGAGGACACGATGGCCGCCCGCGCGCCGGAATCGCGCAGGATATGCGCGTGGTCCGCCACGGTGTTGGTCGTGTAGGTCGGCACCGGAACGGCACGCAGGGCCATCAGCGCCGTCTCGGCGATTGGGTATTCCGGCCGATTCTCCGACACGATCACCACCCGGTCTCCGGCGGTCACGCCCGCCGCGCGCAGATGCCTGGCGCAGGATGCCGCCATCCGGCCGAACTCGCCCCAGGTAACGGCGTGCCAGGCGCCGCCGCGAAATGATCGCAGCAGGGGCTTGTCAGGCCAGGTGCGAGCGAGCGCAAACATCATCGCCGGCAGATTTGGCCAGGTCGGGTAGTGCTCCACGTTGCCTCCGCTGTCCGGGGCGCCCTTGCAGCGGACGCGACCCTTTGACCTCTGTCCCTACCATCTTACATGGATGAACACCGCAGCCTCACGAGGATGCCTACCATGCGCCAAGCCGCCCCAGCCGATGCCGCTTCCAGCCAGCAAGCCGCCTCCCACCAGCAGGCGGCGGACGGTTTGCCAAGCTGGGACTTATCCGACCTTTACCCCGGCCCCGACAGTCCGGCCGTCGACGCGGACTTCGCCTGGGCGGAACAGGCAGCCCGTGCGTTTGCCGCCGCGTACCAGGGCACGCTGGAGACGACTTCGGGCAGCGCGCTGGCCGCTGCGATCACCGAATACGAGCGGATCGAGGAAGTGTTGGGCCGGCTGATGTCCTATGCCCAATTGCTGTTCGCCGGCGATTCCACCAATGCGGACATCGGCCGCTTCTATCAGACCGCCGGCGAGCGGGTGACCACGATCAGCAGCGATCTGCTGTTCTTTTCCCTCGAGCTGAATCGGCTGGATGACGCAACGCTGCAGCAGAAGATGGCGGACCCGGCGCTGGCGAAGTGGCAGTCCTGGCTGCGAGACCTGCGCGTGTTCCGGCCGCATCAGCTCTCAGATGAGTTGGAAAAGCTGCTGCATGAGAAGGAGGTGACAGGACGCAGCGCATGGAGCCGGTTATTCGACGAGACCGTGGCATCGATGCGGGTTCCGCTTGGCGGCGACGAACTCACCGTCAGCGATGCGCTGAACAAGCTGTCCGATCGCGACCGGTCGCTGCGTGAGGCTGCCGCGCGCGCGATCGGCGCAGCATTCGGCGGGAATATCCGGCTGTTTTCTCTGATAACGAATACGCTGGCGAAGGATAAGGAGATCGTCGATACGTGGCGGCACTATCCGCGCCCCGGCAGCTATCGCAACCGTTCGAACATGGTGGAAGACGAGGTTGTCGATGCATTGGTGTCGGCGGTGCGGTCGGACTTTCCGCGGCTTGCACATCGCTATTACCTGATGAAGGCGAAGTGGCTCGGGTTGCCGAAGCTGCAGCATTGGGATCGGAACGCGCCGCTGCCGGACGACGATGATCGCAGCATCAACTGGGATGAAGCGCGCGAACGGGTGTTGACGGCGTATGGCGCATTCAGTCCGGAACTGGCCGATGTCGGCAAGCGGTTCTTCGATCGGCCATGGATCGATGCGACGTTGAAGCCCGGCAAGTCGGGCGGCGCGTTCGCGCATCCCACGGTGCCGTCAGCGCATCCCTATCTGCTGCTGAACTACCACGGCCGCACGCGCGACGTGATGACATTGGCGCATGAACTCGGCCACGGGGTGCACCAGGTGCTGGCCGCCGAGCAGGGTTATCTGATGGCGGGCACGCCGCTGACCTTGGCCGAGACCGCCAGCGTGTTCGGCGAGATGCTGACGTTTCGTGCGCTGCTCGATGCCGCCGAGCCGCGGCGGCGGCGCATCATGCTGGCGGCCAAGGTCGAGGACATGCTGAACACGGTGGTGCGCCAGATCGCGTTCTACCACTTCGAGCGTCTGCTGCACGACGAGCGCCGCTCGGGCGAGCTGGTGCCCGATCGGATCGCCGAGTTGTGGATGC
>DATKFJ010000346.1:0-5676 GCA_035511435.1 Acetobacteraceae bacterium | reverse complement strand
GAGATCACTGACGGCGAGATCTGGATTGGCGGTGACGTGGTCAACGACGTGCCACCACGCGATCGCGACATCGCCATGGTCTTCCAAAACTACGCGCTGTATCCGCACATGAGCGTGTTCGACAACATGGCGTTTGGGCTGAAGCTGCGGAAGTTCCCTAAGGACGAGATCAAGCGCCGGGTGGACGAGGCGGCGCGCATTCTCGACATCGGCATGCTGCTGGATCGGAAGCCCCGCGCTCTGTCGGGCGGGCAGCGGCAGCGCGTGGCAATGGGCCGCGCCATCGTGCGCAACCCCAAGGTGTTCCTGTTCGACGAACCGCTGTCGAACCTCGATGCGAAGCTACGCGTGCAGATGCGCACCGAGATCAAGAAGGTGCACCAGACGGTGCGCACCACCACCGTCTACGTGACGCACGACCAGATCGAGGCGATGACGCTGGCCGACCGCGTGGTGGTGATGAACCACGGTGTGATCGAGCAGGTCGGCACGCCGCAGGATCTGTACCACAACCCGACCACGCGGTTCGTCGCTGGCTTCATCGGCTCGCCGGCAATGAATTTCCTGCCCGCGCGCGTGCAGGATGGCGCGAATGGCGGATTGGCGATCCGCGTTACCGACCAGATCGTGCTGCCGGTGCCGCCCGCACGGGTCGACCGCTACGGCAAGCACAAGGGCAAGGAGATGGTGCTCGGGCTGCGGCCGGAGCATCTGTTCGAGTACCACGAGACCGGTCGGCCAGGCTGGGCGCGGGTCGATCTGCCGGTCGACGTGGTCGAGCCGATGGGCATGGAGACGATGGTGCATTTCTTCGTCGGCCACGAGCCGGTGTGCGCCCGCGTCGATCCCGGGACCCACGCCGAACCGGGTGAGATGCTGCCGCTGACCGCCGATCTCAACAACATGCACCTGATGGAAGTGGACAGCGGCCGGGTGGTGTAGCCGGAACCACGTTTACGGAGAATGCATTGGCGCGTCGCAGGTCGCCACACCCAGCGTCCAGGGGCGCGCCCGGCACACGGCCAGCCGTGCCCCAAACGTAAGTCAGGCCCCTGAACCGTCAGCGCCAAGGCGCACTGCCATCTGTGTGCTATTGTAGCTGTCCGACTTGATCCGCGGTGCATCTGCACGCACCCACGTAAGCGCTTTCTTCTCCTGCCTGCTCTCACCCCACGATCCATCGTCTCGCCATCCGCCTCGTGAGACGCAATCGGCCAACACACCCCGCCTCACAAAACCTGCCTGCTGGCGACACTCCCTGCCACGCCGCTGCGCGTTCTCCACATCCCGCCGACCCGCCGCACCAGTGCCAGCAGCGTCACCGACAATCCCAACAGCGCCACGTAGTGCGCCGGGCGCAGACCGTACGCAATCGTTTCGCTGGCCGCCAGAACCCGCCACGGATTGATGCCTGTCGCCACCGCGTACCAGGTGAACTCGATACCCGCCGATGCACCCGCCGCCACCACGCTCAGCGCCAGTTGCGCGATCACGCTGCGCTGCCAATTCATTGGCAGCACCCGCCACAGCAACAGCCAGACGAACACGCCGGACATGAACACAGGCTCCGAAACGTTCGACTTCGACTGAATGAAGTAATGCAGCAGCGCCACCACGCCGAGTCCGTAGATCGCCCGATGCAATCGCTTCCACCCGCGCCCCAGCCGGCGCGTCCAGCCATCGGTCGAAGTCACGCCCAGCATGCTCAGCCCGACCAACGTAACGAACCCGATCGTCAGGTAGAACCGGCGTACAATCTCCGAAACCACCAGCAGCAGGTGGAAGTTCTCGTCCACCACATACAGCGAGAAATGCGCCACCGCGTAAGCCAGCGCGGTCAGCCCGACCATCCGCCGGACCAGCAGGATGCGTGGCCAGTTCAGCACCCGCGCCGCCGGCGTGATCGCCAGCGAGATCATCAGGAACCGGATCGCCCAGTTACCCGTACCATGGATCACCTCGAGAACCGGACGCCCGCCCAGCGCGCCGGTTACCCACCAGTACGCCAACACCGCGCCGGGAATGCAGTCCGCAGCCAGCACCGCTGCCTTGATCGGCACCAGCCGGCCATGCCGGTCGCGCCACGGAACCCTCATCGCGGCGCACCGGTCGACCGGTGCGCGTAGTCCGCCGGAACGCGAAAATCCGCCGGGTCCTGCGGCGCGTATTGCACCGAAACGGCGCTCACCAGCGTTTGCCCATCGACCCCCGCGCGCAGCGTGACGCCATCGGCGGTGACGCAGAGCACCGCCAGCCGGCCATCGCGATCGTGCGTCTCCCAGTCCGTGCAGGCCAGGCCCGCAACCATGTCCTCGCCACGGCGGACGTAGCCACCGGCGCCCGTGTTGCCCCCCACGCCCGTCGTATCATCCGGAGCCGCCATTTCTGTCACCGATCTGTCCGCTGCTCGCACCACGCTCATGCGCTTCGCGACATAGTCGATAATTACGAATAGGCCAGTGGTCGGCGGATCGATTCGCATGGTTTGAGCCGCTGCCAGCCAGCGCACCCGCTGTTCCAGCCGCCTGCCATCCCGCGGCGCTCCCGCGGCGGTCGAGCTATAGGTTATATCGACATCCCTGCTCGGACGCAGTTGCGGCTGGTCCGCGAACGCCGAAAGCGCCGCAACCGAGAGCCAGAATGCCAGGATAGCGGTTGCAGTCGCCCTCATCCGGGCTTGTGCATGACCGCGGCGGATGTCCGGGACCGACCGCGCGGCGAAGCCATCTCCGGCTTGCAGAAATCCGGTGTCGGCGCGAGCACGCCGCCAATCGCGCCGATCGCCAGCACCCACATGTGCGCCGTCATCGCCCTAGCGTTCCGCCAGTGCGAGGATTTCCTCCACCAGCGCCACCGGATCGAGGGCCACCGGAAACTGCGCCGGCGCCTCCAGCGCCAAGGCAAGCCGCGTCTTGTAAGCCTCGCGCGGCAGTTCCTCGGCGCCGAACTGCGCCAGGTGCGCGGTGACGAACTGGGTGTCCAGCAGTTGAAAGCCGCCCAGCCGCAGCCGTGCGACCAGGTGTACCAGCGCCGCCTTGGACGCATCGCGTGCCAGGCTGAACATGCTTTCGCCGAAGAACACGCCGCCGATCGCCACGCCGTAAAGCCCACCCACCAACTGCCCGTTCTGGCGGCTCTCTACCGAGTGGGCATGGCCCTGTCGATGCAGCTCGCCGAACAGGCGCTCGATCTGCGGGTTGATCCAGGTATCTTCGCGGCCGGGCGCCGATGATGCGCAGCCGGCGATGGTCGCGTCGAAATCCTGGTCCACCGTCACGCTGAACACGTCCGCCAGCACGGTGCGGGCCAACCGGCGCGGCAGGTGGAAACGGTCGAGCGGCAACACGCCGCGCCGCTCCGGGTCCAGCCAGTACAGCCGCTCGCTCCGCCGCGTCTCAGCCATGGGAAACAGCCCGTGCCGATAGGCCCGCAGCATGAGCTCAGTCGTGATCTCCACCGTGCGCCGCGACATGGCGCCATTGTGCGGCGGACAGGGCCGAGAATGGAAGCGTTGGCGTATCACGTGTGTGCCCAACTCGCCCGAGATTGCTCTTCGCTCCGCCCGCGATGAGAAAAAGCCCGGCCCATCGCCATCTCGATCAGCCGTTCGGTCAATTGTCCCGCAATCGGCACAAGCCCACACTCCTGTGGCCCTCCGTGGCCCTCCATTCTTCCTCCGTGTTAAAAGAGAGTATGGCGTAAACGCACGGACGCCGGGTCAGAAGGCGTGGTGCAAGCCTTCGTCCCGGCAAAGCCAAGGCCGCGCTAGCAGGGCCATCAGCGCGACCATCGTGACGGTGCCTCCGATCGGATCGCCATGCCTGCGGCGCGTCTGCAATTTCAACACGGAGGCAGAAGGGAGGGCCACGGAGAGCCACGGGAGTCGGAGTAGTTGCACGGTTAGCGGCTACATGACGTAGCGCCCGAATCCTCATGCCATGCGGTCGCGCGACAATGACATCGGCGTCGAATGACCCCCCCGACTTTGCCATGCGCGGTCGAAAAACCTGTATCCCGGCCGCTCAAATGCGATATCGCCGTGGCCGGCGCGGGCGCCCTTGCCCGCCTGATCGTCTGATGGGTTAATGCGGGAAGGATTTTGGCTGCGAAGGGAGAGAAACATGACCAAGTACACCTGGGAGCATATCCATCTGCGTTCGCCGGACCCGGCGTCCACCGCGCAGTGGTATCAGGACAAGCTGGGTGCGGAGGTGATCCGAACGCCGCACGCGGATGGCTCGACGCGCTTCGACCTGGACCTGACCGGGCAAAAGATCTTCATTGCGCTGGCCGATCCGGCGAAGACCGGCGGGTCGCCACAGATCCCGTATATGGGCCTCGAGCATATCGGCCTGACGGTGGAAAACATCGACGCCGCGGTGACCGAACTGAAGGGCAAGGGCGTGGCGTTCACAATGGAGCCGAAGACGATCCGCCCCGGCGTGCGCATTGCATTCCTCACCGCGCCGCAGAACGTGTCGATCGAGCTGATCCAGCGGGGCTAAGGCGGCAATGGCCGAAACAGACGCGGCCCGCCCACCCGGCAACAGTCGTCGCTAAACCTTCTCTACCTGCCCGTACTCCAACTCGACCGGCGTGGAACGGCCGAAGATCGAGACACTGACCTTCACGCGGCCCTTCTCCTCGTCCACTTCCTCGACCGTGCCGTTGAAGCTGGTGAACGGACCATCGGCCACGCGCACCTGCTCGCCGATCTCGAACAGCACAGCCGGACGCGGACGTTCCACGCCCTCCTGCGTCTGCTTCATGATCCGTTCGGCTTCCGCCTCGCTGATCGGGCTCGGCCGCGTCTTGCTGCCCAGGAAACCGGTCACCTTCGGTGTGTTCTTCACCAGGTGCCAAGCGTCGTCGGTCAGCTCCATCTTCACCAGCACGTAGCCGGGAAAGAACTTGTGTTCCGCGTTCACCTTCTGCCCGCGGCGCATTTCCACGACCTGCTCGGACGGCACCAGCACCTCGTCGAACTGGTCGGCAAGCCCCTTCTGCGCCGCCTGCTCCTTCAGCTGCTGAGCGATCTTCTTTTCGAAGCCCGAATAGACGTGCACCACGTACCAACGCTTGGCCATTGCCCTGAAACTCTCCTCAGCCGCCCATGCCGAACAGCGAGCGAATGCCGATGCCGACGATCTGGTCGACCAGGAAGAAGAAAATCGCCGCCAGCGCAACCATGGCGAATACCAGGCCCGTCGTCACCATGGTCTCCTTGCGGGAAGGCCAGGTGACGCGCGCCATTTCGGCCCGCACCTCACGCACGAATTTCGCCGGATCGACCGCCACGCCGTTGCTCTCCAAACCCTGCTGCCGGGACTATAGCGCGTTCGCGGGCCGCTGGCAGGGGTGGAGGGTCTCGAACCCCCAGCCTCCGGTTTTGGAGACCGGCGCTCTAGCCAATTGAGCTACACCCCTGCACGGCAGGCAGGCGTCTCGGCGTATCGAGCCGCTCCGGTGACCACTCACGCAGGGCGCGTAGAAAGGATGCGGGCGGGTCGGTGTCAAGGGGCTGGGCCGGTTGCTGCAGGCGAATCGCTTGAACGTCAGGCGGTGTGGCGCAGGACGGTTTCGAGGTAGTCGACATCCCATCCAGCCTTCTTGCGCCTGTTCTTGAAGCTCGTAATGGGCTTTGCCCGAGACAACAGGTTGAGCGCGACGTGTCTG
>DATKFJ010000345.1:0-2142 GCA_035511435.1 Acetobacteraceae bacterium | reverse complement strand
GAACGCGGATGAACTGGGCCGCACCACACTGGAACCCGCGGGGCGTACGCTGCTGCAAGTGAAGGTGGGCGATATCGAGGACGCGGCGCTGGTGTTCTCCACTCTGATGGGCGACGTGGTGGAGCCGCGGCGGGATTTCATCGTGGGGAACGCGCTGAAGGTGGCGAATTTAGACGTGTGATGTGCCCCCTCGTCATGGCGGGCGAAGCAGCCTGTGTGAAAACCCCGTGGGTCGACTAGAATCGTGCCCAGATCGATTCGCGCGCTGGGGGAGAACACCTGTGGCTGGTTTCATCGCCGCTGCCGACCGTGACGCGCCGATGCTGCTGCCGCTCACGGTGCAGGACTTCGTCGATGCCAACGCTACGGTCCGGGTGATCGACGCATTCGTGGCCTCGCTCGACCTGCACAGCCTTGGCTTCGAGCGCGCCCGTCCGTCGCCGACCGGGCGCCCCGGCTACGAACCCGGCGCGCTGCTGCGGCTCTACATTTACGGCTACCTCAACCAAACGCGCTCGTCGCGGCGGCTGGAGAGGGCCTGCCGGACCAACCTTGAAGTCATCTGGCTGCTCCGCCGACTGACGCCGGACTTCAAGACCATCGCCGACTTCCGGCGCGACAACCACGCCGGCATCACCGGCGCCTGCACGGCCTTCGTGCGGTTCTGTCGCGACGCCGGGCTGTTCGAGGGAGCGACGGCGGTGATCGACGGTACCAAGGTGGCGGCGGCAGCGAGCCGGAAGAAAGTGATGAGCGCGGCGGAGATCGCTGCTGAGACGGTGGCACTGGACCGCAAGATTGCGGCGTATCTGGCGGCGCTGGATGCGAGCGATGCGACGGAGCGCGACGATGACGATGACACCAGGACGCAAGCCGCGCTGGCGAAGCTGAAGCAGCGCCGTGCCGAACTGGTGGAATTGGCCGAGACGATGGCGGCCGATGAACGCGAGCTGGGGGTTGTGGGCGAACCCGAGGCGCGGCCGATGGGCAGCGGGACGGGAGCCAAGCGGCCATCGTATAACGTGCAGACCGCGGTGGATCCCAAGAGCCACATCGTCCTGCACCACGCGGTGACCACCGAGGCGACCGACAACCGGCTGCTGCATCCGATGGCGCGAGCCGCGAAGCAGGTGCTGGAGGCGACGACGCTGACCGCGATCGCCGACAAGGGCTATGCGAACGCCAGCCACGCCGCGGCGTGCGAAGCCGAGAAGATCGAGCCGGCCGTACCGGTGCCGAAGCCGACCAACCCGCGCGGCGATTTTTTCCCGCCGGATGTGTTCCTCTACGACGCCGTCAGTGACAGCTACACTTGCCCAGCGGGACGGAAGCTGCTGCGCAATGGCAGCAACGAGCGCGATCAGGCGCATCGCTACCAGGCGGCGGATTGTGGTGGTTGTCCGCTGAAGCAGAGCTGCACCACGGCGCCGCGGCGATACGTCTATCGAAGCATGCATTATGAGGCGGTGCAGCGGATGACAGCGCGGGTGTCGGCCGATCCCTCGTTGATGACGCTGCGGTGCAGCACGGTGGAGCATCCGTTCGGTACGCTGAAGGCTTATCTGGGCGGTCGGTTCTTGCTGCGCGGGCAACTGAAGGCGGCGACGGAAACCGCCCTGGCGGTGCTGGGCTATAACCTGGGCCGGGCGACCAAGCTTCTCGGTTTGCAGGCTCTCATCGAGTGCCTGGCCTGAGAGGGCTGGGGACTCGGTGGGCGTCGCGGTACAACCCCTGGTAGTCAAGGTGGCCTGAGAGGGCCGCCGGACTATCAGGGGTTGTGGATTGGCAGATCCAGGCTTGTTCGGCGCTCGCCCATCACGTTCCTTGAGCGGAATGTCCGGCAGTTTTCGCACAGCCTGGAAGGCCCGCCATCCACGACTATGCTGCGTGCAACAGCGAAAGTCGTGGATGCCGGCCTGCGCCGGCATGACGAGGTGGGCACGGTCCGTGCGGCATTTGATGCAGTTGTTTCGCAGCGAGCCGTGAATACTCGCGGGGCAAGATCATCGCGCAAGTGTCGGCTGCTTTCCCGCGATTCGTCCGAGGCCCGGACCAACACACGTCTCTCCTAGAGCGCGTTGTGCAACGCGGACCTCCCGCGAAATCGCGGACGGTTGGAAGAATAATCTTTTTTGCAGCCAC
>DATKFJ010000344.1:0-5086 GCA_035511435.1 Acetobacteraceae bacterium | reverse complement strand
CCATCCATGTAGACCTGGCCGCCGTGCGCGTGCACGATTTCGCAGATCTCGCGGATCGCCGCCTCGAATACGCCATGCGTGCTCGGATAGGTCACCATCAGAGCCGCGAGACGATCACCGTGCTGGTCCGCCTTTGCGCGCAAGTCGGCCACATCGATGTTGCCGTCGCGGTCGCAACCGACAACGACAACCTGCAAGCCCGCCATGGCGGCGCTCGCCGGATTGGTGCCGTGCGCGCTGGACGGGATCAGGCAGATCGTGCGGTGCGCTTCACCGCGCGCATCGTGATAGGCGCGGATCGCCAGCAGGCCGGAGTACTCGCCCTGCGATCCCGCATTCGGCTGCAAGGTGACCGCGGCAAAGCCGGTGATCGCCTTCAACCACTCCGTCAGGCGCGCAATCAGCTCAGCGTAGCCCAACGTCTGGTCGGGCGGCGCGAACGGATGAATGTCGGAAAAACCCGGCAGGGTGATCGGGATCATCTCCGCCGCGGCATTCAGCTTCATCGTGCAGGAACCGAGTGGGATCATGCTGCGGTTCAGCGCGATGTCCTTGTCTTCCAGTCGCTTGAGGTAGCGCAGCATCGCGTGCTCGGAGTGGTGTTCGTTGAACACCGACTGTTCGAGGAACGGCGTGTTCCGCGACAGTTCGGCAGGAATGGAAGGTGTCGCGCCGGCAAGCTTCCCGCCCAGCACCGCTGCCAACCTGGCCAGTTCCTCGCGCGTCACCGTTTCGTCGAGCGCAATGCCGACGCGCGTGTCACTGATCCGCCGGAGGTTGAAGCCTTGCCGCAACACCGCCTGCATCAGAGCATTGCCATTCTCCGTCTCGATCTCGATCGTGTCGAAGAATGCGTCGTGCAGCAGCCGGTGGCCGCCCTGGCGCGCCGCATCCGCCAGCACCCGGGCCTGCAGATTCACCCGCCGAGCGATGCGCTTCAGACCCGCTGGGCCGTGCCACACCGCGTAGCAGCCGGCGATCACCGCCAGCAGCACCTGCGACGTGCAGATGTTCGATGTTGCCTTCTCACGCCTGATATGTTGCTCGCGCGTCTGCAGCGCGAGACGCATCGCGGGCTGACCCGCGGCGTCCTGCGACACGCCGACCAGTCGGCCCGGCATGTGCCGCCTGTAGGCATCGCGCGTCGCCAGATAGCCGGCATGCGGGCCGCCAAACCCCATCGGCACGCCAAAGCGCTGCGACGAACCCACCACGACATCGGCGCCCATCTCGCCCGGCGGCGTCAGGACCGCCAGAGCCAGCGGATCCGCGCAAACGATGACCAGCGCATCGACTTCATGCGCCGCGCCGATCTCCGGCGACAATTCGCGCACCGCGCCGGTGGTGCCGGGATATTGCAGCACCAGCGCAAACGGTTGCGCTGCCTCGATTGCCGGCAGATCACCCGGTGCCACATCCACCAACCGAATGCCGATCGGATGCGCGCGTGTCGCCAGCACGGCGCGAGTCTGCGGATGCAGGTCGGTCGCCACCACCAGCACATCGGACTTCGTCCTGCTGACGGCGTGCGCCATCGCCATCGCTTCGGCTGCCGCGGTGGCTTCATCCAGCAGCGAGGCGTTGGCAATCTCCATGGCAGTCAGGTCACAGATCATCGTCTGGAAGTTCAGCAGCGCTTCCAGCCGGCCCTGCGCGATCTCCGCCTGATACGGCGTATACGCCGTGTACCATCCCGGATTCTCCAGCACATTCCGAAGAATCACGGGCGGCGTGTGCGTGCCGTGATAGCCCATGCCGATCAGCGACTTAGTCAGCACATTCTTCGCAGCCAGCCCGCGCAGTTCCGCGATCACACCTGCCTCGTCGATCGGCGGCGGCAGATCCAGCGCCTGGTTGGTACGGATCGCCGGCGGTACGGTCTTCGCGGCCAGGTCATCCAGCGTCGCCGCTCCGACCGCATGCAGCATGGCGGCGATGTCAGTTTCCGACGGTCCGATGTGACGCGAGACAAAACCATCCACCGCCTCGAGGGCGGCCAGTTCGGCAAGAAAATCCATCAGTCCAAAGTCTCCAGGTATTCTTCGTAGCTGGCCGCATCCATCAGCGCATCGACCGCATCGGTGTCGTCGATCTCGATCCGGAAGAACCAGCCTTCGCCCTCGGCGTCGGTGTTCACCAGCGACGGATCGTCGATGATCGTCTGATTGGTCTCCACCACCTTGCCGGTGAGCGGCGCGTACACATCGGATGCCGCCTTCACGCTCTCCACCACCGCGCAGGCCTCGTCCGCCGCCACGTCGCGGCCGATCTCCGGCAACTCGACGAACACCACGTCGCCGAGTGCCTCCTGCGCATGGTCTGTGATGCCGACGGTGGCGATGTCGCCATCCATGCGGACCCATTCGTGTTCCTTGGTGTAGTGTGTGTCGGAGGGGGGTTTTGCCATTGGGACGCGATCCTCTCAGCGGGCATAGCGATGCGGGACAAACGGCATGGGCACGACGCGGGCGGGCAGCGGCCTGCCGCGGACGATCAGGTGCAGGGGCGTGCCATCGGCGGTCATGTCCTTGCGGACGTAGCCCATGGCGATCGGTGCGTTCAGCGAGGGCGAAAAGCCGCCGGATGTGACGCCGCCGGCCGCGGTGCCATCGCCGCTGACGATGTCGGTCTGGGCACGGGCAGGCGCACGACCGTCGGGGCGAATGCCGACGCGGTGCCGCACCGCACCGTTTTCCAACTGGTCACGGATCACCGTGGCGCCGGGGAAGTCCCACGCGGCGCGGCGGCGCTTGCCGATCACCCATGTCAGGCCGGCTTCCACCGGCGTGGTCAATTCGTCGATGTCGTTGCCGTACAGGCAAAGCCCGGCCTCCAGCCGCAGCGAATCGCGCGCACCCAGACCGGCGGGCGCGACTTCGGGCTCCGCCGTGAGCCGTTGCGCGAGGGCCTCGGCCTGGCCGGCCGGCACGGAAATTTCGAACCCGTCCTCGCCGGTGTAGCCGGAGCGCGAGATCAGGCACAGGATGCCGGCCAGCGGGATGGCGGCCACGGCCATGAATGGTAGTTGCGCCGCATCCGGGTTGACCCGCGCGAGCACTGCGGCCGCCGCCGGGCCTTGCAGCGCGAGCAGCGCGCGGTCGTCGTGCGGTTGCAGGTGCGTGCCGGCGTCGAGGTTGGCGGCGATGTGGGTGAAATCGTCGTCCTTGCGGCTGGCGTTCACCACCAGGAACAGCCTGCCGTTGCCAAGGTTCGACACCATCAGGTCGTCGATGATGCCGCCCGATTCGTTGGTCAGCAGCGTGTAGCGCTGCCTTCCCGGTTTCAGCCCGAGCAGGTCGCCCGGTACCAGCCGCTCCATCACGGCGGCAGCGCTGACGCCGGTCAGCGTCGCCTGGCCCATGTGCGAGACGTCGAACAGCGCGGCCTGCGCACGGCAATGCAGGTGCTCGGCCAGCACGCCCTGGTACTGCAGCGGCATGGCGTAGCCGGCGAACGGCACCATCCTGGCACCCCGCGCGCGATGCCAGGCGTCCAGCGGCGTGGCCTTCAGCGGCGTCGGGGTCGGGTCATCCGGCAAGGCGTTTTCGATCACTGGTCCGCTCCATAAGGGTCATCCGCCGGCGATCGGTGCCGACGTGGATGACCCCCCTCTGTCGCGGAACCTGAAAGATTCAGAGCGCTTCTGCGCCCCTTACCTCTTCGGTGCGGCCGACGCAGGATGCGCCTACCGGCTTTCCAGAGATCCCGGATCCCGACGCGGTCCCTGTTGCCTGAGCGTTTCCGGGGGCCGGTTGCGCCTTCGGCGGCGGAGGGACTCCGCTCTCTCCCGCGCCGGGTGGCTGGGACAATGGGAAGATGACGCTTCAGCGGGTGGGCGCCAAGGGGAAAGTTCGCGGGGTGGGGTAGCACGCGTCCGGATAAGCGGCGGAGCCGCAAAATTGTTTTCCTCCCGGTGCGGCAGGCGGCAGGCAGAAGGGTTCGAACGTCCCGATGCCGCTCGGCACCCACGCCCCTCCCCCAAACCCCATCCCGCAAGGGGAAGGGACGGCCGATTGCGGTCGGCGCCGCGTCTGGATCATACTCAGCGACCAACGCGGAGGACCGTTCATGACAAACGCACCGCAACTCCGTCCACTCGGGGAAACACTGGGGACCGAGGCTCTTGGCGTCGACCTGGCGAAACCAATGGATGCGGCGACATCCGCCTGGGTCGTGCACGCCTTCGCCGAGCATCCGGTGCTGGTGTTCCGCGACCAGAACCTCGGCGCCGCACAACTCGCCGACTTCGGCCGTCGCTTCGGTGTGCCCCGCATGCACGCGCTGATCAAGTACCGTCACGCCGATTGCCCGGAAGTGTCCTGGCTGACCAATGTCGAAGAGGACGGCAAGGTTGATTGGTACGGCGTGAAGCGCGCCACCGATTGGCACACCGATTCCACCTACGAAGCCGAGTTGCCGCTGCTCGCCATCCTGCACGCGAAAGAGGTGCCCTCCGAAAAGGGCGGCACGATGTTCGCCGATATGGCTGCGGCCTACGAGGCATTGCCGCAGGCCAGGAAGCAGCTTCTGTCCGGACTGACCGCGTTGCATGGTCGCAGCATCGGTCCTGCCGGCGAGCGGCTGTACGGCGACGACAAAGGGGTGACCGCGAAGCAGTATCGCGATGTGCCGTGGCCCGCCATCACGCGGCATCCGGTCACCGACCGGCCGATCCTGTTCGTCAATCCGATGCACACCTACGGCTTCGTCGGCATGGCGCAGGAAGAGGCCTGGCCGCTGATCGAGGAACTGGCCGAGCACGCGACACAGGACCGCTTCGTGTATTACCACCGCTGGCGGGTCGGCGATGTGCTGATGTGGGACGAGCGGGCCACCATGCACCGGGGCGCCGGCGATTATCGCCCCGAAGAGCATCGCGTCATGCTGCGCACCATCGTTTATCCGAATTGAAGGCGCCGCGGTAAGCCCACGCCAAGCGGGACAATCGCATTTGATAACGCCTGCGGATAATCCTCGTCCCGCCTTACGCGCGGAGGCGAGAATCCGGGGGCATGCGATACGCGCCGCGATTCCGGGTCCTTGGCTTCGCGAGCATGAAGATCGTGGATGAGGACGCATGCCGCGT
>DATKFJ010000343.1:0-2798 GCA_035511435.1 Acetobacteraceae bacterium | reverse complement strand
ACTCTCGTTACGAACTCATTCATTGATCACGGGGAGAAGCTGGTCGGGGGACCAATATCCTGGTGAGGATGCGATGACTGTTACAGCCTATGCAGAAACCCCTTCCATCCGTTCCTTGCTTCGCCGTCCCAATCTGACGGTAGAGCGGGAGCGTTATCTACTGTGGACATGCCGTGCGAGCCATAACGAGCACGCTCGCCAGCAAGCCATGTCGGAGCTGGTAGAGAGCCACGGCAAGCTGGTCGTCGCGGTCGCCCGGCAGTTCCGCCGTCCCGACCTCCAGATGACCGACCTGGTCGGCGCCGGACAACTCGGCATGCATGCGGCGATCGCGGGCCTCGATCCGGATCGCTGCGAGACCCGGCTGGCCGCCTACTCGATCCGGTGGATCAGTTACTACATCCAGGACTACATACGCCGTCACGCCTTCCCGGTGCGTCCCCCGGCTTCATCGGCGCACCGCCAGCTTTTCCGCACGACAGGCAGGCTGTTCGCCGAGGCGCGGCGCTCGTGCCGCCGCGAGGGCATCGTCGCCAGCGACAGCCAACTCTGCACACGGGTCGGCGCGCGGATCGGCCTCGCGGGCAACGAGGTGGCGCAATGCCTCAATCTCGCCCAGGCTGACGCGGTGCGATCCGACGCGCCGCACACCGAAACGCAGCCCATGCACGCCAGGCTTGCCCCCCAGGCTGCGCCGCCCAAGGACGCCACCGTCCATCAACTCGACGACGTTAAGCTGCGCCGGCGCATCCTGGTCCTGTCCGAACAGATCCTGGGCGAGCGCGAGCGTAAAGTATTCGTCGCACGCTGCATGACCGCCGAAAAGGCCGCCGCGCATCAGGAAAGCATTGCAGCCCAACTCGGAATAACGCGCGAGCGGGTGCGCCAGCTAGAGGCGAGCGCCAGGCGCAAGATCGCGGTGGCACTGACGCATGATGGACTGCTGGGCTCCGGCGATGGGTGGCTCGATCAGTCGAGGTCACCCGCCTCCCGGCGCGCACACGGGACGCTGGTCGAAGTGCCCGGCTAGCGCGGCGATCGACTTCCCCACCCCACCGCGGCGATCGACTTCCCCGCCGCACCGTGGCGATTGACCTGCCCCACCCCACCGCGGCCGATGGACTTCCCCGCCGCACCGCGATAGTTGAGCGCCGCAACAACGCGGGGCCGCGGCCAATGCAGAGCGACCGGCAGGTGAACCCACTCGATCCACCGCCGCTGCTGCGTGGCGGCTGCATCGAGTTTCCCGTCCACCATGTGCGTGGCGGCACCTCGACCGGCCTCGTGATCGGCGAACATTGGGCCCCGCCGACGCAACAGCTGCGTGAGGAGCTGCTGCGCCACCTGATGGGCTTGCCGCTGGACGGTACGCGCGCCGGCAATAAGCAGATCACCGGCCTCGGGCGGATCGTGCCAACCGGCAACAAAGTGTTCTTCGCCGGGCTGGAATCCACCGGCAATGGCCGCCGCATCGTCAGCACGTTCGCTCAGCTCGCGGCCGACAAGTCCGCCGTGGACTGGAGCGTGAATTGCGGCAACATGACCGCCGCGCTGCCGTTGTGGGCGCTGGACACCGACCAGGTTGACCCGCCCGCGGCAGGTGGCGCGTTCGAGATCGATATCTTCAACACCAATACCGGCGTGACCGCGGGCGCACGCATGCGGCTCGGTCCCGACGGCGGGTTTGTTGCAGCCGAAATCCCAGGTGTGGACGGCAGTTTCCCTGGCGTTGACCTGTTCCTCGCCAATCCGGTCGGCGCGAAGACGGGAAGCCTGCTGCCGACCGGCCATGTGGTGGACGATATCGCCGGTTACGCGGTCTCCTGCGTCGACGTGGCGGTGCCGATGGTGATCGCCCGCGCCGCGGATTTCGGCAAGACCGCGCACGAGAACATCGAACACCTGGAAGCTGATCGCAGCTTCATGGCAGCGCTGCGCTCTGTGTGGGTCGCAGCCGGCTTGCGCATGGCGCTGAAGGGCGCCGGCGGCCGGCCGATGACCGCGGATGAATTGGCACAGAGCGAGACCATCCCGAAGATCTGCATCGTCGGCCCGCCGCAGGGTGCCGGCCACATAGCGGTGCGCTATTTCACTCCGCAGGCGGGTCATCGCTCGATGGCGGTATCCGGCGGCTGTTGCCTGGCCGCGGCCGCGCTGATCCCCGGTTCCGTCGCGCAGGGTGCAGCGCGCGGCCTGCCATCTGCGGGCGCGGCATTCGGTGAGATCGATGTCGGTATCGAAAATCCGGCCGGCGTCCTGGAAGCGACAATTGATGCGAGGTTGGTTGCGTCCGGCCTGGAAGTCAGGAAAGCCGCGTACCGCCGCAGCACGCAGATTCTATTGCGTGGACAGGTGCCCCTGTATCGCGCGTCCGATGCACTGCGCGGTGCGTTGTTGCCGCTTTGCGGGTAGCGCGTGATGGTCATTGCGGGAAGCGAACCGACCCCTGTCGCCGCGTCGCTCCGCTCCTCGCCATGACAGGTTGAAATTTCCTCAGTCAGTACCGCGCGCTAACGCCCTGACGCCTAAACCAGTCCAGCCAGCGCCAGCACGGTCGTAAGCCCCGCCGCCATGCCGCGGATCGACGCCTCGGGCGCCACATCGATCCACTCCTCGAGCGAATGCGCCCGCCCGCCCGTGCCGCCAGAGCCGATCTTGATCGCCGGTATCCCCAGACTCATCGGTATATTCGCATCGGTCGAGGAGTACTCGAACTCTGGACGAAATCCGTGCGCACTGATCGCTGCATGCGCCAATCCCACGATATCGCACGTCTCGTCGGTGCGCCCCGCGGGCCG
>DATKFJ010000342.1:0-3411 GCA_035511435.1 Acetobacteraceae bacterium | reverse complement strand
TGCATGAACGGCGCGGCGATGACGTTCAAGCCGGCGACGTAAGGCCGCCAAGGGCGACGCCTTTGGAACCCGGGGGGTTGGGATGTGGGAGGGACGCCATCGTGCCACTGTTGAGCTTCCCCTCGGCCTCCCTCCCACACCCCAACCGGGCGGAGGCGCCAAAGTGATCTGCTCTGGCACGGTTCCGGGCCGCGGATGCCGCTGGTCGCGGCGTTGGATGGAGCCTGCCGCCAGGTTATCTGAAATATCGAGGCGTTGTCCGGAGCGGGTTGCAGGGGGTTAACGGATAGGATTAGCGTCTGCCCCCAAGGCGCCCGGAGGGACAAATGCGTTACATTTTCCTTTGCCTATTACTGCTTTTATCGGGGTGCTACTATCCGTACTATGGCTACCCCTATGGCGGAGGATATCCCTACCAGGGCTATGCTCCTGGATATCAGCCGAACTATTATGGTCCCAATGGTGCGCCTGGTCCGTATCACGGTCCGCCGCCGGGTTATGGGGGTACGCCACCGGGTTACGGGGGTCCGCAGCCGAACGGTGCTCCGGCGCCTTATCCGGGCGGACCGCAGCAGCAGTCGTACCGAGGCGCGCCGCAACTGCAACAAGGCATCCCCGGACCTACCGACCCACAGAATTGCGGCACGCCGTATGACTCGAAGCCGTGCTCGGGACAAAGCCGCTAGGGTCCTGAACCTAATGTTTGTTGCACTATCGGTAGGGCGGAAAAGCCTTGCCCCCGGACGCTTGGTCCGGGGGCAAGGCTTTTCCGCCCTTGTATGGGGCCTTCTCTGTCAAGAGCTAATTCATCGTTCCATTGCAGTTTCTCTGTTCGATTGAGGCGACGGTTTCTGCGGCCTGATCCGAGGCTTCGGTGGGCGCTGTGCGGCGCCGGGGTCAAGGGGGCCGCAGGCCACCGCCGGAGGCGGCGCGAAGCGTCCTTGACGCCGGCGAGCACGGTGCCAACCTCGTGATGCCCAGGCGGACAATCGGCATTGCCATTCGACCAGAGGGGAGCTCGCCCTGCGCCCCGCGATGCTTCGCGTGGCAACCTTGTATTCGGCCGATCCCGGTGGATCGATACCATGATGCAGACATTCGCATCGGCGGCGAAGCTCCGAGCGGCGGGCCCATTCTACAAGAGCGGCACCAGGGCCATGGGCGGAAGCGGGACACCGCCACCTCGGATCGTTATCGGCAATACCTGCTCCGCGAGCAGACGAGCGCCGAACCCTCTGTCTATCTTCTACCCTCCTATGCTGTTGCCGATGCGGTCCGGTTCAGACCGCCGGATGCAGCCGCATGCCGGGGGGCACCTTGCCGCTGGCGACATACTCCCACAGCGCAATCAGCAGCTTGCGGGCCACGGCGACCATCATGACCTTGCGGGTGATGCCGCGTCCATCCACGGTGCGCTCGCGATACCACTTGACCAGCTCGCAGTCCGACTGATGGGTCAGCAGGCGCCAGGCGAGCTGGATCAGCCCGCGTCGCACCCGGGCGTTGCCGGCTTTGGCCAGACCTTGCTCGCGCCGCTTGCTGCCGCTCTCGTCAGGCGAGCCGGTCAGCCCGGCGTAGCGCGCCACCGCCCGGCGATCGCGCAACGGACGCGACAGCACCTCGCGCACCAGCATCTCGGCGGTCTCGATGCCGACGCCGACGATGCGTGCCAGCAGCACGATCATCGCATTTGGCCCGGTTTGCGGCGCCTGCTTCAGCCGTTCCAGCCGCGCTGCCTCGATCGCCGCGATCCGCGCCTTGATCATCTGCCGCCGCTGCATGGCCGAGCGCAGCTCGTCCAGCGTGTTGGGCGGCAGCGGCTCGCCCTCTGCCGTGCGCAGCGAGGCCAGCTTCTCCGGCGCCTTCTTCAGCTTCACGTTGAAGCTGCTGATGCCGTACAGCGCCAGCACCGAGGTCATCCGGTTCACCAGCCGGGTCGCCTCGACCACCAGGCAGTCGCGCTCGCGGATCGGGCGCTTGGCGTCTTCCTCCTCGACCGTGGGCACCGCCACCATGCTGCAGTGTTTCGCCTCGCCGCGCAGCCAGCCGAGAAAAGCCCGCAGCAGCAGCCCAAGGTCGAGCCGGTCCGACTTGGCACGCCGGTGCTCACGCGAGACCGGGATGCTGCTCGGGTGGATCACCTCGCACTCAATACCGCGGCCGCGCAGCCAGCGCGCCAGCCAGAACCCGTCACGGCCGGCTTCGTCGGCCACGCAGATCCGCTCGATCTTGCGACCCGCGGCGATCGCTTCATCCCGCCAGCGGTGCAGCAGCCCAAGCAGGGCGTCCGCATCGGGCGGCAGCTTCTTGCGCGGGTCACGCCGCAGGCCGGGCACCACAGCACCGACCAGCCAGCTCGACCGGCTCAGTTCGTTCGCTGCGATTAACGTGCTATCCTCGGCCAGGGCGACGAGCGACCGGCTAAGGTCGTTGAACTTTGCCATGGGGCACTCCATCGGATGCTGTCACAACGCGACGATGGTGCCATCTCCTCGTCGCCCGCCCCATAGCATCTACCTTGGCTGCGGGGGTGGTGCGGCGTCGTGCCGCGACTTGCGGCCGGCACTCGCTAGCGCAGCGGACCCATGAAACCGCTCCTATCATCGGGTTCTGTCAATTGGTCGGCGAAGCGGTCCCGGATACATCGTGATCGGAGTGGTTCCTTGGAAACACTGTACTAGGTTGCATCGTTTGCCGGCGTTCGGATTTGGTCGGTTAAGTCAAATGTATTAACTATCATTTGCTGCTGCATTGTGCTACACGGGGCGGTCCAATTTGCTCCAAGGGAAACCACGCCTGTGCCCGATCCGTGCTTCCGCAGTCGCCTGTTGGCGGCACCGCGAAGGAAGAATTTTAGCGCAGATGAAGAAGCCTATGCACGCAAAACACGCAGATGGCGACAGTCTGAATGAGCCTTCGAGGGACGCGATCAGCTTCGCATTCACCGTGCACAATGCGCTTCGCGCCAACGTACACGACTCGGAATCAAACGTGTAATACCAGGCCCTGCGAACCACACCGAAACATCTGCGTGTTTTGCGTGCATCGTCTTCGTCATCTGCGCTGAAATTCTTTCTTGCTTCGCGGCGCCACGGGGTTTGCATCGGGAATCGCGGACCGACGCTATTGCCGCTATCCCGAGTTGCAGCCCGGAACGGGTCAATCGGTCGGATCATCGTGCTGGGGTACTGGACCACTTGATGGGTGCCGCAAGATTGGTGTTGGCGGCGGCCCGGCTGACGCATCGCGCCGAACCCAACCAACCTCCGGTGTTAGCAGGGCAATCGCACTTCAAAACAAGGCCAGCAAGCGGGCAAGGTATCGTTCGTCCCAAGCGGCCCGCATGAACTTTCCGCGGAGCGATCCCTTGGAGGTGTCCTTCTGCATGACGTTCAGTGCCATGTGTCGCAG
>DATKFJ010000341.1:0-5450 GCA_035511435.1 Acetobacteraceae bacterium | reverse complement strand
TTTCACCATCGCTGATCTGGGCGGGATACGAATCTACCATGGCTGCATCATAGTCGATGCTGATTTGCCAGGCGGTGCCGCTGACCGGATTGGTGCAAGTGATCGCCGGCGCGCGGGACGGCGGCTGGGCATCAACCGCAGCCGCCGAAACGCATGCCGTCAGGATGGCAAGCGCCGCGGTACCAAGCGCCGCAGTACAATGTCGAGTCGGGAACATGCTCACATCAACCTGGCGATGCTGCCTCCCATAACCAGTCTCCGGGACCTTGCAAAGCATGTGTGCGGAATTCGCGGGCCGATCCGACAGGCGATATACGATCGGAGCGCAGGCAGGACCGGACCTGAATATGCTCCGGACCGGGTAAGCAACGACCTTACCGTTGCTCAATCGTTATGCAGGACGCCGTTTCCATGATCTTCGGGTCTATCTGTCCCGTGTTGGGTTGAGCATCATCCCCGAAGCCGCATCGAGCAGGTTCTCCTCACGGCCAGCGGGCGCGCCACAGCACCGCTGACCAGCCAAGGGCGCAATGCGATCATTGCGAATGCAAGGACATTGCGGGCTTGCCCCGCCAGTCGCTGTGCCCTTGCAGGTGATTTAGCAACTCCGACGGGTAGATTGTCGGAATGATTCAATTGATACGGGAATCGCCACTCGCCCTGCCCCGACAGAGCCGCAGCATTCTGTGGCTTTGCCGCATCAGACGCGCGGCGGTGAAACCTTGTTGCAATTAAATGGCATACCCCTTGCTTCAACCCACCGTTGATTGGCGTCCCTGTTTCAAGCGTGCAGCGAAGCGACTTGGGAGCTGCCCGTTGCGGCGGACGACGCGTCGGAGCATCGCAACAACGGAGGAACCCCCGTGCTCGTACCATCACCTAAATGGCTGGATACCGGCGACAACGCTTGGCAGTTGGCCGCCGCGACATTCGTCGCACTGCAAAGCATTCCCGGCCTTACGGTCCTCTATGGCGGCATAGTCAAGAAGAAGTGGGCAATCAACTCGGCCTTCATGTCGATCTACGCGTTCGCCTCGGTACTCGTCGTCTGGGTCCTGTTCGACTACAACATGGCGTTCGGACCGCAATGGTTTCCATTCCTCGGAACACCGATGCCGGCACTGTCCGCTGCCTTCAGTATCGGCCAGGCCACCATACCCGCCGCCGCGGGAGGCATGCCGCCGATTCAGTTCCCGATGGCAACGCTGGTTTACTTCCAGTTCGTGTTCGCAGCCATTACGGTGATCATCCTGGCGGGCTCGGTGCTCGGACGCATGAGCTTCATGGCGTGGGTGCTCTTCTGCCCGCTGTGGATGACCCTGTCCTACACCGTTGGGGCGTTCAGCCTGTGGGGCGGCGGATGGCTCGCCGGCATGGGGGTGGTCGATTTCTCCGGCGGCTACGTCATCCATCTTGCCGCCGCCACGTCGGGCTTCGTTGCCGCGGCCATGGTCGGGCCGCGACTGCAACAGGACCGCGAGCATTTCCCGCCCAACAGCCTGCTGATCACGTTGGTCGGCGGCGGCATCCTTTGGCTGGGCTGGAATGGATTCAACGGCGGTGACCCGTACTTCGCCAACGCCGACGCCGGCGCCGCGGTGCTGAACACCAACACCGCCACCGCGTGCGCGGTGCTGGTGTGGACCCTGTGCGACAAGATGGCCTACGGCAAGCCATCGGTCATCGGCGCGGTCAACGGCATGATCGCGGGTCTGGTCGCAATCACGCCGGCCGCCGGCTACGTCAACGGGTGGGGCGCCATCATCATCGGCGTCTGCGCCGGCATCATCCCCTGGATGAGCATGAACTGGCTGCAGAAGACCAAGCTGATGATGCGAGTGGACGACACGCTGAGCGTTTTCTCGACGCACGGCATCGCCGCCATAACGGGCGGTCTGCTGACCGGCGTCCTGGCATGTCCGGACATGCTGGAATACATCGGCACCGACAAGGACGCGCCAGGCGTCAACGTCACCGGCCTGATCTACGGCGACGGCGGCCATCAGCTTCTGCTGCAGATTTACGGTGCGGCCTTCATCATCGTGCTCAATGCCATCGTGACGTTCATCATCCTCAAGGTGATCTCGTTCATCACCCCGCTGCGGATGGACGAAGCGACGCTGCGGGTCGGCGACGATGCCGTCCACGGCGAGACCGCCTACGCGATCGGCGTCGAAGGCGAATAGCCGAGCCGGAATTTCTGAAGGGCTGCCGGGCGATCGGCAGTCCTGCGGCGGGGCGGGCGCGTTGCCCGCCCCGTTTGATTCGTGGGCTCCATTCGTAAGCCCGAATAGTCCCCGAATGGGTGTCGGCCGAAATGGCGACCCGAAAGCGAAGCCAATACGCAGCCTGCTAGTCCCGCGACGCGTAGTGACGTGTCGGCGGGATCTTGCCACCGGCATCGAGCATATCGGCCCGCGTACGATGAATGCCGCCATGGCACGCCGAGACGCCGAGGTAGGGCGCTGGATCCACTGGCTTTCCGTCAACCAGCATTTCGAAATACAGATGCGCCCCATAGGTGACACCGGTATCACCCACGACGCCGAGTTTCTCCCCAGCCACGATCGTCGCGTCGCCTGCGGCGAGTATTGGACTGACCATTCCGAAATGGCTGTAGACCCCGACATAGCCATCGTGCTGCACCAGCATCTCGATACCACCGGGACCCTTGTGCTGAATGCGGATCAACGTGCCGGATTCGGTGGCAAATACCGGCGCACCCTCCGGCGCTGGCAGATCGATGCCGTAGTGATAGGTGCCCGCCTGCGGCCGATTCGGCAGAATGCGAGGGCCGAACGGCGACGAGATGCAGGGTGAACCGACCGGTGGCAGCAACGCAGTTTCGGTCCTTGCCAACGGCACCGCGATGCGCGGCCTGGACGGCAGGAATGCACCGGTCATTGCCACCTGCTTTGGCGTCGCTGATCGCCGCATCTGCAATAGTTCGGACTTTGTGAGCGGGGTTGCGTTGCCAGGAGGAGGCAGCAGGAACACGAGAACGAGAGCCCAAAAACAGCGTGACAACATTTTCCCTCAACCCGCGGTGAACGGCGGCCCGAATGCACAATCCGCAGCGGCTCGAGTCGAGTCAGATGCGCGTGTCGCCGAACACGAGCAGGTGTACAACGACAATCGCTGCACCCCGGAAAATGGCGCTGCACCCTGGAAAATGGCTGGATATGGTACAGATCGAAGCTGAACGCCGACCACCGCGATCAGGCACGATCGCGTTACCGCCAGAGCATCGCCGGCCGACGCTTCGCCGACCGATCCGCACCTCCGCAACAGCGTCACTCCGCGTGCCTGCGAGGCGCTGACGGTTCCGTCAAGCGCGATGCACGGTGGGTTCGGCGAGCTGATAGCGCCGCATAACCTCCATGTCCGGGTCGCGTCCGAGCCCTGGACCGTCAGGCACCGTGACCTTGCCGTCCGTTGCCACCACCAGTTCGTGGAACGGGCTCGCCGCCAGATCGAGGAACAGCCGCTCGAACGGCGCATCCGGCGCGATCGTGGCGTTGACATGGAGTGACGCGAGAAATCCCGGGCCGAAATACGCGTTGTGGGGCACCACGCGAACACCGTGCGCTTTCGCCAGTGCCGCGATCTCCAACATCGCCGACGGCCCACCAATCTTGATGACACTAGGCTGCGCCACATCGATGGCACGCGCTTCGAACTGCGCGTGGAAATCGTGCAGACCCGCGGCATTCTCGCCGGCGGCGATCGGGATACCGCCCTCGCGCCTCACGCGCGCCAGGCCGGCGTGATCGCCCGGCGGAGAGACCGGTTCCTCCAGCCAGGTCAGATCGCAGTCGCGCAGGCGATGCGCCATGTCGATCGCCTGCGACACCGTCCAGGGGCAGTTGGTGTCGACCATCAGGCGAGCATCGGGACCAATCGCCTGTCGCGCGGCGCGCACCTCCGGCACGGTGATTTCATGCAGCTTGATGTCGCGATAGCCCCGTGCCATCGCACGTTCGCAGTTCGCCGAGACCATGGCGGCCTCGCCATAGCGCAACAGGCTGGCATAGGACGTGAGCTGCGGGACCGGCGTTGCGCCGAACAGCCGCCAAAGCGGCAGGCCGGCTACCTTGCCGGCGATGTCCCACAGCGCGATGTCGAGCGCCGATAGTGCGAACATGTGCGCGCCGTTCCGGCCGAATGCGTGGAATGCTTTGGAAAGGCGTGTTCGCAGGCCGCTGATGTCGCGCGCGTCCTGGCCGAGTATCATCGGGGCCAGTTGGGTATCCAGCACTGTCTTTGTGGTCGCGGCAGCGGCATGGCCGAACGCTTCGCCCCAACCCTCCAGCCCCTGGTCGGTGACGATACGCAGCCACACCGTGTTCATCGATTGCCAGTTCAGGCCACCCATCGTCGCGGGCTTGCCGCCCATGTCGAATGGAATGCGCGTCCAGTTTGTTTCGACGGCAATGATCTTCATGACACCTACTTCCCCGGTTCGGACCATCTTGCGTGGATTGGCATTGCGTGGCCAGACGCGTCTGTTCCAGGACCGCGCTGCGCCACTTCGCTACAGCTGTTGAACACGAAGGCGCCGCGACCAGCGTAACGAAATTTGTCCATCAACAGGAATGTTTCGTTCCATGCGGGCCGGCCTCTGTTCGCGCTACACCTCGTGTGCCTGACGCCCGGCGTTGTCGTTGGCTCGCGCGCGTGCTAACCGCCCCGTCCCATGGACACTGCGGTCATGCCTGCCGCGAGGAATGCGCTCCTCGATCTAAATGCCGATCCAGGTATCGTAACACGCAACCGTATGGCTGTATGGGACGTGCTGGATGGTGTGCGCCTGCTTCCGCTCGCCTGGGCTCTCGGCTGGCTGGATATCCGACTGCGCTATCGCCGCTCTGTGCTGGGACCGTTCTGGCTGACACTGTCGACCGGCGTGATGGTGGCCTCGCTGGGCTATCTTTATGCCCATATTTTTCATACCGAGATCCATGATTATCTGCCGTATCTCGCGCTGTCGTTGGTCTTGTGGGGCTTCCTCGGCACAGTGGTCGCTGAAGCCTGCACTGCCTTCACTGATTCGGAGAGTGTGGTCCGCGCGGTTCGCATGCCGTTTTTTCTGTTCGCGGCGCGTGTCCTGATTCGCAACGTGATGGTACTCGTGCACAATGCCGTCGTTATCGTGGTGGTCGATGCCGTCTTCCAGATGTGGCCCGGCTGGCACGCCTTGCTGGCCATTCCCGGCTTCTTGCTATGGGGCATCGATTCACTCGCGGTCGTACTGCTGCTCGGGACATTCTGTGCGCGCTTTCGCGATATTCTGCCGATCGTCTCCAGTATTATGCAAATCGCCTTCTTCATCACCCCTGTGTTGTGGCAACCGTCGCAACTTGGCAGAAACCAGGCATTGCTGCCGCTCAACCCTTTCTTCGATCTGCTGGACATCGTGCGTGCACCGCTGCTGGGCAGCGTACCAGGTG
>DATKFJ010000340.1:0-15890 GCA_035511435.1 Acetobacteraceae bacterium | reverse complement strand
GTCCCCGACCGTGATCAGGGCGATCATCCGCGGGCGGATCGGCTTCGAAGGAGTTCTGGTGACCGACGACCTTGCCATGAAGGCGCTGTCCGGCACGCCCGCCGATCTGGCGAGGCAGGCGCTGGCAGCCGGTTGCGACGTCGCGCTGTATTGCAGTGGCGACCTCGCGACGACCGCAGGCCTGCTGGAACAGTGCCCGCCATTGGCCGCGGGTGCTGCTGCTCGATTGATGGCGGCCCATGGCCTGGCAAAACGGCGGCGCATCGCGCTGGATGCGGCGGGTTTGGCAGCCGAACGGAACCGGCTGCTGGCGTGAGCCATCTCATCCTACAGCTTGCGCTGGCCGTGATCCCCGCGATCCTGGCCATCACCCTGCATGAGGCGGCGCACGGCTACGCGGCGCTCGCGCTCGGCGACGATACCGCGCGACTGGCCGGGCGGTTGTCGCTGAATCCGCTGCGCCACGTGGATCGGGTGGGAACGATCCTGCTGCCGGGTTTCCTGCTGATCTTCCAGCTGCTGACCATCCACCGCGTCGTGTTCATGTTCGGCTGGGCCAAGCCGGTGCCGGTCTCGGCGTTTAAGTTTCGCGATCCGCGGCGTGGCATGGCGCTGGTTGCGGCGGCGGGTCCTGCGATGAACTTCTTCCTGGCGTGGGTCGGGGCTTTGCTGCTGCCATCGCCGGTCGGCTTCACCGGGGATGGGCTCGACTACCTCGATGCGGCTATCGCACAGCACCCCGTGGTTGGGCTTTTCCTGTTCTATTTCATGCTGACCAACCTCGTCCTTGGTCTGTTCAACCTGCTGCCGATCCCGCCGCTGGATGGCGGGCGGATCGCGGTGGGCCTACTGCCGCTCGAGCTCGCGCGGGCCTGGGCTCGGCTGGAACGCGTCGGCATCGTGCTGGTGATCCTGATTGTCTTCCTGCTGCCGCATATCATTCCCGGTTTCGACCCGTTCGGTGAGGCGCTGAACACGGCGGTGCCCTGGGCGATCAACCTGCTGCTGCGGCTGGCCGGCCATGACATCGGCGGCATTGGCGGAGCCGATGTCCACATCTGACACCGACAGCCTGCTGCTGACGCTGGAAGGATTCGAGGGTCCGCTCGACCTGTTGCTTGATCTCGCCCGGGCGCAGAAGGTCGATCTGGCCAGGATTTCCATCCTGTCGCTGGTGGAGCAGTTCCTCGCGGTGATCGAGGGCGCGCGGCGCGTCCGGTTGGAGCTGGCGGCGGACTGGCTGGTGATGGCCGCGTGGCTCGCGTGGCTTAAATCCCGTCTGCTGCTGCCGGATGGCAGCGATGCGGCCGAGGAGGGTGAGCTCGCGGCGGATATCCTTGCCGCTCGGTTGCGCGATCTGTCTGCCATCCGCGCCGGCGCGGTCTGGCTGTCGGCGCGCCCACAGCTTGGCCACGCAGTATTTGTCCGCGGCGCACCGGAGGACCACACCGAAATCGATCGTTCGCGGCTGGCGCTCGATCTGGGGTCACTGGTGCGGGCGTATCTGCTGGCGGTGCGGCGCGGGTCGGGTGCCAGACGCTACCAGCCGCGGCCGCTCAATCTGTGGAGCGTGAAGGACGCACTTCAGCGCTTGGTGGCATTGCTGGGCAGTGTGCCGGACTGGACCAACCTGGACGAGTTTCTGCCGGAAACGTTGGGTAGTTCGTTAGAGCGACGGGCGGCTTTGGCCAGCACACTGCTGGCGGGGCTGGAACTCGCGCGAGGTGGCGCCGTGCGGCTGCGGCAGGAGCTGGAGTTTGGCCCGATCCTGGTGCGGCGCAACCCTGGCGGAGTAGAGGAAGGCGCATGAGTGACGAACCTTCAACCGCGCCCGAGATCGCCCCCGAGGCAGCGCCTGAAATCCCCGATGAGGCGCTGCGCCTGGCTGAGGCGCTGGTGTTCGCCAGTGCGGACCCGGTGGGCGCGCGAGCCTTGTCGCAGCTGCTGCCGGATACGCTCGACGCCGATACGGTGATCGCGGCTCTCCGCGAGCGCTATGCCGGTCGCGGCGTGGAGCTGGTGGAGATCGGCGGCGGCGTGCAGTTCCGTACCGCGCCGGACCTGGCGCCGCGGCTGCGCAAGGTGATCGAGATTCCGCGCCGCCTGCCGCGCGTCGCGATGGAGACGCTGGCGATCATTGCCTATCATCAGCCGGTGACCCGGCCGGAGATCGAGGAAATCCGCGGCACCAGCCTGTCGCAGCAGACGCTGGACGCGCTGCTGGAGGCCAATCTGGTCGCCCCCAGGGGTCGCAAGGAGACCCCTGGCCGTCCGACGCTGTGGGGCACCACGCCGCAGTTTCTGGCGCAGTTCGGCCTGAAGGACCTGCGCGAACTGCCGCGCCGGGAGGACCTGTTGCTGGAGCCTCCTTCAACGGTCAGTGACGCAGCGGCCAGTGAGGCAGCTGTCAGTGACGCAGCGGTCGGGGAATCAGTTGGCGGCGGTCAGGAGGCCGATGCCGCCTCGGGCGAATCGGCCACTGGCCACTGACCACTGACCACTGCTAACTGACGCCATGTTCGATTTTGCCTGGTCGGAAATCGCCTTGATTGCGGCTGTCGCGCTGATCGCGATCGGCCCGAAGGACATGCCCGCGGCAATCCGCGGCGTGACCGACATGATCAAGAAGGCGCGCCGCATGGCCGGTGAATTCCAGACCCATGTCGACGAGATGCTGCGCGAGGCGAACCTGGACGAGGTGCGCGGCCACATCAACGATATTCGCAATTTCGACGTGCGCGGCCAGCTGGAGCGCGCGGTTGACCCGGACGGTTCGCTGCGCGACACCTTCGCCGGCAAGCCGCTGGAGCCGACTACGGCGGCGGCGGTTACTTCATCATCGGTGGAAGAGATCGCGGTCAGCGAACCAGCGGTCGTAGAGCTGGAACGGCCAGTAGACGTCGCGCTGGAGCCCGTAAGAATTCAGGCGCCGGCATTCATTCCCCCGAACATGCTGCCGCCCCCTGAAATGTGCGCGGAAAAGCAAAAGGAAGCCGAAGCAGAGGTGCCGGCTTTCATTCCGCCAGAGGCCGTGCTGCAACGTCGCTCGCACCCGTCTGCCTGACCACTGACGACTGACCGCTGAAAATGGCCGACATCGAACAAGACGACGATCCGATCCACGACAAGCCGATGCCGCTGCTTGACCACCTGGTTGAGCTGCGACGGCGGCTGATGTGGTCGATCGGCGCGTTCATGATCAGCTTTGTGATCTGCTATCATTTCGCGGGAGATATATACTTTTTCCTCGCCAAACCGTTGGCGAATGTCCTGCACGAGATGGGCAATCCGGATCCGCACCTGATCTATACGCAGCTTTACGAGGCATTCTTCACCCGCCTGAAGGTGGCGTTCTTTGGCGGCGCGTTCATTGCATTCCCGATCATTGCCTCGCAGATCTGGCTGTTCGTGGCGCCCGGCCTGTATCGCAGCGAGAAGAAGGCGCTGCTGCCGTTCCTGCTCGCGACGCCGGTGCTGTTCCTGCTGGGCGCGGCGCTGGCGTACTATTTTGTGTTTCCCTTCGCTTGGCGCTTCTTCGCCAGCTTCCAGTCGCAGACCGGCGGCGGCGGCGTCCCGATCGAGCTGTTGCCGCGGGTGTCCGAATACCTCGATCTGGTGATGAAGCTGATTTTCGCGTTCGGCATCACGTTCGAGCTGCCGGTGCTGCTGACGTTGCTCGCCAAGGTCGGCATCGTGTCGTCAAAGGGGCTGAAGAAGTTTCGGCGCTACGCGTATGTCGGAATGTTTGTCATCGCGGCGATCCTGGCGCCGCCGGATGTGATCACGCAGACCGGACTGGCGCTGCCGCTGATCGCGCTTTACGAAATTTCCATATTCGCGGCAAAGATGGTCGAGCCGAAGCCGGTCGAAGTGTGATCCCGGCAGAATGGGTCTCGTTGCCGTGAGGCGAGAGAGCGGTTAATTCAGCGACGACACTCCGTAGGGGTAGCTATGCATGATATCCGCGCCATCCGTGCAGACCCTGCAGCGTTCGATGCCGCCTTGGCGCGGCGTGGGCTGGCGGCGGCATCGCCGGACATCATCGCGAAGGACACCGAACGTCGTACGTTATTGACCGCGTTGCAAGAAAAGCAGGCACGTCGCAACGCGTTGTCGCGCGAGGTGGGGCAGGGGAAGCGTAGCGGTGCAGACACATCGGCTCCAGAGGCTGAATCCACGGCTCTGCGCGGCGACATTGAAGCCCTGGAACAGCGCGCCTCGGCGTTGGACGAGGAGATTCGCGGTGTGCTTGAAAGCCTGCCCAACATTCTCGATCCGGATGTGCCCGACGGCCCAGACGAAACCGCCAATGTCGTCGTGAAGAAGCATGGTGAACCGCGCGATCTCGGCTTTCAGCCGAAGCAGCATTTCGAGCTGGGTGAGGCGCTGGGCATGATGGACTTCGCCACCGCGGCGAAGCTTGCCGGGGCACGTTTCGTCGTGCTGCGCGGTCCGCTGGCGCGATTGGAACGGGCGCTTGGCCAGTTCATGATCGACCTGCATTCGCGCGAGCATGGCTTTACCGAAATGGCAGTGCCGTCGCTGGTGAACGACGCAACGTTGTATGGCACCGGCCAGTTGCCGAAATTCGCTGGTGACAATTTCCGCACCACCGACGGGCGATGGTTGATTCCCACAGCCGAGGTGCCACTGACCAATACGGTGGCTGGCGAGATCGTTGCGGAAAAGGACCTGCCGATACGACTGACGGCGCTTACCGATTGCTACCGTTCAGAGGCGGGTGCAGCGGGACGCGATACGCGCGGGATGCTGCGGCAGCACCAATTCCGCAAGGTCGAAATGGTTGCCATTACGCATCCGGACCGGAGCGTGGAGGAGCATGACCGGATGACGCGGTGTGCCGAGAGGGTTCTGACGCTGTTGGAGGTGCCATTCCGGCGTGTCGTGCTGTCATCCGGCGACACCGGATTCGGCGCCGCAAAGACCTTCGACCTGGAAGTGTGGTTACCCGGCCAGCAGGCTTGGCGCGAGATCAGCTCCTGCTCGAACTGCCGTGACTTCCAGGCGCGGCGGATGAACGCGCGGTTTCGTGCAGCCGATGGCAAGACGGTCGCGTATGTGCACACGCTGAACGGCTCCGGCATTGCGGTGGGACGGGCACTGATCGCGGTCATGGAGAACTGTCAGCAGGCCGATGGCTCGATCCTGGTGCCGGAAGTGCTGTGGCCCTACATGGGCGGCAATTCCGGAAGCATGCAACGCATCACGTCACCAGACGCCGGGTAGCAGCCGCCACTTCACACGCGCGACGTACTCCGCGTAGCCCGGCAACTCGGCGTGCAGCATCCAATCTTCCATTTCGGTGCGCCACAGCAGAATCGGTATGCCAATCCAGCTTGTCGCGGCCGCGAGCCAGGAGCCGGGTGCGGCGCCGTTGGCCACAATAAGGACGAGAGCCGCGGTGTAACCGGGATGCCGCACGAAGCGGTACGGACCGCCGCTGATCACGCGTTGGCCGCGGTCGAACTGGATGCGCACGGCGGACGAGAAGAAACGGTTCACGCGCATCGCCCAGATGATCGGCACGCAGGCTATTGCGAACAGCACCAGCACTACGACACGCAGCCATAGCGGCACGCTGTCGGACCGGTGCAACCGGCCGCGGTTCAGCCGGCCACCGCCAGGTCAACGACGCACAAAAGGGTGGTCAGATAATAGCCGAGCGACAGACGCTGTCCGGCGGGACGCATGCGCTCACGCAGCAGATCGGGCTCGATGAGCAGAAGCGTGGCGACGCAAATGGCCGCCAGTTCAATGATCCAGCACCAGAATTCGACGATATCCAACCGGCCTGCGGCGCCAAACAGGACGCTAGCGCAGACCAGCACCATCGCGACCATTGACAGCATGGCCGACCGCGGAATGCGATCCTGGATCACCATCGTCCACCTCTTCCCAAAATGGTAGTCCGGTTCGATGCTGCCGACCGAATACAGGAGGATCGATCATGCGGATTGCGTCGCTGGATACCGGTCTATATCGCATCGAACTTCCTGTGGCCCTGTCCGATTCCACGCACGGCACCATCACGCATTTCGAGCTGATCACCGTGCGGTTGCACGACACCGACGGCGCGAAGGGCGTCGGCTACACCTACACGGTAGGTTCCGGCGGTTCGGCGATCCATGCGCTGATCGATCAGGCATTGCGTCCCGTACTGATCGGCGCCGAAGCCGATGCGATCGAGGCGCTGTGGCAGAAGATGTGGTGGCATCTGCATTTTGGCGGGCGCGGCGGTTCCGTCAGCCTTGCGGTGTCCGCATGCGACATCGCGTTGTGGGACCTGAAGGCTCGGCGATGCAACACGCCGCTGTGGCGGCTGCTTGGCGGCTTCGATCCGGCGGTGCCGTGCTACGCCGGCGGCATCGATCTGGATTTCACGCTCGATGCGTTGCTGCGACAGACCGACGACAATCTGGCCAAGGGATTCCGTGCCATCAAGATGAAAGTCGGCCGCGCGCGTCTGTCGGAAGACGTGGAGCGCGTACGAGCGATGCGGACGCATCTCGGGCCGGATTTTCCACTGATGGTCGATGCCAACATGCGCTGGACGGTGGATGAAGCGATCCGTGCCGCGCGTGCATTCCAGGACAGCAATCTGGTCTGGCTGGAGGAGCCCACCATCCCGGACGACGTCGCCGGTCATGCACGGATTGTGCGTGATGGCGGATTACCGATCGCCACCGGAGAAAACCTGCATACGCTGCACGAGTTCAAGCAGATGATCGAGGCTGGTGGTGTGACTTTTCCCGAGCCCGATGTGACCAATTGCGGCGGCGTCACCGTGTTCATGAAGGTGGCGCATCTTGCAGAGGCGTACAACCTGCCGCTGACGTCGCACGGGGTGCATGACTTGACGGTGCACCTGCTTGCCGCCGCACCGAACCGTTCGTATCTGGAGGTGCACGGCTTCTGATTGGACCGCTACATCGCCGAGCCGCTGGCGATTCGCGATGGCAAGGCGGTCGCGCCGGACCGCGCAGGTCACGGGGTCGCATTCGATTGGGCGGCGCTGGAGAAGCTGCGGGGCTGAGCACGTGCGGCCAGAGAGCAGGCTCACCTCATTATGGCCGGAGCGTGCGGAGGTCCGTGGGAAGCCTTCGCCTGAAAACGCAAGCGACGTCGGCGACCGCCGTTCTGCCACCACGCCAGACGAACCGTTCAGCGCCGCTGGCGGCGCGCGACAACTGCCAGGCCAGCGAGACCAGTGGCCAGCAGCATCAGCGTTGTCGGCTCCGGGGCCGGCGCGAACCTGGTAAGAAGGACCTCGTCTCCCGCACCGTCGTTGGTGGTCATCGTGAAATAGTCGGTCCCGAGCGGCCCGCCGTCCCGATAGAGCAGATTGAAGTCGCCGCTGTCGCCGTCGGGAGTGCCCCATGGGCCGCCATCGACGGTCGACTGGCCGACGACTTCGGCAAGCCGATTGAGGGCGCCACCGCCGGTCCACCAGCCGACGTTGTCGCCGGCCGAGGGAAGCTCGGACTGGTTCCAGGTACCGTTGCCTGAGCTCGCACCGGTGACGGTGACGGTCAGGCTGTCAACATCACCGAGCAGGTCGTACTGCGCCGGGCCACCATTTGGTAATGCGGTCAGGTCAAGCGTGATTTGTCCCGTGGCGCTGGCGCCGTTGCCGAACACTGTGCCCGACCAGGCGAGGTCATAGGTCTGAAATACATCTGCGTGCGCAGCCGGCACCAGGGCCAGCAACCCCACCAGGAGGCCCGCGAGCGTCGGGATGGTCACACATTCTGTCATTTTGAAAAGCATTGCCGCACTTTCGGAGTATTGGTGAGCCGGTGTCCTTCGCGTCACCGGAGCATCGGAGCAATATTCGCGCCAGCGCTAAAGCCGGCGAAATTCCGTCAGTAGTTATGCCGTGATTTTGATGGTGTAAAGTTTCCCGACAAACGGAGCCGCCGATAGCAATACATTGCATACACTTGTGTTGAGGCGCCTTGTATGCACCTGTTGAAGCCGCCAACGGGCAACCGCTTCCCTTCGCCTGATCAGTCACTCCAAAGCAACCATCGATAGTTCGAACTGCGGTCTGCTGGCGTGCCGACGTCGTCGTTGCGGCCCGTCGGCGCCCGACCACCGACCCATGCACCTGGCGTGGCGCGGTCTGTACGATCCTCGCGTTGATGGGGTGTTGGCAAGGCACTTGCCGGTCGACGCGGAGCACTACCGGGAACTGGCCGCCGTAATCCATGGCACGGCTGGCGCCCTTTGGGCGATTGCCTGCCGGAGGCCAATCCGGCCCTTGTGCCGATCGCCGGAGCCTGCGACATTTTCCCAAACCATTCGGGAGGATCTGTGATGAACAACGCATCGGCACGATCGCCTGACGTCCACGGCTACCATGCGCATGTCTATTACGACAACGACACTCTGCCGCTCGCGACGAAACTGCGCGAGGCGCTGGCCGCGAAATTCCCGGTCGAACTCGGCCGCTTCAGCGGTGATCCGATCGGGCCGCATCCGGTTGCGCAATTTCAGGTCATCTTCAAGCAGGATGCGTTCCACAGCGTCGTGCCTTGGCTGATGCTCAACCGCGAGGGCCTGGATATTCTGGTGCATCCGCTGACGGATGACATGGTCGACGATCACACTGTCTATGCGCTGTGGCTGGGCACGCCGATCAAGCTGAAACTCGATACGATGCAGCGCAGAGGGTACAGTGCGGCGCTACTGCCGGCCGCCTGAAGGAGCACCGATTCGAGAGGCCCGAACAATGACCGATGCGAGCGCCGACAACGTCTTGATCGACGGCTATCACGGCCATGTCTATTACACTGCCGAGACCCGCCCGTTGGCCGAACGATTGCGGGAGACGATCGCCGGCAGGTTTGGCATCGAAGTCAGGGCCTTGAGTGATCAGCCGATCGGGCCCCACCCTGTGCCGCAATTCCGCTTTACATTCGCCGCGGAACGGTTCGACACCATCGTGCCGTGGCTGATGTTCAACCGACAGGGTCTGGACGTTCTCGTGCACCCGTTGACCGACAATTCCTACACCGACCACAGCCGCTATGCGGTCTGGCTCGGCGCACCGGTCGCGCTGAGACTTGACACCTTGCGTGGCTATCGAGCGGAACAGTATCCGACGCGGTGAGGCGGTGCGGCCTCTGGCTGCCGGCGAACGACGATCATTGCAGGGATGAAACTTTGCCGGGATGCCGCGGAGGTGGCTCGCGCCCGCACGTGATTGCCCTGTCGAGGCTTCCTCATCTGCTCGATCGCCATCGGCGGAGCGATCTTCCTGATCCTGGAAATGGACCAGCCGATGGGCGGCGAGATGCAGATCTCAAGCTGCCCCATGCGGAATGCGCTTGCGCAGATGAACTGGTAGTTGCGGAGTTGCGGCGCAGTTTCATCATATGGGTAGATGGGGCGGCGGAACACTTGCGACGCTGTCCCTATCCGGCCGCTGGCATGGCGAAGGTGCGTTCCAAGAAATTTTCATGGCCGTTGCCTTTGGCTGATCAGGGAACGCATGTTACCAACAGAGATCGGTGCGTGGTGACGCGTCATGCTTCGGTGAGCGCCGAACTGTTCCCTCCTGCGCTGGCGATCCCGGAGCACTATGTTCCGTGGTGTGACACGGAGAGCCACGCCATGACCGAACCGAACCGCATCGCCGCTACCGCCGCCCTGCTCGGCGATCCGGCGCGCGCCAACATGCTTGCGGCATTGATGGACGGTCGGGCCCTGACCGCCAAGGAACTGGCGTATGCCGGGCACATCACACCGCAAACTGCCAGCGAACATCTGGGGAAGTTGACCGAAGGTGGTCTGCTGGCGGTGAAGAAGCAGGGCCGGCATCGCTACTACCGCTTGGCCTCGTTGCTGGTCGGCCAAATGCTGGAAGGCGTGATGGCGTTTGCCGAACCCGAGCCCGCGCGCGCCACCACTTGGCGCGGCGGCGAGGCGCTGCGCACTGCCCGTACCTGCTACGACCACCTGGCCGGACGGCTGGGCGTCGCGCTGGCCGATGCGTTGACCGCGCGCGGCCATGTCGCGCTAGGCACGGATGGCGGCGAGGTGACCGAGGCCGGGACACAATTCCTGGACGCGTTCGGCGCGGCGCTGGCGCCCGGGCGGCGCGTATTCTGCCGGCCGTGTCTGGATTGGAGCGAGCGGCGGCCGCACCTCGCGGGGAGAGTGGGGGCGGCGTTGGCGTGCCGATGCTTCGAACTGGGCTGGATCGCGCGGCAGCGCGACACGCGGGCGGTGGCGATCACAACCGCCGGTCAGGAGGGGTTCCGCGCGCAGTTTGGGATTGTGCTGGGCGGATAGGTGCGCCTTCGGTGAGAGGTTCAATTCGGCAAACGGTCACTGCGTCGGGCCGTTGATATTGCGCGCGGCAGCCAACGCACCACCCGTCGCGTCGCGACGTCGTTGCCCCAGATACGTCTCCAGAATGCGCGGATTACGTGCCAATGCCGCGCTTGGCCCTTCCGCAACAACCTCGCCCATCTCCAACACGTAACCATAATCCGATACCTGCAGCGCAACGCGGACATTCTGTTCCACCAGCAGGATCGACATGCCTCGCTGTCGCAACTCTACCAGCACGCGAAAAATCTCGCGCACGATCAACGGTGCAAGTCCAAGACTCGGCTCGTCCAGCAGCAGCAGCCGCGGCTGGCACATCAGAGCGCGGCCGAGCGCGAGCATCTGCCGTTCGCCGCCGGACAGCGTGCCGGCTAGCTGCCGGCGCCTTTCCTCCAGACGCGGAAACGTTGCAAACACCTCGCGCATCGCCGGACGTGCGTCACGGTCGCCCGCCCGCCTGCGCGGATAGAAACCAAGCAGCAAATTGTCCTCGACATTCATGTCGGTGAACAATGCGCGCTGCTCCGGCACCAGCACCGCACGCGACATCACCAGTGCCTCGGTCACGCCGGCTGGCGATCCGGCATAACGCACCGTGCCGCCGCGTCGCGGCAGCAGGCCCATCACTGCGCCCATCAGCGTGGTCTTGCCCGCGCCATTAGGTCCCACGATGGCGACCATGCTGCCTTCCCGCACTGTCAGACTGACCCCGTGAAGCACCTCCACATGCCCGTAGCCTGCGCGCAATCCCTCCAGTTGCAGCAACGCAGCGGCAGTCATGCCAGGCCACCAAGATAGGCTTCCAACACTGCCGGATCGGACTGCACTAGGCCCGGTGGACCCTCGGCAATCTTCTGACCGAAATCCATCACCACCACGCGGTCGGCGAGTTCCATGACAAAGTCCATGTCGTGCTCTACAAGAAGCACACCCATGCCTTCGGCGCGCAACTGACGCAACAACGCCGCGAGCAATTGTTTCTCCGCCAGCCGCAGTCCGGCGGCCGGTTCATCCAACAGCAGCAAATGCGGACGCAGACACAGCGCGCGCGCAATCTCCACAACGCGCTGCTGACCCAGTGGCAGATCGCCGGCCGGCATCTCCAACACCCGACCGAATCCCACACGCTCAGCTTGCGCACGCGCCTCGCCGAGTAACCGCGCTTCCTCGGCGCGATCGAGCCGGAGCATCGCGCGCCACAGACCAGCGCGACCAGACAGATGCGTCCCGAGCGCGATGTTCTCCAGCACGCTGCGATTCGGCAGTAGCTTCACGTGCTGGAAGGTGCGTGCGACGCCCAACGCTGCGATGCGCCGCGACGGCAGATGCTCCACCGGCGTGCCGAACAGACGCATGTGTCCGCCACTGGGCGACAGCACACCGCAGACCACGTTGAACAGCGTTGTCTTGCCGGCGCCGTTCGGACCGATCAGCGCGACGATCTCCCTCGCATGCACCGCGAAGCTCACATCGCGGTTCGCCGCGAGGCCCCCAAAGTTGCGCGAGATCGATTCAAGCGCGAGCAGTTCGGCACCTGGCGCGACTGCAGGTGCCAATACAGGTGCTGGCGGTATTTCGGCAGGCACATCGATCGCCAATCCGCCTGGCGGCGGCCGCCGTCGCTTCAGGTGCGTCAGCAGCGGCAGCAATCCGTCGGGCGCGCGCTGTAGCAGCAGGATCACGACAATGCTGAACACCAGTAGTTCGAAGTCACCCACGCGGCCGGTAATACGGGGAATCCAATCATTGAACTGATCGCGCAGCACGACGACCAGCGCTGCGCCGAGCGGCGCGCCCCACAGCGATGCGGCGCCCCCGATGATGACCATGAACAGGTAGTCGATGCTGGCTCCCAGGTTGAACGGCGTGGGACTGATGAAGCGCTGGAAATGCGCGAACAGAAATCCCGCGACACCGGCGTACAACGCGGCGAGGACAAAGACCGACCGGCTCAGCCGCGCTGTATCGATCCCCACGCTGTCGCCGACAAGTCGTGCGCCGTTCAGCGTGCGGATCGCGCGGCCCATGCGGCTGTCGAGCAGACTGGCGGACATCGCCAGCACGATCGCAACGACCGCCCAGATGACTCCTAGGTTGACCCGCAGGTTCTCGGCCGACAGCGGGCCGAGGCGGAGCGGTGGGATGTCGCCGATGCCGTTGAAACCGTGCAGCAACGGCAGTGTGCCGAACAGCGAGAAAAAACTGATGCCCCATGCGACGGAAACCAGCGCCAGAAAGTGGCCGGACAATCGCGCGGTCACCAACCCAAGAAGCCACGCGGTCGTACCAGTAACGACCAGGCCGACAATCAGTCCCGCGATCGGCGGCGCCCCCCATAGCTTGGTCAGAAGTGTTGTGGCATAGGCCGCGATCCCGACGAAGCTCGCCTGTCCAAACGAAGTCTGCCCGCTGATGCCGGTAAGCAGGACAAGACCGAGTGCGACCAGCGTGGCCAGACCGACATAACCGAACAGCGTGACGTAGAATTCCGGCAACGCGGCGGGAATGAGTACGACACCGGCAATCGTCCCACATAAGCTAAGCACGCGCACAGGCGTCACGCGCGATCCTCGGCCGATCCGCTGCGCAGCGAAAGCCAAACAAGGACCGGGATAAGCAAGGTGAAGACGATCACCTCGTGATAGGCGCTGGCCCAGAAGCTGCCGAGTGATTCCAGCACACCCACAAGTATCGCACCGGCAGCGGCCATCGGGTAGGAGATCAGTCCGCCCATGATCGCCGCAACGAAACCTTTCAACCCGATGTCGAAGCCCGCATCGTAGGACAATGGCGTCACGGCGCCGATCAGCACACCGGCCAGTGCCGCGATGAACGATGCGAGCCCAAAAGCCAGAGCGCCGCTCGCGGCTGCATCGATGCCTACCAGTCGCGCGCCCAATCGGTCGGACGCCGCGGCGCGCAGCACCTTGCCATGGATGGTTGATCCAAAGAACCAGCGCAGACCCAGAACCAGTGTTATGCAGCACAGCAATACGACCAGTGATTGGCCGGAGACGTTCAGTACGCCGAGGTCGACGTTTGCGTCGGTCAATGTCGGTGCGCTGGCTTCCTCGGGGCCGAAGAATATCAGGCCAAGGCCGATCAGCACGAAATGCAGCGCCATCGCCAGGATCAGCAATGCAAGCACCGAGGCATCGGCGATCGGGCGGAACGCGAAACGCCAGATCAGCGGGCCCATGGGCGTTACGATGGCGAGGGCCAGCAATATCGAAACCGCTGGCACCTGGCGCGGAGCGAGCAACATCACAGCCGCCGTGACGACAAACGGATAGACGCCCCAGGTCAGTACGCCGCGCAGGGCCAAGCGCCATCCGCCAAACAGCGACGCGACCAGCGCCACCGCGGCAGCGCCGTCGAGCAGCCACAGCGTGCCTGGCACCTGGCCCGATTGCAGCGTGGCGGCCGTCAGCGCACCAAATGCCAACAGGTCACCCTGCGGGACGAAAATCACCCGAGTGACGGAGAACACGATCAGCAATCCGATTGCCAGCAACAGGTAGATGGCACCTGTGGTTATGCCGTCCTGCAGCAGAGCTAGGAAGACGAACAGGTCCATGCGGCGCTGCTAACAGTGGGTCCTAGCGGATGGCCCTCCAGGCACCGTCCTTCACCTCCACCAGCACCGCGGCGCGCGCGTCCTGACCGTTATGGTTGGTCGGCGACATGGTGTAGACGCCGCTTACACCGACCAGTTCGTGCGTCTTCTCCACCGCATCGCGCAGTGCCACGCGGAACTCGTCTGTGCCGGGCTTGCCGGCCTTTAGCGCGGCAGGAATCGCAGCCTGCAACAGCAGGACTGCGTCATAGCTGTAGCCGGCGAACGGGTTCACGCTCTGCGGCCCGAACTTCTTCGCGTAGTCCGCCATGAACGCTGTCGCGACCGGCTTGATAACATTGTCGTCTGGCAACTGGTCGTACACCACCAGTGGGGATGTGTCAGCGATCACGCCATCGGCGGCTTCGCCGCCCACCTTGATGAAGGCGGGACTGACAACGCCATGGTTGCCATAGATGCCGCCCTTGTAGCCGCGATGGCGCAACGCAACGACGGGCAGCGCCGCTGGTGTTGCCGAATTGCCCATCATGATCGCCTGCGGATGCACGCTCATCAGCTTCAACGCCTGGGCCTCAGCCGATGTATCGGTGCGGGCGTAGCGCTCATCGGCGAGGATCTTGATCCCATCGGCTTGCGCGGATGTCCTGGTGGCTGCCAAAACCTGATCGCCCCAACCGTCGGAGAAGCCGATGTAGCCTATGTCCTTAACGCCGTGCTGCTGCATGTACTTGAACACGACGGATACCATGAGCGAGAGCGGCTGTGCATCGTTGAACGTGTAGGGCTGTTTGGTCGGATCGTATTCGTAGGGCGCCATGGCGAGCATCGGTACGTGCGCCTGGTTAGCAAGCGGCGCCACCGCCGCGTCCGAGGCGGTGAGCGACGGGCCGATGAAAGCATCGACATGATCTTCCGAGATCATCTTCTGCGCGATGGTGAACGCAGTGTTCGCGTCCGTCGCGTCATCGCGGACGATGTACTCCACCTTCTGGCCGGCGATCTCATTGGGGAAGAAGTCGAAGGCGGCCTTGTAGCCCACGCCCATCGCCGCGGCGGGGCCGCTGATCGACAGGATGGCGCCAATCTTTATCTGTGCCTGGGCTGCTGCGGTTGCACCGAGGATACTCATGGCCGTGGCGGCCGCGAACAGACGGGCTTTCATCCGAACTCTCCCTGCTGGCTGATTGGCCCAAAGGCACTGTAGTCGTTGCAACATCAGGCGGCGGTCGTTCAGGTGTCAAGTCGCGGGCCGTCAAATGGCGCAACTGATCCAGGATATTGCCGCGACTAAGTAGAATCCGAAGCTGTTCCAGCCAGTTCGAATCACCACGTCGAAGAAGACCGCCATCGATGCGGGTACTAACCTGAGCAGATGCTCTGAACAGATGCATGGAGATCCTGAAGTGACACATTACCTTTTGGCGGCCACAATGGCGCTGGCGCTGATGAGTGGTATTGCAATGGCGCAGACGACCTCATCGGAGAGTTCGACCACATCGGTCGTTGCTCCTGCAGTGGGCACATTGAGCACCAGCCGCACGCAGCGGTCCATCGACGGCAACGGCACGGTGACCCACAGCCGTCAAACGACCTACAAGAATGATGCCGGGGTGGCGGATGACGTTGTCATCACAAAGAGCACAAATCCACCGGCCAACACCTCAACGAGCAGCACGACGACAATCACCCGCTGACAACTCGTGCTCGTGATTGTCCACAGTGGGATTATTCCGCTGCGATCAGCGCGCTGGGGAAGATTTCACCAGTCGTTCCGTCCGTGATGCCGAGATCGGTGATGTGCGGGCCGGGATTGCAGGCAAGGCTGGCACCGACGACTGCTTTGAATACCAGGTAAGGTGGCTTCCAGTCGGCGATAGGTTCGGCGGCCTGCTTTAGTGCACGGAATGCCGCCGCGACTTCATTGGTCGGTGCATCGGACAGCAGGCCACAGACGGGT
>DATKFJ010000339.1:0-3322 GCA_035511435.1 Acetobacteraceae bacterium | reverse complement strand
TCCAGGAAGACGTACCCTGCATCCCGGAAGTGTCCGCGTGCCTGCTGCGCGGATAGCGGCATGTCGTGCGGCGATCCGTGTGCAAGGGCATGTTTGATGGCAATTTCCCATAGGCTTGCCACGCTGATCATGGCTTCGTTGTCCGTATCGGAAATCAAATCACGCGCCGAAGCCGGCAGTTTCGGATCGTCGACAACGGCCCACAAGGCGATAACGTGTCGAGCAGCAGCCTCACCCGGAGCGCTCGGCGAACAACTCGCCGATGGCGGCGGCATCGACATCGATATCGTCGGGCACGGTAAATTTCCCCGTGGCGACACCGATGCGCTTACCGCGAGAGGCGGGCTCGATGGCGACCAGTTTGGCGGCGGGGCGACCATTCCGCACGATGATGATCTCGGTCTCTGCCCCGCTTTCCACGGCTGCCACCAGGCGCGAAAGGCTGGACTTGGCTTCCAACATGTTGAATGTGGGCATAGGCGCGTACCTGGCCAGACCAGACTAAGCTAATCGCCCGACCGAGGGCCGTGAAGGTTTGTTGAACAGTCGGTCGATGACGGCGGGATCGACATCAAAGGCGCTGGGGTCGGCCGCGGCCCATGTGCCGCCGCACAAATCCACGCTACCCTCGCCGCAATCAGACCAGAGGAACCAGCCCATGCAACTCGGAGCATCGCTGCCGGTAGCCGACATCGGCACAGGACCCACCGTGCTGCGCGACTATGCGCAGGCGGCGGAGGGACTTGGCTACGACTACCTGGTGGCGCCCGATCATGTACTCGGCGCCAACCCCGCGGCGGACCATGGCGGACGCCGCGTCGGCACGACTGCCAATGCCTATCACGATCCGTTCGTGCTGTTCGGCTTCCTCGCCGGCTGCACCGCGCGCATCGGCTTCTCGGTCGGCGTGCTGATCCTGGCGCAGCGCCAGGCGGTGCTGGTGGCGAAACAGGCTGCCTCGCTTGACGTACTCTCGGGCAGCCGCTTTCGACTGGGCATCGGCGTCGGCTGGAACGAGGTCGAATTCATCGGGCTGAATGAGAATTTCCATAACCGCGGCAAGCGGTCGGAGGAACAGGTGCGCGTCATGCAGGCGCTGTGGGCGAACCCGCATGTCGATTTCACCGGCGAGTTCCACCGTATCGACGACGCCGGCATCAATCCGCGCCCCGCATCGGGCCGGGTGCCGATCTGGTACGGCGGCCACGCCGAAGCGACGTTCCGACGTGCGGCGAAGTATGGCGATGGCTTCATGCCGCTGGCGTATCCGGCGGGCGCTGGCGCGCTGGCGGCGTTCGACAAGCTGCGTGGGCTGACGCGGCAGGCGGGGCGCGATCCGGCGGATGTCGGGCTGGAAGTATGGGTGTCGCTGGCCGGCAGCGAAGACGATTGGCGGCGCGAGTTTGCCTTCTGGAAGCAGGCCGGCGTCACGCACGTGACCGCGCACACCACCTATGTGAGCGGCCACCACAAACGTATCGACGGGCGCAGCGCCGCCGAACATCTCGCTGCGATCACCCGCTATCGGGCGGCGGTCGCCGACCTGCGGTAAACCGGGTCGCCAACAGCAGACCGACGAACAGCAGGGCAAACAGCCAGAACAGGCCTCGCGCGTTCCAGACATCCATTGCCACGCCGCCGAGTGGAGGTCCGACCAGCGCGCCCAGTCCGTAGGCGATGATCATCGCGGCATTGACGGTGACCAGCTCCGTGTCGCGGAACCGGTCGCCTGCCATGCTGAGCGCAACGGGGTAGATCCCCGACGCGATGCCGCCCCACACGAACAGCAGACCCAACAGCATGGGCAATGACGCATCGACGCTGGCCAACGCCAGCGCGCCGAGTAGTCCGACCGCGGCACATAAGCGCAGCGTTGCGATGCGGGAGAACCGGTCGGACAGCCAGCCGATCAGCACCTGCAGCACGATCGAGCCGAAAAACACCGCGGACAGCGTCGCCGCCGCCAGTCTGTCGTTCAGGCCGATCCGCACGCCCCAGATCGGCAGCAATGTCATCATCGCCGCTTCGTACATGGCGAAGATCGTCACGGCACCCAGAATGAGCGGCGCGCGCAGGAACATCGTCAAAGGACTGGCGCCGCGTTCGCGTCCGAAGCTGCGCGATGTCTCGCCGACACCGAGTAGCGGCAGCGCCGCCAATGCCGTGATCGCCGCGTTGGCGAGGAACGGCGGCCAGCCCTGGATGCCGGTGAGCGACAGCACCAGTGGTCCGATGCCGAAGCCGGCCGCCAGGGCCGCAGCATAAATTCCGAGGATGCGGCCGCGTCCGACATCGCCGGCGAGCTGATTGATCCACGCCTCGGTCGACGTGAAGATGCTGGAGCCGATCAGGCCCATCAGCAAGCGAAGCGCGAACCAATCCGGCACGCTGTGGAACGGTTTCATGGCCATGAACAGAGCGATGTCGGCGCCGAAGCACAGCAACAGGAAGTTGCGAACGCCCAGCAGACGGACGCAGATCGGCGCCAGCAACGGTCCGACGATCACGCCGGCGAACGACGCTCCCGCATTCAATCCGTTCAGCGTTGCGTCGCTGCCGCGCGATTCCAGCAGCAGCGACATCAGCGGCGAACCCTGGCCGATGCTCAATCCGAACACGGTGACCGAGGCGATTGCCGCCGCCAGGCTCCATTGTCGTTCGCGCGCCGCGGATGGCAGGGGAGCGGTTCCGGTGCTTTGCATCGCGCCACCCTGCCGCTATCGATGGCTGAATGCCAATGCGCGTTGCAGCCTTGCTCCGATCCATCACCGCATGAGGTGGCTTGCCGTACCACCACTGGGGTCGCGCGATCGCGCGCCGTTCGCGCTGATCGTTGCGATCACGGCATGCGGCACGCTGGGCATGCATCTGATCATCCCGGCGCTGCCGGCGACGGCACACGCGCTGCATGTCTCGCCCGGCGCCATCCAGCTCACCATCACGCTGTATCTTATCGGTCTGGCGATCGGACAGTTGGTGTACGGCCCGATATCCGATCGCCTGGGGCGCCGGCCCGTGCTGATCGGCGGCCTTGCGCTGTTCACCTTCGCCGGCATCCTGACCACCGCGGCGCCCGGCGCATTCACCCTGGTGGTCGCGCGCGTGCTGCAATCGATCGGCGCGTGCGCGGGCCTGGTGCTGGGACGAGCGATCGTGCGCGATTCGGCGGCGCCGGACCGCGCCGCGGCGCAGCTTGCGATGCTGACGATGGTGATGTCGATGGCACCGGCCATCGCGCCGGTGCTGGGCGGCTATGCGACCGCGTGGTTCGGCTGGCGCGCTGCCTTTGCGCTGCTGGCCATCGTGGGCGCGGTGACATTGC
>DATKFJ010000338.1:0-13734 GCA_035511435.1 Acetobacteraceae bacterium | reverse complement strand
CTGCCGACCGAAGCAGCGTAGGCCATCATGTCCTGCATCTCCGCGCCGGCACAATGACGAGCCTCCATCGCCAGAAACGCCACCTCTGGCAACGCGAGGCACATCTGATACGCGTTCAGTGCCGCCACAGACGCGGGACCGATCTTCTGCAATAGAATGGTTTCCAGATCGGACAACTGGACCAGGCTGCCGGTGATGTAGGCAAGCGGCTCGCCCGCCCCGGCCCACTCGCCTTCCGGATACCTCAGATCAATGCCGATTTGAGTGCCTCGGGACGCTGCTGCGGTTGCCAGCCATTCGACCATCAGCTTCGGGGCGGAGATCACCGGGCGGCGCATGAATACGGCATAGGTCACGTGCTGGTCGCCAAACCGCGCGACGATCTTCCGCGTGCGATTGAAATAGCTGTCGGTGCGCGCCGCGATGTCGGCGGCCAGCACGTCCGGCTTACTGTCCATCGTCATGGTCGGGCCTGTTGGCACCAAGCCTGACACAGGAACGCAGATGAGCCGCGCCGGCGCAAGTCCCACCGATGTCAGCCACTGACCGCTAAGCTCCATTCATCTGCGGTTCCACATCCTTATACTGGCAACAGGAAACGCGGCATTACTGCGCTGCCACCTGGACCTGCCCGCCTGGTGAACGCCGCTGCTTCAGTTCCTCAGCCACCAAGAAAGCCAGCTCCAGAGACTGCTCCGCGTTCAACCGCGGATCGCAGAACGTTTCATAGCGGTCGGTCAGATCGGCCTCGGTCAGCCGATGCGCGCCGCCGGTGCATTCGGTAACATTCTGCCCCGTCATCTCCACATGCACGCCGCCGGCCCACGTGCCCTCGGCTGCGTGGATGTCGAAGAAATTGCGCACCTCGGACAGAATAGAATCGAAGTTGCGCGTCTTCAGCTTGGCGACAGTCGAGATCGTGTTGCCGTGCATCGGATCGCACAGCCACACAACCTTCGCCCCGGCACGTTCCACCGCGCGCAGCAGCGGCGGCAGCCGCGCGTTCACCTTGTCATGACCCATGCGGCTGATCAGCGTGATGCGGCCCGGCTCATTCGACGGGTTCAGCACTTCCAGAATGCGCAGCAGATCGTCCGGTTCCTGGGTCGGACCGATCTTCATGCCGAGTGGATTCTTCACGCCCCGCAGGAATTCAACATGCGCGCCATCGACCTGGCGCGTGCGATCGCCGATCCACAGGAAATGCGCCGAGCAGCCGTACCAGTCGCCGCTGGTGGAATCGATGCGCGTCAGTGCCTGTTCATATGGCAGCAGCAGCGCTTCGTGGCTGATGTAGAAGTCGGTCTCGCGCATGTCGCGCGTGGTGGTGCCGGTCATGCCGCACGCCGCCATGAATGACAGCGTCTCGTCAATGCGGTGCGCCAGGTCCTGGTAGCGCGCGGCCAACGGCGAACGCGCGGCGAAATCCAGGTTCCAGCGATGCACCTCGTGCAGGTCTGCATAGCCTCCGGAAGCAAAGGCGCGCAGCAGGTTCAGCGTGCTGGCCGACTGGAAGTAGCCGAACTCCATGCGCGCCGGATCTGGAATGCGCGCCTCGGGTGTGAACTCCGGCCCATTGACGATGTCGCCGCGATAGGACGGCAGCGTCACGTCACCCTGCGTTTCATTATCGGAAGACCGCGGCTTGGCGAACTGGCCGGCCATGCGGCCCATCTTTACCACCGGCAGCGACGCGCCGAAGGTCAGCACCACAGCCATTTGCAGCAGCACGCGGAACGTGTCGCGAATGATGTTGGCGGTGAAATCCCCAAAACTTTCCGCACAGTCGCCGCCTTGCAGCACGAACGCCTTGCCCTCGGCCGCCATCGCCAGATGCGCCTTCAGCCGGCGTGCCTCGCCGGCAAACACCAGGGGCGGATATTTGCCAATCCGAGCCTCCATCGCCGCGAGTTTCTGCGGGTCGGGATAGGCCGGCACTTGGCGGATCGGGCGATCGCGCCAGCTATCAGGGTTCCAGGCGCGGTTGGTATCGGTTGTGGGCATGGCGGTTCTCCTCGGGCGCCGTTATCTCGCGATTTGGCCGGCGTGGCTACATCGAGCGAAATTGCCCTGTTCACCGGCACCTGGCGGACGCGAACCGGCCGCGCGCCCTGGCGGGCGATGTCAGGAAGTTCGGTCATCGAACATGGTTTCCAGGGCCGCACTCTGTCCATTGCCCGAGTCAGGATAGTGATGGCAGGCAACGAAGCGACGGGATTCGGTTCGAAACAGTGGCGGCACCGACTGATGACATATCGGCATGGCAACCGGGCAACGCGCGAGGAACTTGCAGCCGGCATTGCCGACCACGGTGCGCTGCTTCGCTTCCTGTTCGCTCAGCCAGCCGCGATCCGTGCTGACCTGCGGGATCGAGGCAATCAGCAATTGCGTATAAGGATGCTGTGGCGCCTTTACAACGCGTTCGACACCCCCGGCCTCGGCCACGGACGCGCGATACAACACGATGATGTTGTCCGCCACCTGATAGGCCGTGGCCAGATCGTGCGTGATGTAGATGATGGAAATGCCGCGTTCCTGGTTAAGCTGCCGTAACGATCCCAGAATGGTGGCGCGCAGCGAGGCATCCACCATGGAAACCGGTTCGTCCGCGACAATCAGATGGGGCCGCAGCAACAACGCGCGCGCTACCATGACGCGCTGACGCTGGCCACCGCTGAGTTGATGTGGGAAGCGGCCGACTATTTCCTCGGGGCGCAATCCGACCGCGCGCAAGGCATCCTCGATCAGGGCGCGCGCTTCCGGTTTTGTCTTCGCAAGGCGGAATTTGGCCACCGGCGTCGTCAGCACGTGGTCCACGCGGTAGAACGGATTGTAGACGCCGTATGGGTCCTGGAAGATTGCCTGAACGTCGCGGCGAAATGCACGATATTCGTCCGCGGATAGCGCGTGCAGATCGCGCCCCTGGTACAGCACCTGGCCAGTGGTGGGCGGGACCAAGCCAAGAAGCACCCGTGCGAGTGTCGTCTTGCCGCTGCCACTTTCGCCGACGATCGCGGTGATAGTGGGACGCGCGGAGTCTATCACGAACGAGAAATCTTCCAGCGCAATGGTGCTATCGCGGTCGAGCAGTCCGCCGCCGAAAATCCTGGTGACGTGGCGGGCTTCCAGCAGATAGGTCATTCCGCGCACGCCTGGGTCGCCACTTTCGCAGGGACGACAATGCAAGCAGGGGTGACAATGGAAGATTTATCATCCCCGGAAATGCGGGGACGCAGGTGAAAACGCCGGTCGCTGTCGTCACGCAAGATGACACGCCGCGCGAACATCGGGTGCAATCGCACGCAACTCCGGCCGCTCTGCACCGCAGCGTTCCACCGCGTGCGGGCAACGGGGATGAAAGGCACAGCCGGACGGCAGGTCCCGCAACAACGGCGCCAGACCGGGAATACCTTGCATCATCTCCTTGCGTTCCAGCGACGGCAGACTTGCAATCAGCATCTGCGTATAGGGATGCCTCGGCGCGGCGATGATCTCGGCGATAGGCGCAATCTCTACCAGGCGGCCGGCATACATCACGCCGAGCCGGTCGACGAATTGCGCCATCAATCCCATGTCATGCCCGACCAGTACAACGGCCGCACCGAGTTCCTGCTGAACGCGACCCAGTGTCGCCATCACCTGGCGCTGCACAACGACGTCCAGTGCGCTGGTCGGTTCATCCGCGATGATCACTTTGGGACGCAGGCAGATCGCGATAGCGATGCAGGCGCGCTGCTTCATTCCGCCGGACAGTTCGTGCGGATACATATCCGCCACCTGCGGCGGCAGGCCAACCTGCCCCAGCAGATCGCGCACGCGTGCATCAAGGTCGCGCTGCGACAGGCCCATGTCGTGATCGGCCAACGCGTCGGCGATCTGGCCGCGAATGCGCAGCACCGGGTTCAGCGCGTTCATCGAACCTTGCGGCACCAGCGCGATGCCGGCCAGCCGCAGTCGCCGCATCGCGGCGTCGGACAGGGAAGCAACGCTAACATCGTCCAGCCAAACCTCACCGCCATCGATGCGTCCCGGCGGACGGATCATCCGCAAAATGGCCAGCGCCATGGTGGACTTGCCGGAACCGGATTCGCCCGCGAGGCCGAACCGTTCATTTGCGCGCAGGCTGAACGAGACATCGTCCACCGCCCGCACTTCACCAAGCGGATGGTCGTAGCAGACGCGTAGATGTTCGACGCGTAGGATCACCGCATTCATGTGGATTGTCGCAGACGCGGATTGGCGATTTCGTCCAGCCCCACAGTGAGGAAAAACAGGCCAAGGAAGACCATCAGGATGATCACGATCGGCGCGGTCCACCACCACCACCAGCCGTTCAGGATCGCGGCGTTGAAATTGACCCAGTACAACGTCATCCCCAGCGTCGGCGATTCCAGCGGCCCAAGGCCCAGCACCTCCAGCCCGATAGAGGCGAGAATAGCGGCAGAGATCGCGCTGACCAGTGTTGCCGCGAGATAGGGCAGCAGGTTCGGCATCATTTCGCGCAGGATGATCTCCGGTCCGCTCATGCCGTTCATCCGCGCCACTTCGACATAGCCACGCTCGCGCATTGTCAGTACCTGCGAGCGGATCGTGCGCGTCGGATTGAGCCACGCGAGCGATGCCACAATCAGTGCCATCTCGTTCACCGTCAGTCCGCCGCGCACCGAAACGGCGATGATGATCAGCACCAGCAGACCAGGCACGGTCAGGCCGATGTCGGCAATGCCGCGGATCAGCGTGTCTGTCGTGCCACGATAGTAGCCGGCGATGAAGGCCAGCACGGTGCCGATGCCGACACCCAGGAAGCCGGCGACGAACCCGATCTTCAGGGTCAGCGGCGTACCGGCGACCATCACCGCCAACAGATCACGCCCCTGCCGATCGGTGCCGAACGGATTATCCCACGACGGCGGCTGCAAGGCACGCACCGACAGCGGGCGCGCCAACTCGGTGTCCACCGTCAGGTTGCCGATGACGATGAACAGCGCAAGCAACGACAACAGCACGATGCCGACGGCAAGCGACTTGTTGCGGCGAAGATAGCGCAGCATCTAACACCCAGCCGCCACGGCGGGCGCAGGGCCGCCATTCACGTCCTTACCGGCCCCACACAATACGTCGATACCCGGGACGCACGCGACCATGACGTTCCAGACCACTACGTCCTCCGATACGAAATGCGCGGATCGAGCCACGGATACACCACGTCCAGCACGAAAGTCGCCAATCCCAACGCGACAATCACGGTGAAGACAATACCCTGGATCAGAAAGTAATCGTTTTCCTGGATCGCCTGAAATAGCAGCGCGCCAATTCCAGGATAGCCGAAGATCACTTCGACCAGCACCGCACCTGACAGCACCTGCCCCAACGCCAGCGCAAGTGCCGTGGTCTGCGGCAAGATCGCATTGCGCAGGCAATAGCGCAGAAAGATAGTCGAGCTCTTCAGTCCCTTCGCCTCCGCGAATGTCACGTAGTCCTCGCCCATCGTCGTGACCATCATACCGCGCATCCCGAGTGCCCAGCCTCCGGTGGCCACCAGCACAATGGACATTGCCGGCAGCACCGCATGACGGAGCACGTCCAGTACGAAACCGATCGATAGCGACGGCGTAGCGCCGGCGCTATAGCCGCCGAAGATCGGCAGCAGCGGCACCTGAAATGCAAGCAGATACATCAGGATCAAGCCAAGCAGGAAAAACGGAATGGCATGCAGCGCCCACAACGGCGGCATCAGATAGCGCATCCAGTGCGGCGCACCAGGCCATGCAAGCAGCGCACCCAGCAACGTACCAATACCGAACGACAGCAGCGTCGTAGTGCCCAGCAACCCGATCGTCCATGGCAGCGCCTCGGATATCATTTGCCGGACGGTACGAGGATAGTTGGCAATCGAGTAGTTGAAGTCCAATCGCGCGGTATCGCTCAGGTAGCTGACGTATTGCCGCCACAGCGGCCGGTCCAGGCCGAAGCGCTTGTTGTATTCCTTCACCATATCTTCGAGCCCGGCTTGCACATAGCCGCCAAGCTGCGCTGATTCCAGCAACTTGGTGCGCACCGGGTCCTGGCCCGACAACTTGGGCAGGAAGAAATTCAGCGAGGCTGCCAACCAGACGATAACCAGAAAGACGCCGAAGCGGCGGGCGATGTAGACGAGTTGCATGCGTCAGCCCGGCAGCAGGTTCCACAGCACGATCGGATAGGTCAGGTGCCACGACGCGCCGTTGACGTAGTCGTTGTCAGCCGTCGGCCAGTTCTTCCAAAACGTGGTGTTCATCGGAATGCGATGGAAGTTCTGAACCAACTGGATGTCCGGCAGTTCCGGCAACCAGATTTCCATGGCGCGATGGAACAGGTCCAGCATTTTCGGCTTGTCGTTTGGATCCGTGACGTACATCTCGTCGGTGATCTTGTCGAAGTCGGCATTTTTCCAGCGCGAGAAGTTCACCAGGTGCGCGCCCGGCACCGCGACACTGCGGCCCTGATACAGCCGCAGCATGTTGTACGGTTCGTTGATCGCGCCACCATGGCCATAGATCGAACCGACGAAATCCCCCTTCTGGAATCGATCGTCGAAGTCCGGCGGCATGCTCAGCGACGCCTGCACTCCGTGCCGCTTCAGCATCTCGGACAACACCGGCCCAATGGCAGGACCGGCAGCACCGAAGCCGATGATGTCCACCGTCAGACGCTTGCCCTGTGCGTCGTTCCAGAATCCGGCGGAGTCCTTCTTGAACCCCCTACCTGACAGCAACGCATCGCCCTTTTTTGGATCGAATGCCAGCGTGTCGTATTTCGCCAGCAGATCCTTCACCGAATCGAAATATGGTTGCAGTGGTGGATAGGCCGGCATCGGCAGCGACGAAACCTGCGATGCACCAAGATAGCCGACATCGATCAGTTGCTGCCGGTCGGTGTAATAGGACAGCGCCCAGCGCACGTCCTTGTCATCGAACGGCTTCACCTCGTTGTTGACGTACAGCGACAGCGGCCACCAGTCGACATAACCATACGGCGGCTTCTGTCCGGTATGCGTGATGATCTTCGGGTTGCCGCGGAACACGGTGGGGAACGTTGCCGGCTGCATGCCGAAGCCGGCATCGACCTGATCGGTGATCAGCGCCTGCGCCAACGCCTGCTCGCCGACCGAGGGCAGCCAGATGGTGCGCTCGATCGCCGGCAGCGGCGCGAGGCCGGCCTTGGCCGCCCACCATTCCGGCCGCCGCTCGAATACCTTCTGCTGCAGTGACGCGTCCACCACTTTCCACGGACCAGTGCTGATCGGCCAGCCCTTGGCGGTGTCGAAGTGCTTAAATGTCGGCCAATCCTGGCCGGCGAAGATGTGTTTCGGCACGATGTAAACACCGATGTCGTATTTGTAGGTCATGAAGAAGAAGAACCGGGGCGCGGGAACCACGAAGTCCACGACAACGGTGTTGGCGTCCGTCGCCTTTGCTTGCTTCAGCACCTGCTGCACATCGACGCCCCACTTCACTTTGGGACCGAGATCGCGCAGGCTGTTCAGCGTAAATGCCACGTCCTCCGCCGAGAACGGCGTGCCGTCGGACCAGGAGATGCCAGAGCGCGTCTTGATGGTGAGCTGCCTGAAGTCGGGGGTGAACTGGTAACTCTCCGCGAGCCACATATAGGTCTTGTCGGCGAATGCGCTGTAATACGCCAGCGGCTCATAGATGATGTTCGGGCCGTTCTGATGATTCGCGCCGATCGAATATGGATTCCACAGCTCGAAGTCCACCCAGCGTCCTTCGCGCGAGCCCGACCACACCAGGGTCATTGTCCGGTTGCGCGGGATGGCAGTGCCCTGTGCGGTCGCCAGCCCGATCGGCGTCAACGCGGCCGCCGCTGTCACGGCTGCAGCGCCCTTGATCACATCGCGCCGACCCGGACGCGCGCGCGTGGTGTGATTCGGCATGGCCCGTTCCCCCAATTCCAAAGTCAATCGGCCTTTGCGGCACTATGCAGACGACAGCAGAAAATTGCCAGGACGGATGCCTGTTCACGCCGACTTTCGTTGGCGTCCCAACCGCTCGCGGGCCGCGTCGGCAAGAATGCGCGAGCGCTTCGCGGCGACCCAAACGTTGTCGAGTGCGATCTCCCCGATAACCCAGGCGGTAGAGCCCCCTCAGAACCCGAACATGTGGTCAAGCGAAAAGCCGCCGGCATCATCCATCAGGCCGTGGTAGCCGAACAAACGGCAAGTGGTGTCGCGCACCAGCACATAGCCGTCCGCGCCTGCCTGCCGCAGCGCCGCGTCGCCGAATACCGTATGCGGCCACACCATCGTCGAGCCTGAACACGCGATCGCCACGCGCCTCTCGGCGATCACCGCGCCGGCGCCATCGTGCAGCACCAGTGCCGTCGCCGACTGCGCACGCCAGGGCGCCGAAGCAGGATAGATCAGCACGGCAAAGCTGCGTCGCCGATCATCGCCGAGTTTCAGAAAGAGCCGCGTCGTCAATCCCGGTGGAGGGCCGGAGTAGGATTGCGGTTCATCCTTGTACGTCATCGCCGTATTGAACATGTGCGCGCCGAAACTGGATTCCGCTGCGTGACCGGACTGACGGTCCTCATAGCGGAACAGCGCATGCAGCCAGCCATCCGCTTCGCCACCTTCACGGAAGTCGTAGACCAGCTCTGCGTGTCCCGATTCGATGGCAATGTCGTCGAAGTCCAGGGCGACGTCGTGGTCGCGCCGCAGGCAGCCGAGAAAACGCTCCATCAGCTTGCGCCCGGTGCAGTCGAACACATCCAGCCGGATCGGCAGCGTGTTCTGCGATGTCGCCATCGGTGTGGGCTGCACGATGCTGCGGAATCGCTCGCGCGGCAGCACCGGGAACGGCAGCAGATAGCCGCGGCCCAATTGTGCCGGCAGGCGGGGGATCGCCGGATCAGGTCGGAGGTCACTGCGCTCGACGTTGACATGCGCGATGCGCAGCCGCTCACCGCGAGTCACCTCATAGCGCGGACGCACGATGTGCCGGCCAGCGCGCAGTTCGATCTGTGCAGGCCAGCGCACGTCAGGCAGCAAACGCGCCACATCAACGGCAACGGTGGCAAATGGCCCAACCACCTGCGGCAATGCCACCGGCCGTTCCGCTCCCATGCGATCCAGCGCGATGGCGCCGGCCGGAATCGGTGCGGCGTGGCTGTTCTGCAGCCACAGGATCACCCGCTCATCATCACGCGGCGCCGGCAGTCCCGCGTAGCGATCGGACGGCCAGGCATTTGCATCATGCGTGCAGGACAGACTGGCGCCGCAAGGGGACGTGGCGTCGCTGGCATAGGTATCCAGCGCGTATTTCACCACGTCGTGGCCGGCCACACCGATCGCATGCACGAACAACTGGCCGGTGAAATCCGCCAGGCCGAAACGCTCGCGCACCACTCGGCTATCGACGGAAAAACCGCAGGGCGCGGCTGGAACTTCCTGCTGCCAGGTCACCAGCGTGTTGCCAGCCGTATCGAACAGCCGCAGCCACAACAAGATGGCACCGCCGCCATAACCAGCCCAGTAATTCGCTGACACGAGCCGTGTCGAGAGCCCTTTGCTGTCGCGGAAGAATACGAAATTCGTCGCGAAGTTCAGCTTGTCGAGATAGCGCGCGCGGTTGGTCACAAATTCGGCTGGCAGCTTGACTTCATCCAGCGTGACAACATCGGCGCCGGGCGGCAGAAAGTCGGCAATGCGCGCCGCTGTGCGGGCGGCGTCGAATGCCGCGACCAGCACGATGCGTGCGCGGCTGACTGGCAGATCGGTCAGCGCACGTGCAACCAGACCCGCGCGCTGCGTGCCCACCACCGTCACGTCATTCACATAGAGCCCAGCCAGCGGCGCCGCATTCGGATACAGCGCGAACAGCGCCTCGGCGATGCCGTCGGGATCGTACAGCGCCACCGGGCCGGCACGCTCGAGCCGCGCGTAAAGCCGTCCGATCGCCTCGGCCGCCAGCGGGTGCGCCAACGCCTTGTAAAGCACATTGCCGCCGGCGCGATTGTCGAAGGTTTGAATGTGCAGCATGGACCGGTCCTGGTGTCGTGGATCAGAAATTCGTCGAATTTTACCGCTGTCATCAAGTGGGACGCAGCGACGCGACAATCTTGTGGTCGATGCCAACTGGCTTGTGGTCGATGCCCAACTGGCACGAGATTGCCGCGTCGCGGCGCTCATCGCAATGACAGAGCAGGGACGACACTAAATGCCGAGCCGACGGCGCATCTCCGCCGCTGCTGCCGGCGTATCGTCAAGCGGTGCCACCGGCCAGACTTCGTAGCGGCCGGCGAACTCGCGCACCCGTCCCTCTGCCAGCAGCACATCGGTGAACAGCCGGTTGCGCCGCGAACGGCCAGGCAGCGCGGCCAGCATGACGGGTGCGGCGGTCGCCACCGCCTCGGACACCATAGAGACACTGTCCATCGTGACGACGATCGCATCGGCCAGGGCAAGCATGCCGAAATACGGATTGGCGCCGCTGCCGTCCCAGACATAGCCGCCAAGCGGTGCCAGCGCTTCGGTCAGCACGCGCGTCACCGCCGGATCGGTGCGGCGCGACGGCGTAACTGCAACTCCGACACCGTCGCAACGCATCATCGCGGCAAGCTGGCCCGCAAGCGCGCCGCCGACCGACGCATCCAGTCGAAACCGCCCGTTGCTGCCGCCGACCAACACCGCGACCAATGGCCGCTTCAGGTGTTCGAAGTGCGGACACCATTGCTGCGCCGCTTCCGCCAACCGTGCGGCGGTGACCCGATGCAGCGCAGTTCGTGTTACCACGACGTTGGGACCGGTCAGTTCGTCGTGCCGGTTCACCACGACGAGGTCGAACCGTCTTGGGTCCATGCGTGGGTGCTGCACCTGCACAACCGACCGGCCGCCTCCGCGCAACGCGGCGCCCACCGCCGCTGCCACGCCACCGCTGCCGATTACCAGCCCCGGCACCGGTGCCCGAACCGCATCTCCAACCGCGGCCAACGGCGCGGGCCAGAGCGATGCGGCCAGCCACTTCCATGGCGCGCGCGGCACCAGGACACGCAATTCGGGCTGCAGGCCGGCGGCTTCTGCCAAACCCAGCGCCTGCGCCTGCAATCCGGCAAAGCCCTCGCTGAGAATCCACGATGTGGCGGCTGCGGACATGCCGCGGCTTTTCGGCGCGTATCACGGACCAGTCAACCAGTGGCCAGCGCGTGGCGATCAGGGCAATCTGGCCGCCATGGACAGAGACCTCATCGGCTATGGCGCCCATCCGCCCGACCCCAAATGGCCCGGCGGCGCGCGGCTCGCGGTCAATTTCGTGCTGAACTACGAGGAGGGGTCGGAACCATCGGTGCCGGACGGCGACCCCGCATCGGAGTGGGGGCTGACCGAAAATGGCATGCTCAACCCTGGCGTGAAGGGTCGCGACCTCGCGGCCGAGGGCATGTTCGCCTACGGCAGCCGCGTCGGCTTCTGGCGAGTCATGCGGCTGTTCGCAGAACGCAATCTGCCGCTCACCGTGTTCGGCTGTGCGCTGGCGCTGGAACGCCATCCTCCGGCCGCAGCCGCGATCCGCGCCGCCGGCCACGATATCTGCTGCCATGGCTGGCGCTGGGAGAAGCACTTCGAACTGGCGGAAGCGGACGAGCGGGAGCGCATTCGCCACGCCATTGCCTCGCTGCAGCAGACAATGGGCGAGCGGCCGCTGGGCTGGTACTGCCGCTATGGGCCTAGTTTGAATACCCGCCGCCTCCTGGCAGAAGAAGGCGGCTTTCTTTACGATTCAGATGCTTATGATGACGAGTTGCCATATTGGACGCGCGTCCAGGGCAAGCCGCATCTGGTCGTTCCTTACAGCCTTTCGACGAACGATTCGAAGTATGGTCGCGGAACCTTCGCCACCGGCGACGATTTCTTCAGCTATTGCCGCGATGCCTTCGATTTCCTTTACCGGGAGGGCGGTTCGCACCCGAAGATGCTGTCGATCGGCCTGCATATGCGTATCATCGGTCATCCCGCCCGGGCCGCAGGATTGGAAAAGCTGCTGGACCATGTCGGGCGCTTCCCCGATGCATGGATAACCCGTCGCATCGACATCGCGCGCCATTGGGCCGCCAATCATCCGCCCGCATGACGGACCGGCGAGCCAGCAGTTCGTCGACGGAGCGCGTCCTGGTGATCAAGCTCGGCGCCATGGGAAACGTCGTCCTGTCGTTCGGACCGTTCGCCGCGATCCGCCGCCACCACGCAAGTGCCCAAATCACGCTGCTGACGACCGCACCTTATGCCACCTGGCTGGCCACATCGCCTTGGTTCGATAAAATCTGGCGCGACGAGCGTCCGCCCTGGTGGGATTTCGCCGGCTGGCTGCGACTAAGGCGGCAGTTGATCGACGGCAGGTTCGACCGGATCTACGACCTGCAGACCTCCAGTCGTTCAAGCCATTATTTCCAGCTTCTCCTGCCCGGCAGGCGTCCGGAATGGTCGGGCATCGCCCACGGGTGCGCGCTGCCTGACGGCGATCCCGACCGCAACCGACTGCACGACATCGACCGGCAGTTCGGCCAACTCTTGCAGGCGGGGGTAGCGGAACGTGAACCGCCCGATCTGACGTGGAGTCACGGCGCAATCGGCCATTTCGCTGTACCCGAACGCTTTGCGCTGCTGGCCCCCGGAAGTTCGCCACACCGGCCGATCAAGCGCTGGCCGATCGCCCGATACGGCGAGCTCGCGGTTCTGCTGGCACAGCGCGGCGTAACACCAGTCGTCATCGGCACTGCACCGGAGCACGTACTGGCCAAGGCGATCGTGGATGTTGCGCCGACCACGATCGACCTGACCGGCCGCACGGACTTTCCCCAACTCACCAGCCTGGCGCGCAACGCGCATGTCGCCATCGGCAACGACACCGGCCCAATGCATCTGATCGCCGCCGCCGGCTGCCCATCCATCGTGCTGTTTTCGCGCGATTCCGAACCTGAACTTTGCGCGCCCCGAGGACACAGCGTCCGTGTGCTGTACCGAGCGGACCTGGGCCTGCTCGACGCAGCAACCGTGCTGGACGCGATTGCTGCGACGGTTCCCGTATCCACCGGCGTGTTGGTCGCCGGTTGATGGCTGATCAGCCGTCGCTCCTACCGAACATCGCCGATCCGGCGCGTCTTGGCATCCCGGATGGTCTGCCGTTCCCGCAGCGCTACTGGGCCATCCTGGCGATCGCCCTCGGCCTGACGCTCGCGGTGCTGGATGGCGCGATCGCCAATGTGGCGCTGCCGACCATCGCGCGCGATCTCAATGCCAGTCCGGCGTCATCGATCTGGGTGGTGAACGCCTACCAGCTTGCGGTGACGATATCACTGCTGCCGCTGGCGTCTCTCGGCGATATCTTCGGCTATCGTCGTGTCTACCAATACGGCCTTGTGGTGTTCACCCTGGCCTCGCTGGGCTGCGCGCTGTCGGACTCGCTGCTGACGCTGACCATCGCCCGCATCGTTCAGGGCTTCGGAGCGGCCGGTATCATGAGCGTCAATGGTGCGTTGGTTCGGTTCATTTATCCGCGTCGTTGGCTTGGGCGTGGCGTGGGCCTCAACGCCACGATCGGCTCGATAGCATCCGCGGTGGGACCGACCGTAGCGGCCGGCATCCTATCGGTCGGCCCGTGGCCGTGGCTGTTCGCGGTCAACGTACCGATCGGCGCCATTGCCATCCCCCTTGCCTGGCGTGCGCTGCCGCGGACACCAAGT
>DATKFJ010000337.1:0-20498 GCA_035511435.1 Acetobacteraceae bacterium | reverse complement strand
GTGGCTGCCGAGATTGTCGATCACCACGATGTCGCCAGCGCGCAAGGTCGGCGCCAGGAACTGCGTGACGTAGGCCAGGAAGCTGAGGCCGTTGATCGGCCCGTCGAACACACAGGGCGCGGTGATCCGGTCGCATCGCAGAGCGGCGATGAAGGTCAGCGTCTTCCAATGACCATACGACACTTTGTCCACCAGGCGCTGCCCCACGGCGCACCGGCCGTGCGTGCGGGTCATGTTGATCTTAGCCCAGGTTTCATCGATGAACACCAGCCGCCGCTTCGCCTGACAACCCGTCCGGCTGCTGAGAGGCGGCCATCGTCATTGGTGTGAACGATAGGATCCTGACCGCAAGGAAGAATACTTGGTACGACTGTCTAGATTTCGATTGCGGTGCATTCGACGGGCATGCTCGCGCGATGGCAACGACCTTCATCATGGCGGTCATGCTGGCGGAATACGGCACTGATAGCCTGTCGCTCATCAAGGATCCTCGGCTTTGCCTGTTGCTCGACCTTTGGTTGCCCACGCTACATGAGATGCGGGTTTCGACAGCGGCGTTGCTGGTGCTGTGCGATCCGTGCGAGGTCATTGCATCGCTGGCGAGGTAGGACTCGTTGCCTGCCGAACTCACCACCACGCCATGGCTGCGCTACATGCTTGCAGCTGCACATGCCTCGCGGAGTTGTCCGCGCCATATTCTGCCGTATGATGTGCTGCTACGTGACTCGCGCGGATCTCTGATGCGGGCCGGTCACGCGGCAGCCATTGCGTGGCCTGTCGCTTTCGATTCGATTGCTCCCCTCATGGCTGCGCTGCTCCGGAGCGAGCTTCGTCACCATTTGGCGTATATGTCAGCGCAGCAAACGGTCGGGATGCCGCTCGGTCGCTGGGCCGATGAGGTGTACCAGGCGCTGCTCGCACTCGCCGCGGAGCTCAGCAAAGTAGGGCAATTGCAGCGACTTGATAGCGTGCGCGGGGGATTCCGCGATTGGTGTAATGAACATGGACGTGCATGGTCGGCGACGCTGCTTGCCGGGTATGCCATCCATGCGCGGCATCCACCATTCGAAATCCCCGCTGCGTGGGACGATGCCGCGTCCCGTCACGCCCAGTCCGCTGCGGGCGACGCAACCCGGTGACAACAACGAGGCGTGAGTCGGTTACGCGCCGCCCACGTTCGCCGACTGCGGGGCTGGTTCCACCATTTGCGGGCCGCCACGCTCGATGGCGAACACCGCGAGGGCTCGGCGCACCTGGCCATCAGGCGACAGCGCAAGCCATCCATCGACACCGATGAAGCCCGCGGGCTGGGCCAGCGAAGCGACGGAAAATCCTCCGCCGCCACCCAGCACACGCGCGATCGACGCAGCATCGAACGCCAGATCGGCCAGCGGCGCGGGAGCGCTACCATATTTCGCCGTGAAGCCCTGTTCGAAGCTGGTGCGCGCGGCAGGGTCCGGCGCGGCATACCAAGCGCCCGAAAGCTGGCCAGAGCCGCTGGCCGGCGACGCCCATAAGGACGGCCCCATAATCTGCACCTGTGAGCGGTCGACGTCATAGTACGGCAGCACAGCGGCGATCTCGGCGAGCGATTCGCCGGTGCCGGCGAGCAGCAGCGCACTGAAGTTTGGCGGCGGAATCTGCGTCTTCGCCAGATCCTGCGCCTGCCGCCGGCCGTCGGGTGTTTCCAGCGCGCGGGCCGCACGGATCTGCGCATCGATCGGGCCGCGCCGATTGGCGTAGTCGGACAAATCCCGTGCGGCTGCGTTGATGGGCGCCATGCCTGGCGCATAAAATCTAATGTTGGGCGATGGCAGGCTGCTGCTAGTGGTCGCCTGGGTCAGCGCCTGCGCCATGACGTGGCCGAAATCACTGTCGGGCAGCAACGCCGCGATTTGCGACTTGCCCTGGCCCTGTGCTGCCGCCACCAGCCGCCGAACCTGTTGTCCTGGTGTGATGCCCAACGTCCATACGCCTGGCTGGGCCTGCGACGGATCGTTGGTGAAGGCCAACACGGCGACATTGGCTTGGCGCGCGATCGGCGCGACTGCCGCGGTTTCCTGCGAGGTCAGGGGCCCCAGGATCAGTCCTGCGCCATCCGCAATGGCTGCCCGGGCGGCCATTGCGGCACCTTCCGCCGTGCCGCCGGTATCCTTGGGATCCAGCGGCGGCGCGCCGGGCACGTCGAGCGCGAGCTGAGCGGCTTGCAGCATGCTGTGGCCGATATCGGCATGCGCGCCCGACAGCGGCAGCAAGATTGCGACATGTTGGCCAGTCGGGCCGTTCAGCGCGGACGAGCCTGGCTGTCCGGCGGTAAGGGGGACCGGCGGGCCACCGTAACCGGGCGGGCCGTAGCCACCCGAGCCATAGGGATATCCGCCGCCACAGGCGTTGAGTGCTACTGTGCCGAGAAGGAGTACGAATGCCCAACGAAGCATGCGCCGCATCTCCTGAGCCGGAACAGGACGGACGATCCGCCCTGCCGGACGGTCTTGTGCTGGTTTCCACCCCAATCGGCAACCTCGGTGACCTGACGCCGCGGGCGCGCGAGACGTTACGGGCGGCCGATCTAATCTTGTGCGAGGACACTCGCCACACCGCGCGGCTGCTCGCGGCCATCGGCGTGAAGGCGAAGATGCAGCCACTGCATGAGCATAACGAGGATGCGGCCATTCCGTCTGTGCTGGAGATGCTGCGGCGGGGGCTGCGGGTGGCGCTGGTGTCGGACGCCGGGGTACCGCTGGTGTCTGATCCGGGTTTCCGGCTTGTGCGTGCGGCGATTACCGAGGGGTTGGCGGTCAGCGGAGTGCCGGGCGCGAACGCGGCGGTGGCGGCTTTGGTGCTGTCGGGGCTGCCGCCGCTGCCGTTCCTGGTGCTGGGATTTCCGCCACCCCGTCAGGCCGCGCGCCGAGCAGGGTTTGGTGGAATACGCGCGGCTGAACGCGCGGGATTGGCGGCCACGCTGATCTGGTATGAGGCGCCGCATCGGTTGGCGGAAAGCTTGGCCGACATGGCAGACGCGTTCGGCGATCGGCCCGCCGCGGTGGCGCGCGAGCTGACCAAGCGGTTCGAGGAAGTGCGGCGGGGCGCGTTGTCCGAGCTTGCGGCGCACTACGCCGGGAATGCGGCACGTGGCGAGATCACGGTGGTTGTGGGAGCGCCGGAGCAGGACGATCCGGAGGATCTGGACGGACGGCTGAGGGAGGCGTTGGCGGCGCACAGCATGAAGGACGCCGCGGCGTTGGTAGCCGTGGCCACAGGGTTGCCGCGCAAGCTGGTCTATGCACGCGCGTTGGTGCTGGGGCGCGAATGATGGGGATTGGCGGGTTGCAACATGTCGTACGACCAGGTCGTCGCAACGCAGTTGGCCCACCTCTGGCTGACAGGGAGCGGATGACAACAGGCGTGGCCGTTCAGCCGGATCGGGTCTACCTGCCGTACTGTGACACAAGCGCCAGCCACAGTGCCGCCGCCTCCCTCACGCCCGGATCGCCAGCCGCCTTCAGCCGAACGGCCGTGTGGACCATCACGAGGTGTGACACTGGATCGACGTAGATCACCTGGCCATGAATGCCGAGAAGTGCAAATTGCCGGCGCGCTCCTGGTAGCAACCATAACTGGTAGCCATAACCGTAGTACGCGGTCGCAACGTACGGTGCGAACTGAGGCGCCTGAACGCTGGTGGCATCCAGCAGCCACTGGCGAGGAATGATCTGCCTGCCGTTCCACGCGCCATCATACGCCAGCACCAAGGCGAACCGCGCCCAATCGCGCAGCGTGGCATTGAAGCAGCAAAACGCCGTTTCCTGCCCGCTGCCGTCTATCACCCAGCGCGCATCGGCCTCGGCGCCCATCGGCTGCCAGATGCGACTCTGCAGATAGGCCGCCAAAGACATGTGCGCCACATGACTGACGACGAGCCCGAGCACCTCCGTCTCGGAGCCGGCATAGTGAAACCGCGTGCCGGGGGGAACTTGGCGGCGATTGAACATCGCCATCGCCACGGTTGGCGCGACGTTGCGGGTGAACAGCATCGTACCCATCCGGGCGCTGTCGTCGGCGCCATTGTAAACCTCGGTGAACGCGACACCCGACGACATGTGCAGCAGGGCACGGATGGGCGTGTTTCCGTACTCGGTTCCTGCCAGTTCCGGTACGTAGTTTGCTGCCGGATCGTCGATCGAGCGGATAGCTTTTTCCGACACCGCGATGCCGAGAAGCATGGATGTCACGGTCTTCGCCATGGACTGCGACAGCAAGCGATCTTGGTCGGTGCGGCCGTAGCGGTAGTGCTCGAACAGGATCGTATCGTCGCGCGCGATCAGCAGGCCCGTGGTCGGATTGCGGTCCAGGTAGTCGTCCAGAGTGTATTGGATGCCTTGGTACGGATAGCTGAGCGTGATCTCATTGGCTGATCGGTACAAATGCGATGGCTCGGGCGCCTTCGCCACCACATGCGATGGCCAGAGCGAGTCGTAGTGGCTGTGGTTGCCGACCATGTAGAGCTGCGGCAGGAGTGCGCCGCCGCGTTTCGTCGGATAGTCTTGTGCCGCGCCGTAGCCGGCGGCGTCCGGCCCACTGTCGGAGAACACCGGCCCGGCAGCCGGCATCGCCGGGCGGATAGGGGACAGGACCGCGCATTCCATGATGACCGCGAGCCATGGGAGTGTCCGACTTTTCATCCGACCACCTCAGCGCACGATAACTGCCAGCAGCGCATCCAGCCGCAGCCGTCCGGCTGGCGTCGCCACGAGTCTGTCATCGGACCACGTGAGGTAACCTTCGTCCAGCGCCTGTCGCAGCACCGATTGATCCAAAGCGTCTTCGAGTGTCCCGCCAGTGCGTGCGGCAAACCAGATGCGATCGATCCCTTCGGTCAGTCGAAGTCCCATGAGCAGCATTTCACGCGCGCGCTGGGTCTGATCCAATGCGATCTGGTCGACCATGCCGTGCCCATCGCGTTCGACGCGATCAGCCCAGGATTCCGGGGCGCGATGGCGGCGCGTCGCCATGATGTGGGGCGGTGCGAACGTGATCCTGCCATGTGCGCCTGGCCCGATGCCGGCGTAGTCCTCGTAGTGCCAGTAGCTGAGGTTGTGTCGGCTCTCGCTGCCAGGCACCGCATAGTTCGATACTTCGTATGGCAGTAGGCCGAAGCGCGCGGCTTCTTCCCCGGTTGCTGCGTACAGATCAGCGGCGGTGTCATCGTCCGGCAGTGCGATCTCGCCGCGACGGTGCATGGCTTCGAACCTGGTTCCCGGCTCGATAGTGAGCTGGTACAGCGACAGGTGATCGGCGGCCAGATTCAGAGCCGTGCGCAGTTCTGCCCGCCATGCGATCAGCGACTGGTTTGGCCGCGCATAAATCAGGTCGAACGAAATGCGCGGAAAGTTCGCCCGCGCTATTTCCAGCGCGGCGATGGCTTGCGCTGCGGAATGCTGCCGTCCGAGCATCCGCAGTGCTGCGTCATCCAGGCTTTGCACGCCGATCGAGACTCGATTCACACCGGCCTGACGAAACGCCGCGAAGCGTGCGGCTTCGACGCTGGTCGGGTTGGCTTCGAGGGTGATCTCGATGTTCTCGGCTGGCTCGAAATGGCGCTTCGCGTCGGCGATCAACGTGACTACAGTTTCCGGCTCCATCAGGCTCGGGGTGCCACCGCCGAAGAAGATCGAGGTCAATCGGCGGCGGCCGAGCCGCTTCGCTTCCCATGCCAACTCCTGCTGCAAGGCAGCGCGGAACCGGTCTTGCGGGATGCGGTCACGTACGTGCGAGTTGAAGTCGCAATACGGACACTTGGCCAGACAGAACGGCCAGTGGATATAGAGGGCGAGTGGTTCCATGCCGGGGAGAATGTAGCATGTCCGCGTTGGAAACCGGCGGCTCAGTGGAGCGTGTGCGTGCGGCGCTGCTTCAGGCGGGTCATCCTGACACCATTACGCAGTTTCCGGCGGGCACGCGAACCGCGGCCGATGCGGCGGCGGCAGTGGGCTGCACTGTGGCGCAGATCGCCAAGTCCATCGTGTTCCGCTGTGGCATGCGGGCGGTGGTCGTGATCACGTCCGGGGCGAATCGGGTGGACCAGGCGAAGGCCGCTACGGCGCTTGGCGTGCAACTCGGCCGGGCGAATGCCGACTGGGTGCGCCAGGCGACCGGTTTCGCTATCGGTGGCGTGGCGCCGGTGGGCCATCTGGCCGCGCCGCTGCTGCTACTGGACGAGGACTTGTTGCCGTTGCATCCGATCTGGGCTGCGGCCGGGTCCCCGAGCCATGTGTTTCGGACCAGTGCGTCGGAGCTGGTCCGGATCACGGGCGCGCGGGTGGCGGAGGTGCGGAGCGGGTAGGTCGGTGTGGTGGATTGGGTTGAGCGGCTTGATAGCCCGTCACAACTTTCGACGGTCAGCAGCATTTTCAAAGCACGACACCAGCATCTGCGCGAACGCGCGTGCGCGATGGCTGACGGCATGCTTCTCTGCCGCATCCATCTCGCCAAACGTTACTGAATCACCTGCGGGCACGAACATCGGATCGTAACCAAACCCTTTGTCGCCACGGTGCGGCCATATGGCCGTGCCGTCGATTCGTCCGACGAACGTCTCCATATGGCCATCGGTCCACGCGAGACACAGCGCTGCGACGAACCACGCGCGGCGGTCCTCTGCATTGGCCATCTCACGATGCACCCGTGCCATCGCCGCGGAGAAATCCTCCGCGTCACCCGCCCATCGCGCCGAATGCACTCCCGGCGCGCCGTGTAATGCGGCGACACAGAATCCGGAATCATCCGCCAGCGCCGGTAGCCCGCTTGTCTGTGTCGCCGCAAGCGCCTTGATCCGTGCATTGCCGACGAAATCCAGTGCATCTTCCGCCGGCTCTGGCAAGCCGAGAGCTGCGGCGGAAATCACCGCGACACCGTGCGGCTTCAGCAGGTCGCCAAGCTCTGCCAGTTTGCCGGTGTTATGGCTGGCCAGGACCAGCCGCGCGCCGCGATCGAGCTTCCGTGCCATCAGTCCTGACCAACCACCTTACGCTGCGCTTCGAACAGCGCTGCGAGGCCGGTTCGCGCGAGGCTGAGCATCCCGAGAAACTGCGCCTCGCTGAACGCGGATTTTTCCGCGGTGCCCTGGATTTCAACGATGCCGCCGCCGCCAGTGAGCACAAAGTTGGCATCGGCGTCAGCGGTGGAGTCTTCGGCATAGTCAAGGTCGAGCACCGGTTCGCCACCGCAGACGCCGCAGGAGACGGCCGCCACCTGGCCGATCAGCGGCGGCTTCTTGATCACGTTCATTTTCTGCATGTGACGAAACGCCAGACTCAGCGCCACCCAGGCGCCTGTGATCGCAGCGCAGCGCGTGCCGCCATCCGCGTTCAGCACGTCGCAGTCGAGCGTAACGGTCACTTCACCCATGGCGGAGCGGTCCACCACCGCACGCAATGCACGACCGATCAACCGCTGGATTTCCTGCGTGCGACCGGATTGCTTGCCGCGCGCCGCCTCGCGTTCGCCGCGTGTGTGGGTGGCGCGCGGCAACATGCCGTATTCCGCCGTCACCCAACCCATGCCGGAGTTGCGCATGAACGGCGGCACGCGGCCTTCTACGCTGGCGGCACAGAGCACTTCTGTGTTGCCCATGCTGATCAGGCAGGAACCTTCGGCGTGACGCGCGAAGCCAGGCGTCAACGAGAAGGGGCGCAGAACGTCGGGCGCGCGGCCGGATGGGCGCATGTATCGGTATCCTTGGGGTTACTGGGCGGCGGACAATAGAGACCTCGGGCGGGTTGGGCCATCTGCTTGTTCGGTGGCGGCGGTATCGCGTAGCTGCGGCAACAATCTTGCCGAGCGGTAGCAGGCAATGCGGGGCTCGCCGAGAAGCGCGCGCTGGAATTAAATACCGACCCGTGCGGGTCGTAACCAACAAGATCGATATGTAAGCCGTGCGCGGTTCCAATCGGCCGGACGATCTTTAACCCCCCTGCGCTGCTTCATTCGGCGGTGCGACATTGATATGCTGCCTTGCCGGATCACTGGGATGGACCGCGAGGAAGTTCAGCCCAAGCGCGAACCACTCATACCCATAGGAGGCGAGCACCGCGGTCAACGCGTCTGTCGGAACCTTCAGCCGTTCGACGACGATGATCGGCAGGAACCGCTGAAGTGTCGCTTTCGCCCCCTCCAGCGCTTCGATCTCCATACCCTCGACGTCGATCTTGATAAGGTCCAGCCGAGGCAGGTTCAGTGAATCGATGGTCATCATTCGGACAGTGGCAAGGTTCTGCTCGGAATAATCGATGTCCTGGCCGATGAACTCATTTGCGCCGGAAAGTCTGAGTTCCAGACTGCCAAAACTCGCCGGCGCACGGTAGTTCGGAACGGGAATCTGCAGCGATCCCTCCTGCGCGCCAACGGCTGCGTGGATGGCGCGAGCATTGAAGCAGTTGTTGATCGTGATGTTGCCCGCCAGCGCGTAGAAGATCCGCTCCTGCGCCTCGATGGCGACGACGCGGCCCCAGCCAGTCATGCCTTTCGCCCAATCCACGCTGTGGACACCGATATTCGCACCGCAATCCACCGCAACCACGCCATCACCGAAATGTTGCCGCCGCAAGCCGAGAAGCTGCATGGCCACCGAGCCTTCCCGCGGTTCGTAGCTGGAGCTTTCCAGCAGGAAGAACCCGACACCATAACCCTCCGTCGCACTAACCATCCTGTAGTCGAAACGATTAACAATCAGCGTGCCGTGATCGGTGGCGGCCAGAATGAAAGCGATCTTGCGCGGTGGGTGTGCCATTGCCTCACTACCGAACGGAATTCTACCCAACAGCATAGCGTGTCTGGCAGGAAAGCGAAGCGATGCGGCAATCGCCTGTTCAAGTTGGCCGTGCCTCCAACAATCCCCGAATATACCCATAGCAGTAGGCAAATGCCGCACCGGATGGGTCGCGCCCGTCGATCTCCGGAACATGGTCCGGCACCAGCATGTACTGACCACGCCGGCTACAGACGGCGCGGCAGCGACGTCCACATTCTGCCAGCGAAACGCCGCGTTACGCGAACCGCGACGCCTGTCTCGCGCGGTGTAAGGAATGCCGATCATGTTGAGGTTGTCCTTCGCCGCCGGAATGCCCGCGACGCAGATCCGGCCGATCAGAAGGCAAATGGAATCAAGTTCACGCTGCCGCTCCAGATCGCGGCCGAGCAACACGTGCGAGCTCAGGGACTCTTCGATCGGCCGCGATGCCAGCGGCAATTGCATCACATCGAGCGACGACCAGAAACGCTCCACATGCTCGCGCTGGCGCTTGAGATCATCCGAACTCCAGTCATGCGGATTGCCTGGCGGATCGCCGCAGACATGCGTTACGCCGAGTTGTGCCCAGACCCGATAGTCGCTGTCATCGCGTGGCTTGATCTGTGTCCCGAGGTACATCGGTGGAGCGCCGCAGCGGATTGGCCTGCGCTATCGGTCAGGTGCGACGTCCCACCTGTCAATGCCCTTTGCGCGTGCGATGCGTAGCCGCGCCCGCGGCGCCCCGCAGCGCTACTCCGCCGGACGGCGGACCGGCTCAACAGCCACCGACCGCCGCCCCGTCAGATCATCGCCCGCATTGCGCGCCATCAGCAGAGCGATCGGCGCTGCCACCAGGGTGAACAGCGCGACGACCAGAAACGCGTGGCTGAAATCCATCGGCTGCGGCACGGCGTGGCCGGTGGCCGCCATCGAGATCTCCAGCGCCAGGGCGCCGGCCGAAATGCCAATCGTCGCTGCAAGCTGCTGCCCGGTCACGTACAGACTGGTCGCCGCACTCATGCGCGACCGCGGCACGTCGCCATAGGCCAACGTGTTATAGGCGGTGAACTGCAACGACCGAAAAAATCCGCCGATCAGCAGCGCGCCATAGATCGCCGCCGCTGGCCAGGTCGGGCGGAATGCCGCACACAGCGCTATCATCACGGCCGACAGCAATCCGTTCCATACCAGCGTGTCGCGGAAGCCAAACAGCCGCAGTGCCGTCTGCGTCGCAGGCTTCATCACCAGCGCGCCGGCCGAACTGGCAAATGTGATCAGGCCGCTCTGCACTGCCGAATCGCCGAAGCCCACCTGGAACATCAGCGGCAGCAGGAACGGAATGGCGCCTATGCCGGTGCGAAACAGCATCATTGCCGACAACGAGACGCCGAAGCACGGCAACCGCATCAGCGACAGATCGAGCAGCGGGGAAGGATGCCGCCGGGCATGCATCAGATAGCCAACGATGGCGGCCAGCCCAACACCGATCATCGCCACGGTCAGATTACGCGGTACCACGCCGCGCCCGGCGGTTTCCAACCCGAACATCAGCCCGGACAAGGCGACACCGCACAGCAACAGCCCGAGCGCATCGAACCGGCCACGCGGCGGGTCACGCACGTCCTCGACGAACAGACTTACCAGCACGATGCCGAGTACGCCGATCGGCACGTTAATGTCGAAGATCCAGCGCCACGAGAAATACGTGACGATGAACCCGCCGACCGGCGGCCCCATCACCGGACCCAGTAGTGCCGGCACCGTCAGCCAGGCCATCGCCGCCACCAGCTCCTGCTTGGCCGCGGTGCGCAGCAGCACCAGACGGCCCACCGGCACCATCATCGCGCCGCCGATGCCCTGTAGGACGCGCGAGACCACCAGGAACCACAGCGTATCCGCTCGGCCGCACAGCACTGAACCGATGGTGAATACCGCGATCGCTGCCCGGAATACCGTGCGGGTACCGTAACGGTCCGCCACCCAGCCGCTGGCCGGGATGAACACCGCCAGGCTCAACAGGTAGGAGGTCAGCGCCACGTTCATGTGCACTGGATCGGCACCGAACGCCTTAGCCATGGTCGGCAGCGCCGTGGCGATCACCGTGGAATCCAGGTTCTGCATGAACATCGCGCAGGCCACGATCATCGCGGTCAGTCGAGTACGATTGCTGGTCCGAAGCCGGCGGGTCGAAGAGGGGGCGGGAGAGTCGCTCATCGGTCAACTGTCAGTAGCATCGCTCCCGATGTCTGGCCACCGGCGCCGCTTGCCGGACAGCATCCCGATTGTCCCCATACCAGCCGTCTGCGAGAGTGCTACAGCCCGCAACCGCAGGAATCGCGCTATGCCGGACGGCCACTCGACGACGCAACACACCCGTAAAATCCCCGGCTTCTGCGCGTTGTGCCGGGCGCGGTGCGGCTGCCTGTCGGTGGTCGAGAACGGTCGCTTGGTTGCGGTCGAGCCCAATCCCGACCACCCCACCGGCGCTGCGCTCTGCGCCAAGGGCCGCGCCGCCCCCGACCTGGTCTATAGTCCCGACCGCCTGCTGTACCCGATGAAGCGCACGCGACCAAAAGGTGACGCCGACCCCGGATGGCGGCGCATAGGCTGGGATGAGGCGCTCGACATCGCAGTGCGCGCGCTTGGCCGACTGAGGGACAGCGGCGGCCCCGAAAGTGTCGCGTTCAGCGTGACCACCCCGAGCGCCACTGCGCTGTCGGATGCCGTCCCTTGGATCGAGCGGCTGATCAACGCCTTCAACAGCCCGAACTGGTGCTACGCCACCGAACTGTGCAACTGGCACAAGGATTATGCGCGCAAATTTACCTTCGGCGTCGGCGTCACCGCACCCGATTTCGAACATACCGGCTGCATGCTGGTGTGGGGGCACAATCCCAGCGCGTCCTGGCTGACGCATGCCCAGGGCGCGCTATCGGCCAAGGCGCGCGGCGCACGGATTATCGTGGTAGACCCCCGTCCAGCCGGTCTCGTCAACAAGGCTGATCTCTGGCTGCGCGTTCGCCCCGGCAGCGATGGCGCGCTCGCGCTCGCCGTCGCAGGCGTGATGATCGAGCAGGGCTGGTACGACGCCAAATTTATGCGTGATTGGAGCAACGGACCGCTGCTGATCGATCCTACGACGGAGCGCTTCCTAACGGGTGCTGATCTTGCGACCGGCGGGTCCGATCGGCACTTCGTTGCGTGGGACGAGGTCCGCGGGCAACCCGTTCTCTATGATCCGGCCAGCGGCACGTATAAGGGCGAATCGCCGCACCTGGCGTTGCTCGGATGCTTCACGCTGGATACCTCGCGCGGACGGATCTCCTGCCAGACCGGATTCGAGCTGTACCGCCAGCTATGCCGCCGCTACACGGCCGAACGCGCAGCCGAGTTGTGTTGGGTCGATCCCGACGACATCCGCGCGATGGCGCGCATGCTGTGGGAGAGCCGACCCGCCGCCTATTACGGGTGGACCGGCGTCGGCCAGCACACTAACGCCGCCCAGACCGACCGCGCGATCGCCTTGGTCTGTGCGCTGACCGGCAGCTTCGACGCGCCCGGCGGCAACGTGATCTTCGATCGCCTCGCGACCAACGACGTGCGCGGCACGGAATTGATGCCGCCGGCGCAGCGCCACAAGGCTCTCGGCTTCGACAAACGGCCGTTGGGGCCACCGCGCGATGGCTGGGTAACCGGCCGCGATCTCTACGACGCGATACTGACCGGCCACCCCTACCCGATCCGCGGCCTCGTCGGGTTCGGCGCCAACCTCTTGGTGTCGCACGCGGATGGAAGCCGCGCCGCCGGCGCACTCGCCGCGCTCGATTTCTATCTGCACGCCGATCTGTTCATGACGCCGACAGCAGCCTTTGCCGATGTCGTGCTGCCGGTGGCAAGTGCGTGGGAGCGTGAGGGTCTGCGGATCGGCTTCGAGATCAGCCAGGCCGCGGAAGGCCTCGTGCAGTTGCGCGCGCCGGTGGTGGAAGCGCGTGGCGAAGCCCGCTCCGACACATGGATTGTGTTCGAATTGGCGCAGCGGCTGGGCCTCGGTGCGCAGTTCTGGGACGGCGATATCGATGCTGCCTATCGCCATTTGCTGGCGCCATCCGGCATCTCGCTCGAAGCACTGCGTCAGGCGCCCGAAGGTATCCGCACGCCGCTGCGGACGCGCTACCGCAAATATGCCGGCAACGGCACCGGCGCCGCGCCCGGGTTCGCTACGCCGACGCGCAAGGTCGAAGTGTATTCGGAACAATTGTTGCAATGTGGGCAGGCGCCGCTGCCGGACTTTATCGAACCGGCACTTGGTCCATACAGCAGTGGCGGTGTGGCCGAGCGCTTTCCACTGGTGCTGACCTGTGCCAAGACGGCGACTTTCTGTCACAGCCAGCATCGCAACCTGCCACGGTTGCGCCGCCGGATGCCCGATCCGCTTGTGGAGCTTCATCCTGAAGCGGCCGCGGTGCGCGGGGTCAAAGAGGGCGATTGGATCGCGATCGAGACTCCGCATGGCCAGTTCCGTGGGCGCGCCCGGCTGCGCGTCGGTTTCGACCCGCGGGTGGTCGCGGCACAGCATGGCTGGTGGCAGGCGTGCCCTGAACTGGGGTTGCCCGGATACGATCCGATCGGCGCCGGGAGCGCGAATTACAACGCGGCGATTCGCGCTGACGATGTCGACCCGATCAGCGGCGTGCCGGGCCACCGGTCGTATCTGTGCCAAATTCGGAAGCTATCGCATGAACGGTGATGCATGGCCCGCCAGGCAAATTTGCTGAGGCCGGAGGCACGGAGGCGTCCCGATCAATCAAATCAATGCGGAAAGCGGCCGTTCGATCGTTTTGCGGTCAAGTTTCGAAAGCCCCAAGCTGCCCTCCAGCCTGGTGGTTACGATCATCGTCGTCGGCTGGAGCAAATGTGGAACCCTTCACGTTAGGGCGACAGCGAACATGTATCATCCCCGCCGCCCTTGACCTGCCGCGCGTCGCAGCCGAGGTTTTGGTTGCGGTGTTGTCGTATCCAGCACCGCGTGCAGTGTGGCCACCGTCTCCGGCGACAACCGGTGGATGCTCTGCGCCAGCCGGTTGGCGAGCGCGGTTTGCTCTGGTGTCAGCCCAGCGGTGTTCACCGTCACGCGCGGATGCGACAGGCGTGCGAGCCGCGCCATCTCCTCCGCATCGTCCCAGATCAGCCCGAAGAACTCGTTGATCTGGTGCACCAGCCCGGCGCTCGGCGCGCCCCGCCTGCCATGCTCCAGCGCGGACAGATACGCTGCGGAAATCTGCAATTCGGCTGCCAGGCGATGCAGTGTCACGCTACGTTCCGCCCGCAGCGCACGCAGCCGAGCGCCGAACGGTGTCACCGCACACGCCGCAGCAACAGGCGGACGGCGCCGGGGTTGGCGGCGTGCGGATGCGCGGCGGCGAGCACCATTGGGCGGATGTCTGGCAGGTTCAGCCATAGCGGCAGTTCGCGGCGCAGCACGCCGCCGCCGGACCCATTGCCGTGGCCGGTAATCACCTCCACGCAGCGCAGTCGGTCCGCGTGCGCCGACCGCAGGAACGCCACCAGTGAGTGGAACGCTCGTTGCGCGGTCTGGCCGTGCAAATCGAGCACGCGAACCGCCGGCAGTTTGCCGGTGCGAAAGCGCTGCCAGCTTGCGCCATCGACGCCGCCGGGATGCTCGCCGACCGTCAGTGGTGGCGCGGTGATGCGGCTGGGCCGCGCGGGGGTAAGCACGCGTGGCCGAAGTGGCAGGAAGGCAGGCGGAGCGCGCGTTGCGGGCGGCGCTGGCGGTTGGCTGCGGCCGAGCAGCGGTGCGACGCGGCTGGCGTAGCTCGCCCAGGCGGCTCGGTCAGCGTCGGTCAGGAGGATACGGCGCGGTCGATCCATGGCGCGAGACAGAGCAGCAACGCACTGATCAAGGCAAGCAGCGCGAGCGTGGTGTAGGCGACCCCATAGCCACCCAGAAGCGTCACCACCAGCCCGAAAGTCGATGGGATCAACAGCACACCGGCGAACATGACAGCGGTGCCGAGACCGGTGGCCTCGGTGCGGCGCGTGCCGCCGAGATGTGCATATTCGGCGTAGGCGATACCAGTGTAGCCGCCGGCGGTGCATCCCGCGAGGACCGCGACCGCGAGCACCGCCGAGCCCGGCCAGCCCGGTCCGAATCGGGCCGCGGCGAGTGCTGCCGCGGCCATGCCGAAGCCGTGCACCGCAAGGGTCTGTACGGGCGTGATGAAGCGGTCGGCGATCCAGCCCCAGATGGGCCGCGTGATCGCGCCGGCGACCTGGTAAGTCGCAAGCGCTCTGCCCGCATGGATCAGGTCGAAGCCCGCCACCGCGGTCAGTTGCACGGTCATGAAGGCGATGAAGCTGAGTTGCATGCCGGAATAGATGAAGCTGGCAATGGAGAGGCGGCGCATTGGAGCGTCGCGCAGCAGGGCGAAGGGCTGCAGCAGGGTGCGGCCGAACAATCTTCGCCCTGGATGGACTTCGGCGTCCCACCGCTTGCGGGGGATTTGCAGCAGCGTGGTCAGAATGATGATCGGGGGGAGTTCGGAAAGCAGGGCCTCGCGCCAGCCGATGTGCAGCACGAGTGGCGGCAGCAGCAGGCTGCCGAGTACGCCGCCGAGTGGCACGCCGATCTGCCGCAGCGACATCACCATGTTGAATATACGGGGCGGGGTATGCGGCACCAGTAGGTGCGTGCTGGCAGGTGCCGCGGCGCCATAGCCAAGACCGAGCACGATCGCGGCGATGGCGAGTAGCGCGATGCTGCCTCCGGCGGCAATCACCAACATGGCGCCGGCGGTAACCAGCACGGTCTGCATGGCGCGCACGCCGCCGTAGCGATGGATGAAGTTCGGGGAGAGTAGTGCGGAAATGATGCCGGTTCCGTAGGCGACCGAGACGAACACGCCGACAAGTTCGCCCGGAACGTGCAGCGCGGCGGCGACCGCGGGGGCGATGGCGGGCAGCGAGAACAGTGCCATGGTCGCCAGGGTCTGCGCGGCGAGGGTGGCGATCAGCGGCCAGAGCGGCATACGTCGAGGGGGGTTGCCAGCCGCTTCTATCCTGCTATTGCGAGTTCCGTACCGGCCGCCAGCCGGTCGACCAGCGCCCGGTACGGAACTGGCAATAACGGGATGTGCGCACTTCACGCATCCTCCACCAGCACAACGTGCAGGCGGCGCGGGCCGTGCGCGCCGAGTTCGAGCGTTTGTTCGATGTCGGCGGAGCGGGATGGGCCGGTGACCAGCATAACGTTGCGCGGCATGGCGCCGAATTCGGTCCGCAGCAGGTCCCAGGCTTCTTCGTAGGCGCCGACGAGACGTGAGGCGCGCAACAGCACGATCTCGGTATCCGCCAGCAGGTTGAGCGTGGTAGGGCGCTGGGGGGAGGAGGGCAGCATCAGCGTGCCGGTCTCCGCTATGGCAGCGAAGGCGTGCTGTAGGCTGACGGCATCGGTTGCCTCAGCTCGGCCAGCGCGCAGACGCAGCAGCGGGCGCGTTTGCCAGGGAAGGGCTTGCAGTTCGGGATGTGGCGCCATCACGAGGTCGGTTGGCAGGTTCTGCGCCGCAAGGTAGGCGGCGATTGCTTCCGGCACGGCGTCGAGGTCGGGGACGCGCGCGACTGAACCGAATTCCTTCTCCACGTTGGCGGCGAACAGCGCGGTTTGTTCGGGATGTGGCAGGCGCGAGCGCGCTGGGATCAGGTGGCGTGGATGCTGGTCGAGACGGCCGCGCAGCATGGCGCCCTGATCGTTGGGCAAGGGCCCGCGACGCAGGCCGCGACGGATGGCGGTCAGCATTATTTCGCGGCTGCTCATCGCAGGCGTCCGGCGCGTTGTTCTTTTGCGTAGCGGGCGAAAAATGTGTCGCCTTCCGGTGCGGGCAGATCGCGTCCTCTGGTCCAGCCGCCCGCGAACGGCAGCTTATGGAAGCGGCCGTGCTTGCGGCCCAGCAGTCCGAGTGTCAGCGCGGCCGCGCGCGTGGCCAGGCGATACAGTGTCGGGCGGCGTGCGAAGTAGGCCCAAAGTGCCAGGTTTGTGCGCACTGCGTGCGGTGTGAGGTGCCGTTCAAATTCGCGTTCTCGCCAGTGACGCATCAGTTTTGGCAGGGGAATCTTCACCGGGCAGACACTCTCGCATTTGCCGCAGAACGTGGAGGCATTCGGCAGGTGGCCGGCCTGGTCGATGCCGATCAGCGACGGCGTCAGGACGGCGCCCATCGGTCCGGGATAGACCCAGCCGTACGCGTGTCCGCCTACTGCGCCGTAAACCGGGCAGTGGTTCATGCACGCGGCGCAGCGGATGCAGCGCAGCATGTCCTGGAAGTCGGTGCCCAGCATTGCTGAACGACCGTTGTCCACCAGCACGACGTGGTATTCGTCCGGACCGTCCAGATCGCCGGGGCGCCGCGCGCCGGTGGAGAACGTGGTGTAAACGGAGAAATCCTGCCCGGTTGCCGAACGTGCCAGAACGCGCAGCAGGGACGTGCAGTCTTCGATGGTGGGGACCATCTTCTCGATACTGGCCAGCGCGATATGCACGCGCGGCAGAGTCTGCGTAAGGTCGCCATTGCCCTCGTTGGTGACGATGACACTGCTGCCGGTTTCGGCGATCAGGAAGTTGGCGCCGGTGATGCCGACATCGGCGGCCAGGAATTTCTGCCGCAGCTTGGTGCGTGCTTCGGTAAGGATGTCGCGGCGTTCGTGGAATACGCGGTTCTGCGGCAGATCGGTGTGCGATTTGCGGAAGCTGTCTTCCCAGTCTTCCTTGTTGAGGTGGAACGCGGGGGCGATGATGTGGCTGGGCAGTTCATGGCGAAGTTGGATGATGTATTCGCCAAGGTCGGTCTCGATCGGGGTGATGCCGTTGCGTTCGAGGTGGTCGTTGATGCCCAGCTCCTCGCTGATCATCGACTTGCCCTTGGTGACGGTGCGCGCATTTGCGTCGTGGCAGATCCGTAGCACGGCGTCGCGCGCCTCATCTGCGGTGGCGCACCAATGCACCCGGCCGCCGGCGGCGATTACCTTCGCTTCCCACGCTTCCAGGTAGAAGTCGAGGTTCGCCAGCGTGTGGTTCTTGATGTCTCGCGCGATGTCTCGGAGCTGTTCGAATTCCGGTAGCGCAGCGAGGGCGGCCGTGCGGCGTGCGATGAAGCTGGGGCCGCTGCGAGCCAGCGCCTTTTGCAGTCCGGCATCCGCGAGCGCGCTGCGGGCGTTCTCCTTGAAGGCCGACGAGGTGGCAACGTGCATGCGGGGTCCTGTTCAGCTTCGCGACGCAATGTAGCGCGGCAGGCAGTTGAGTTACAGGGCGGTCGTCGATGGATTGTCACCGCCACACACGAGCGGTACGTTCGGTATCAACAACTCAGCGCCCGATTGAAGAAATATCACAGGAATGACGATGGCAACCAGCAATGACTATCGCATCCCGAAGACCATGCAAGCCTGGGTACTCGGCGGACCGGAGGAGCTGGCGCTGGTTGAAAAGCCGGTTCCTGAACCTGGTCCCGCCGAGGTGTTGGTGCGGATCGACGCGGTCGCCATTTGCGCGACCGACCTGGAGATCATCAAGCATGGCTTGCCAGCCATGATCGAGGGTGAACTGCCCTTCAACAAGGGCTATACGCCAGGCCATGAGTACATGGGGACGGTGGTTAAACTCGGCCCCACCGTCGACGAATTCGACGTCGGCGATCGCATCGCTGTCGAAATTCATGCGGGATGCGGGCGGTGCCAGCGCTGCCGCGAAGGCATGTACACATCGTGCCTGAATTACGGATTTCACAGCAAGGGGCATCGCGCTAACGGGTTCAGCACCGATGGCGGGTTCGCAGAATATGCGGTGAACCACGTGAACACGATGGTTCATGTGCCACATGACATGACGGATGAGGAGGCAACTCTTATAGTTACCGCGGGCACAGCCATGTACGGCCTGGATGTGCTGGGCGGCATCATCGCCGGAGAAGGCGTTGTGGTGATCGGGCCGGGCCCGATCGGATTGATGGGCGTTGGTGTTGCCAAGGCGCTGGGCGCACAGCCGGTCATCTTGACCGGTACACGGGATCGTCGACTGGAGATGGGCAAGCGCCTCGGTGCCGATGCTGTTGTCAATGTGAACAATGAAGATGCGGTGGCGGCGGTCCAGCGGATCACCGGCGGCAAGGGCATGCAGTATGTCCTGGAATGTTCCGGCGCGCCCAACGCGCTGAACGAAGCGGCCAGGATGGTGAACCGCGGGGGTCGTATTTGCCTTGCGGCGTTTCCGCACGAGGCTGTTTCAGTCGATCTCGCCTACATCGTGCGCAACAACATTTACGTGTTCGGGATTCGCGGGGAGGGCAAGAGTGCCACCCATCGGGCCGCTGCATTGATGGCGCAGCGGCGGTTCGATGCGAAACTGATCCACACTCACACTTTTCCGCTTGGCGAGCTGCCGACGGCTCTGCACTACGCACGCAACCGCGTCGAGAATGCTATCAAGGTCGTCGTCAAAATGCGCGGCGAGTGAGTGGCGTCTACGGACAGATTGCGTCGGTTCGCTATGTGCGCCGACGGACAGCGGCCATCCCCACCCCACCTTCCCCCGCTTTCGCGGGAGAGGGGGAGGTCAGCGATCAGGTCGAATAATCAGAGAACCGCACGCCGCCATAGCGTGCGCGGTAGTCGGTACGCACGTTGATCAGTGACACCAGGCCCTCGTCCACCTTGGCCTGGCCACGCTCCAGCGCGGGGCGAATGTCTTCCGGCTTCGTCACGTATTCGCCATAGCCGCCCAATGCCTCGCAGATTTTGTCGTAGCGCATGTAACCAAGATCGCGGCCTGGCTTCTCACGCTTCGGATCGCCGGTCCATCCGCCGTTCAGACTGACCACGATGAGAATAGGAATCTTGTGCCGCATCGCGGTATCCATCTCCATCGCGTTCATGCCGAGTGAACCGTCGCCATGCACCACGATCACCTGCTTGTCCGGACAGGCAACCTTGGCGCCGACGCCGAACGGCAAGCCAACGCCCATCGTGCCGAAGGGGCCCGAGTTCAGCCGATGCCCCGGCGAGAACGTCGGCATCGTCTGGCGTCCAAAGTTCAACGTTTCCTGCCCATCGACGCACAGAATCGCATCGCGTTTGGCGAAGTTGCGGATTTCCTCGAGCATGCGCACCGGATGGATGTCGCCATCCTCGGCATAGCGATTGGCGCCGGCACTGGCACGCTTTGCCGCCTCGCCTTCCGCCAGCTTCTGCCGCCACGCCTTGTAGCTGTCCTGCGTCACCTTGCCCTTGATGCCATCGAGCAGTTGCTGCAATACCATTTTGCAATCGCCGACGATGGGGATGTCGACGTAGCGCGCCGCAGTGGCAATCTCGGTCGAGTCGATGTCGATGCGTGCGATCTTGGCGTTGCCGCCGAAGCGCGGCGGCGCGGCATGGCCGATGATATAGTTCATCCGCGTGCCCAGCACGATGATCAGGTCGGCATCGGCGAACGCCGCATTGCGCATGGTCAGGAACGAGCACGGATGATCGTCCGGCACGACGCCACGACCTTGCGGCGTGGTATAGAACGGGATGCCGGCCGCCTCGACGAACTGCTGCATCTCGCCCCATGCCTTCGACCAGATCACGCCGGAGCCCGACACGATCAGCGGCTGCTTCGCCTCGGACAGCGCCTTTACCAGCGCATTGACCTGGCGCGGAT
>DATKFJ010000336.1:0-2821 GCA_035511435.1 Acetobacteraceae bacterium | reverse complement strand
CGGGACCATTTTCGCTTACATGATCAGCCAACCTGAACCCAAGTCCGACATCCTCGCGCGCCGTGATGCCATCATTGCGGGCCTCGCCGCACTGCTGCCGGTGGAGGCAGTCATCGCCGAGCCGTTGCGGCTGAAGCCGTACGAGACGGACGGGCTTCCCGCGTACCGCCAACTGCCGTTGGCCGTCGTGCTGCCGGACACCACCGAGCAGGTCGCCGCGATTATGCGGTTCTGTCATGCAGAAGGTGTACGCGTGGTCCCGCGCGGTGCCGGCACATCATTGTCGGGCGGTGCGTTGCCGATGGCCGATGCGGTGGTGATCGGGTTGATGCGGATGAACCGCATCCTCGACATCGACTATGACGACCGCTGCGCCACCGTGCAGGCGGGCGTGACCAACATCGGCATTACCGCCGCTGTGCAGGGCAGGGGTTTTTTCTATGCGCCGGATCCGTCGAGCCAGCTTGCCTGCATGATCGGCGGTAACGTCAACATGAACTCCGGCGGTGCGCATTGCCTGAAATACGGCGTGACCGCCAACAACCTGCTCGGCTTGAAGATCGTCACCGTGGAGGGCGAGATCCTGCAAATCGGCGGCGCGTATCTTGATGCTGCCGGATATGACTGGCTCGGATTGCTGACCGGCAGCGAGGGCCAGCTAGCGATTGTTACCGAGGTGACGGTGCGCATTCTGCGCGGTCCCGAGGGTGCGCGCGCGATGTTGGCCGCGTTCCGATCGAACGAAGTCGCGGGTGCCTGCGTTGATTCGATCATCTCATCCGGCATCATCCCGGTGGCGTTGGAATTCATGGACCGCCCGGCGATCCATGCCTGCGAGGCATTTGCTCATGCCGGTTATCCGATGGATGCCGAAGCGATGCTGATCATCGAGGTGGAAGGCAGCGCCGCGGAACAGGACGATCTGTTGGGGCGCATCCGCGCGATCTGCGAGAAGCACGATCCGATCAGCCTGAAGGTGTCGCAGTCGGCGGAGGAATCGCTGGCGATCTGGAAAGGTCGCAAGGGTGCGTTCGGCGCGATTGGGCGCATCAGTCCGGATTATCTTTGCATGGACGGGGTTATTCCCACGTCGCGTCTGCCAGAAGTGCTGCGGAGCATCGGCGAAATGTCCGAGGCTTACGGTTTGAAGGTTGCCAACATCTTCCATGCCGGCGATGGCAATCTGCATCCACTGATCATGTTCGATGCCAATGACGCGGAAAGTTTCCACAAGGCGGAGCAGTTCGGCGCGGACATCCTGAAATTGTGCGTCGAGGTCGGCGGTTGCCTGACCGGCGAACACGGCGTCGGTGTGGAGAAGCGGGAATTGATGCCGGTGCAATTCACTGCAAAGGAGTTGGATCAGCAGCGGCGGATCAAGAGTGCGTTCGATCCCGGCTGGCTGCTGAACGCGAACAAGGTGTTCCCGCTGTTGGGTGCTTAGCCTGTCGCCGTGGTCGTTGCTCGCAGACGAGAGCGCCGCGGACCGAGTGCGCGCAGCACCGTCTGTGGTTCCATCGCGATGACCCGCAGCAAGGTCGACGCCGGGCCCGAGGGAACGACGACGGATGCCCCGTCGAAAGCGATGCCGATGTGCCGGTATTGTGACAGGCGGAAGGGCAAGTGCTACCACCCGGAAAGGCTTGCCACCTTGGCCTCTAATCCATTGGTTTGGGCTTTAATGCTTCGGAATGCACGCATTGGTTGAGCCGCTACAGGCGCCATGACCGCCGACCTTGCTCCGGCAGAGGAAGCGGCGATCGCGGCCGCCGTGGCCGATGCCGCGACGGCCCAGGAACCGCTGCTTATCATGGGCAACGGCACCAAGTCGGGCATGCTGCGTCCGGTGCAGGCGGCGCGCAGCCTGTCCACCCGCAACCACATCGGCATCACGCTCTATTCGCCGAACGAACTGGTGATCGCGGCGCGTGCCGGCACGCCGATTGCGGATATCGAGGCCACGTTGGCGGAACACGGCCAGCACATCATCGGCGAACCGCCGGACCTGGCAGCGGTTTTTGGCGCACGGGAACGGCAGACGCTGGGTGGTGTGATCGCCACCAACCTGTCCGGCCCGCGGCGTGTCGCCTGGGGTGCGATGCGCGATCATGTGCTGGGTATGCGGGCGGTCACCGGATGGGGCGAAGTGATACGGTCCGGTGGGCGCGTGCTGAAGAACGTCACCGGGCTGGACCTGTGCAAGCTGCTCACCGGCAGTCATGGCACGCTCGCTGTCATCACCGAAGTGACCTTGAAGGTGCTGCCCGCGCCGGAGGCTGTCGGCACCGTCGTGCTGCCTGGCCTGGATGCGACGGCGGGAGTGGCGGCGCTGTCCGCGGCGCTCGGTTCGCCGTATAGCGTAACGGGCGCCGCCTGGCTGCCGGTGGAAGCGGCGGCCCGCATTCCCGCGCTCGCGGGTTTTGGCCAGCCCGTTGCCTTGGCCCGCATCGAAGAGTTCGCTGCGTCCGTCGCGTATCGCACGGACAAACTGCGCGCCGACCTCATGCACGACGGCACCGAGATTCTCGATGATACAGCGTCGCGCAATGTTTGGCGCGCGATGTGCGACCTGACACCGTTGGTGGCCGAACCCGCTGACGCGGTCTGGCGCATTTCCGTTCGCCCGTCAGAGGGACCCCTCGTGCTTCGGACATTGGCGGATGCGTCTGGTGGGCGAGGATATCTTGACTGGGGAGGGGGCCTGGTGTGGATCGCGGGACCAGCCACCACGGCGGCGCATGAGGCGGTAGAAGCGGCCGCAAAAGCTGCCCATGGCACGTGGATGCTGCTACGCGCGCCCGAGTCATTGCGCGCCGCGGTA
>DATKFJ010000335.1:0-10125 GCA_035511435.1 Acetobacteraceae bacterium | reverse complement strand
CATGATGAATGCGCGGCGCGATCAGTACGTCGCGCGGATTCCACTCGGCTGGATGGGCACCGCCGAGGAGGTGGCGCAGACGGTGGTCATGGTCATCGGCAACGCCTACATGACCGGACAAACGGTGCAGTTGAATGGCGGTACACATTTCATCTGAGTGATGAGCCGGACTGGTCATTGCGTGGAGCGAAACCACAGCCATCTGGACGTGCCATCGGAATAGCGCTCAGGATACCAACTCACGCCGCCCACAGGAAACGCCATGCGCATCGAGATCATCTGCACGGGAGACGAAGTCCTCACCGGCAAGATCGTCAATACCAATTTCAGCTACATGAGCCAGAAGCTCGAGGATGTCGGACTTTCGGTGCACTGGGGCACCACCGTCGGCGACGACCGCGAAAGTCTGCTCCAGGCATTCCAGCTTGCATCGCAGCGTGCGGATGCGGTCATCGTCAATGGCGGCCTCGGCCCGACCGTCGATGACCTGTCGCAGGAAGTGGCCGCGCAGGCGGCCGGCGTGGACCTGGTGCTGAACGAAGAGTGGCTTGCGAAAATGGAGGACTTCTTCTCCAAGCGCAGCCGCATTATGCCGCCGAACAACCGCAAGCAGGCGATGCTGCCGGCCACGGCTGAGGTGATTGACAACCCGATCGGTACCGCGTGCGGTTTCGCCATGGATATCGGCCGCGCGCGTTTCTTCTTCACGCCCGGTGTGCCGCGAGAACTGCACCGCATGCTGGAGCAGCAGGTGATCCCTCGCCTGCTCGCACGCAGCGGTGCACCCACCACGATCTTCCTCAAGCGCTTCCATTCCTACGGCCTCGGGGAATCGCATGTTGATGCGCTGCTGTCCGGCGTCGAGGAACTGGCGCCCGATGGCAGCGTGAAACTCGGCTTCCGGGCGCACTACCCTCAGCTCGAGACCAAGCTCGTCGTGCGCGGCACCGACATGGACGAAGTGCGGCGCAAGCTCCAGCCGGTGCAGACCGAAGTGCGCAAGCGCCTGGGCAATTTCATTATGGCGGAAGACGACCAGACGCTGGAAGGCGTGGTGCTTGCCGCATCGACCGAACAGCAGGCGACGCTCGCCCTGGTGGAGACGTTCACTAGCGGCCATATAGCAGCGCGCATCGGCCATTTGCCCGGCGCGGAGCATGTGTTCCGCCGTGGCATCGTGGTGCGTGATCGCGCCGAACTGCACGACGTTCTCGGCCTGCCCCGCGTGGCATTGGCAGGCGAACTCGACCAGGAGACGACAGAGGCGGTTGCACGCGCCGCTCGCACACGTGCCGGCGCGACGCACGCACTCGTCGTGTTGATCGACCTGGACGCGGGCGCGGATCGGATTGATTTCGGCGGCACCATCTGGATTGCGATTGCGACAGGGGAAAAAGTTGCATTCCGGCGCTCGCGCATTCTCGGTGGCCGCGACTGGGTGCGGCTTGGGGCAGTCGAACTGGGCCTCGATTGCTTTCGCCGATTTCTCCAGGACCTGCCAGTCGTTGAGCGCATCGACTTCGAGAAGACCTGACCGGACTGCTTGCGCACCTCGAGATTTGCAGCCTGTTCCCCTCGACCTGCACCGACCTGTTCGGCTCCTAATACGCCACGGCGAATGCAATGCTGCTTGATACAGCCAAAGGCATGCCCGCCTTTCTGGTGCCGTTCGCCAATGGTTTGAATAACGCGACTGGCGATTGGGGAACGGTATTCCTGGTAGCAGCCGGGATGAATGTGCTGGTGGTCGTGTTCGCGCTGGGACCAATCTGCCAGCGGCATCATCGTCGGTTGGAGCCGCCAGGCCTGCGCGCTGGCTGACACGACCGGGGTCTGCTACCCCGGTCCAATCGACAGCAGCCGCAGACGGGGCAGGCATTGAGTCGGGGAGAGCGCATCGCCGCCGGCAGCATCGCGATCGGCTGTTTGGTGCTGGCCATGAAGTGCGGCGCCTGGTGGATCACGGGCAGCGCGGCGTTGTACTCCGATGCGCTGGAAAGCATCGTCAACGTTGCGGCCGCCGCCATCGCACTTGCGGCGCTGCACTTCGCCGCCATCCCCCCCGATGCCAATCATCCCTACGGTCATGACAAGGCGGAATTCTTTGCGGCGGTGATCGAGGGCGTGCTGATCGTCATCGCCGCACTGTCGATCTTTCGTCATGCGTGGGAGACATGGCAGGACCCGCATCGGCTCGCCATGCCGTTGCAGGGCATTGCGCTGAACGCGGTCGCCACGGTGCTGAACGCGGTGTGGTCGGCCGTGTTGATCCGCACCGGCCGACGGCTCCGCTCACCGGCGCTGATTGCCGATGGCCGCCATCTGCTGGCGGACGTCGTCACCTCGGTCGGCATCGCTATCGGCGTGGGTCTGGTCGTGCAGACCGGATATCTGCTGCTCGATCCGATCCTCGCCGCGGCGACCGGCGTATATGTTCTGTGGTCGGGCATGGCGATGATTTCCATATCGGTTGGCGGTTTGATGGATGCAGCGCCGGAACCTGCGGTGATCAATCGCATCCGCGAACTGGTCGCGGAAAGCGCCGCCGGCGCCATCGAGGCGCATGATCTGCGTACGCGGCATGCTGGCAAGGTGACGTTTCTCGAGTTTCACCTCGTTGTGCCGGGCACTATGACAGTGGCCGAGTCGCACGCGATCTGCGACCGCATCGAGGAGACGCTGCGGGCCGAAATGGAGCAGTTGGTGATCACCATCCATGTCGAGCCAGAAGCCGCGGCGAAGCAGCACGGTGTGCCGGTGCTGTGAATCCGTGAGCAAGGTGAATTCACCGCACGGGCGCAGAGCAAGGCCCCCGGCCCTGCGCGTCAAGCGCATAGTGCTCTTCCTCTGCGTGATGTGTGCCGCTACGGCGAATCTACCTTGCTCGCCCGCGGATGCCGCCACCCATGTCGTGTCACTCAACCTGTGCGCCGACCAGATGCTCGTCTTGCTGGCACCGGAGAAGGTCGCGGCACTGTCGCCGCTGGCGCGTGATCCCGCGCTTTCGTTCGTCGCACGGCAGGCGGCGCATCTGCCGGTCGTACGCGCCTCGGCCGAAGCGGTATTGCGCCTGCGTCCCGACCTGATTCTCGCCGCACCGTTCGGAGCGCAGACCACGCTTGCCCTGTTGGAGCAGGAAGGCGTGCCGGTGCTACGTATCGATCTGCCGCGGGATTTCAACGGCATTCGCCAACAGACACGCACGCTGGCAAGTGCTCTCGGCGTATCGCAACGGGGCGACGCGTTGCTTGCCGCCATGGACGCGACCCTCGATGCGCTGCCGCATCCGGACCATCCGGTGCGCGCGCTGGTCTGGGAGCCGCGCGGACTGACCGCGGGACCTGGCACACTGATGGACGCCGTGCTGCACGCGGTCGGTCTGATCAACGCCTCGGACGGACGGCAGATGGGCCTCGAATCGCTGCTGCGGCACAAGCCCGACCTGCTTGTCGTGCAGGCGACGCCGGAATTCCCCTCGCTGGCAACCACGTTGCTGGAGCATCCCGCGCTGGCCGGGTTGCGCCGCCGCGCGATCCCGCCGGCTCTGACCGTCTGCGCCGGCCCGTTCACCTCCCAGGCCGCGGCGCTGCTGGCCCGATGATCCGTCTGCTGGCACTGTTGCTCGCCGCGTTGGCCGTGCTTTCCCTGTTCATCGGCGATGGCACGCTCGCGCTGCCGGACGGGCTCATTCTCACGCAGATTCGCCTACCCCGCACGCTGCTCGGGCTACTGGTCGGCGGCGGGCTCGGCTTGTCGGGCGCGGTCCTCCAGGGGGTGCTACGTAATCCGTTGGCTGATCCGGGACTGCTGGGAATTACCGGCGCCGCCGGGCTCGGGGCAGTCATCGCATTCTACTGGGGCTTCGCGGCGCATTTCGCCCCAGCGCTGCCGATCGGCGGTCTGCTGGGTGCCGGCTTCGGCGCGGCATTTCTGCTGGCGTTTGCCGGCCGCGCTCCGTCGAGTCCGTCGCTGATCCTGGCCGGTGTAGCAGTCTCGGCAATCGCGGCGGCGCTGCTCGCTCTGGCATTGACCCTCGCGCCGAACCCCTTCGCGCTGGCCGAGATTACGTTCTGGCTGATGGGCGGCCTGGCCGACCGTTCGCTCTGGCAGGTTGCCCTGGCGGCGGTGCCGATCCTGTTCGGTATGGTGATCCTGCTGCGTCTCGGCCCCAGCCTCGATGCGCTCAGCCTGGGCGAGGACACGGCGCGCAGCCTCGGAGTTCCTGTCCACCGCACCTTGCTTCTGGCTGCGGCGGGAACCGCGTTCGCGGTAGGCGCCGGTGCGGCGGTTGCCGGCGCAATCGGCTTCATTGGCCTGGTCGTGCCGCACCTGCTGCGCCCCTGGTTCGGCGAGCGCCCCGGAGGACTGCTGCCGGCCGCCCCAATGGTGGGGGCCGCTCTGCTGCTTGCAGCTGACATGCTGGTACGCCTGGGGCCGCTGGTCCTGCCGCTGTCGGCCGCGCCACCGGTCGGCGTGCTGACGGCATTGCTGGGCGCGCCGTTCCTGGTGGCGATCGCACGCAGGGTAGCGCCATGATCGCCGTGTCCCATCTGTCCACGATGCTCGGTGACCGAACAGTGTTGCACGACGTCAGCCTTGCCGCCCATGCCGGCGAACTGGTGGCCTTATGCGGCCCGAATGGCGCCGGAAAATCCACGCTGCTTCGTGCGCTCGCGGGATTGCTGCCGGAGACCGTCGTGCCGGACCCGCGTCGCGTCGCCTACCTGGCGCAAGGCGCGCGTTGTGCCTGGGGCCTGACCGTCGAGCAAGTGGCGGGCCTCGGTCGCATCCCGCATCGCGACCAGGCGCCCGGCCCGGTAACCAATGCCTTGTTACTCTGCGGTATCATGGGATTGCGCGACGCGCGGGTGGACCGCATCTCCGGCGGTGAGGCCCGCCGCGCGATGCTTGCCCGCACCTTTGCCACGGAGCCGGACGTGTTCCTGCTGGACGAACCGACCGCTGATCTGGATCCCGCTGCGTCACATGCCATCATGCGCCTGCTGCGCGCGACGGCCGATGCGGGCCGCTTGGTGGTCGTCGTGCTGCACGCGGTGGATCTGGCGGTGCGCTATGCACACCGGATGGTCGTATTGGCGGACGGGCGCATCGTTGCTGACCTGCCCGCCGCGCAGGCGCTGCCAGCCGCCGCTGCGGCGTTTGGCCTGAAATTCGGCACCGATCCGGAACCGCGGCTGCTGCCGCCCCGCTGATGCGCCGGTTCGCCCTGATATCGCTGGGTCTGCACGCCACACTGCTTATTGGATTGGTGGTGTGGTTCCACCATCGCCCGCCGGTGCAGGAGGCGCCGGACACGCAAGGCACAGTGGAATTGGTCATGCTGGAACAGAAAGGCACGGGCGCGACAACCGCGCCGCGCCAGTCTCCGCCAGCAGCGCCTGCACAACCCGAAGCACCCGCGCCATCGCCACCCGTGTCGGCGTCAGCCACCGACGCGGACGAGGCTCTGCCGCCACCTCCGCCTGCGCCAACTGCGGCGCCATCGAAGCCCCCCGTGCAGCCAAGTGCACAGACACCGCCTGCCAGCACGCCGCCGGTGCAGCATGCTGCGGAGGTGCCCGAAATCAACCTGGGGGGCACCGACAGCGAGACAAACGCCATCGCCAGCGGTGACCACGTCGTTCCCGCCAGTGTGGATGCCAAATTTCACAACAAGGAACCGATTTACCCGCTGGAGGCCGCGCGACGCGCCGAGCAGGGCACGGTCATCCTACTGATCCACGTGTCTCCGAACGGGCTCACCAACGGTGTCGACGTGGAGCAGAGTTCCGGTTTTGAAACGTTGGATCAGGCGGCGCGCGATGCGGTGGAAGGTTGGCACTTCCTTCCCGCAGTGAAGGACGGCCAACCGCTGCCGTTCGACATGCAACTGCGTGTGATGTTTCATCTCGACTGAAGGAAAGCGCCGATGGTTCGCATCGACATAGTGGTAACGCGCGGCGGCGACGCGGGGGAGACTTCGCTTGGTGATGGCGCGCGGCTGCGCAAGGATGCATCGCGCATTGCGGCAATTGGCGCGGTGGACGAAACCAATGCCGCCATCGGCGTGCTGCGCCTGGCAACGCGCGAGGCGGGCGGCGCGGACGCAATGCTCGCGCGCATCCAGAACGATTTGTTCGACGTAGGCGCCGATCTATCTGTGCCGGGCGAGGGCGGCGACCGGCTGCGCCTGACCGACGTGCCGGTCGTGCGCCTGGAAGCCGAGATTCATGCAATGAATGCAGCGCTGCCATCGCTGACCAGCTTCATACTGCCGGGTGGAACGGCGGGGGCGGCACATGCCCATCTGGCGCGCACAGTTGCCCGCCGCGCGGAGCGTGCGGTGGTGCGGCTGTCGGCCGCGGAGGCGGTCACGCCGGCGGTGATCCGCTATCTCAATCGGCTGTCCGATCATTTGTTCGTCCTGGCTCGCGCGCTAAATGGCAACGGCGCGGACGATGTGCTGTGGCTGCCGGGGGGCAATCTTGAGCGCTAGGGTCCTGGTTCCGAAATTCGCTGGCTTGCGTGTGGGATCGCATGTGGGATTGAGCGTAGGGCGGAATAGCGCAGCTCATTCCGCCAAATCTGCGCCGCGCCGGTCAACTGTCCGGGACGGCGAACTTTAGTGCCTGAGCAACTTCGCGTGTCATGCCGTACGTTACGGCGAATCAAGTTTCGGTGATACACAAGGCAGATCAACATAATTCGCGCATTCCGCCTGCATCGGCTCTGGCATTTAGCGAACCGAATGCATCTATGACGCCCGATTGCGGACGCCGGGGGGGGACTGATTGGAACCAGCTCGATCTTCGTTGCACCTGCGGCCGGCCGCGCGCATGGCGACGGAGTACTTTGCCGCGTTCCAGCGCATTCCGATCCCCGTCCACTCCATGGGTCCGGATGGCCTGCTGCTGGAGGTGAACGAGGCGTGGGTCGAATATACCGGCTACAGCAAATCCCAGGCGGTCGGCAGTTCCTTTGCCGACTTCCTTGAACCGCCTTCCGCATCGCTCTATCGACAGCGCGCCGTACCCGAACTGATCGGAACCGTACCCGTCCTGGAGAGCCGGTCGGTCGAGTACCGCCTGATCAAGGCCTCCGGTGAGATTGCCGATATCGTCCTCACCGCACGTCCTGAACGCGATCCGGCGACCGGACTCTTTCTGCACAGTCTTACGGTGATCAACGACATTACCGCGCGTAACCGCGCTGAGGCAGCATTGCGCCAGGCGCAGAAGCTGGAGGCACTGGGCAACCTGACCAGTGGCGTCGCCCACGACTTCAACAATCTGCTGATGATCATCCTCGGCAGCCTGGAATTGCTTGCCAGGCGTCTGCCGGCTGATGATGCGCGTGCGGCCAGGCTGGTTGACGCCGCGCTCCAGGGCGCGTCGCGCGGTGCAGCCCTCACCACCAGGTTGCTGGCGTTCGCCCGCCAGCAGGAACTGACCCCAATACCAGTCGATCCAGGCAGGCTTCTCGCCTCCTTGCGCCCAATGTTGGCCCAATTACTCGGGGCCGCGATCATCATCGAGAGTAACCTTCCGTCGGATCTTTGGATTCTTCGCGCCGATCCGAATCAGCTCGAACTTGCCTTGCTCAATCTGGCAGCAAATGCGCGCGATGCGATGCAGGAGGGTGGCCGGCTGCGACTGTCCGCCCGCAACGCCACGGTCCGCTCGACCTCGGGCACGTTCATCGGCCTTCGCACCCAGCCACCGGCGCAAGCCGGGGATTATATCGTGCTCACAGTTGCCGACACTGGCATCGGCATGAACGAGGCAGCGCTGGCCCGCGCGGCCGATCCGTTCTTTACCACGAAGGGTCCCGGCAAGGGCACCGGCCTTGGCTTGTCCATGGTGCACGGCTTCGCGGTTCAGTCCGGCGGTGCCTTGCTGCTGTCAAGTCGTCCTGGCCAGGGCACCACCGTTGAGCTGTGGCTGCCCCGTACCACCGAACCTGTCCGCGATGCCGAAATCGCCGGGCCATCGACGGGCGCGGTCGCACCCGTCGGGCGCAGCCTGCGCATCCTGCTGGTCGATGATGATCCGTTGGTTGTTGCCGGCACAACCGGCATGCTGGAGGAACTCGGGCACGATGCGATTCATGCGGTAGCTTCGGGCGAGGAGGCACTGGCCGTGCTGCGCCGCGATGGCAATTTCGATCTGCTGCTGACCGATCATATGATGCCCGGCATGTCCGGCATGAAACTGGCTGCCCAGGCGCGTGCAATGCATCCATCCTTGCCGATCCTGCTTGCCAGCGGCTTTGCCGAGATCGACGGCGTGGCCGTCGTGGAATGGCCGCGGCTGCGCAAGCCATACAGTCTGAACGATCTCTCGGCGGCGCTGGCCGGGCTAGGGTTGGGCGGGCAAAAAATGATTTGACCGGCTATCCGCCGATCACTGGACCATGCAGTGGAGAGTCGCAGGATCGGCATGGCGCAAAGCGAGAAGAAACGAAGGGAGAAATGGCCGTGCCTGCCTTAGGCAGCTCGACGGCTGAAGTTCGGCGACACCTTGCACTGTCGGCCGTCAGCCCACGCGCCTCCCGTTGACAATCCCGCCGCCACCCCATCGACTGCCGGCAATGCCCACCACGCGGGACGTCTCACGATGACCACACCAGTAGACGTCCTCATCATCGGCGCCGGTGCCTCCGGCGCCGCGGTGGCCTGGAGTCTCGCCGAAACACGGATGCACATCCTCTGCCTCGAACAAGGCGACTGGATGAAGCCATCCGAATACCCGAGTGCAGGCCGCGACTGGGAGGCGCGTCAGCTCAGCGATTTCCATTACAGTCCGAACCGCCGCGCGCGCGACACCGACTATCCGATCAACGACGCCAATTCGCCAATCAAGATCGCCAACTTCAACGGCGTCGGCGGCGGCACCGTGCTGTACGCGGGCCATTTCCCGCGCTTCCATCCGTCGGATTTTCGCACCCGCACGCTGGACGGCGTCGCCGACGACTGGCCGATCGACTATGCGACGCTGGAGCCGTTCTACGCCGAGAACGACGGCATGATGGGCGTGTCCGGCCTGGCAGGCGATCCCGCTTATCCGCCGCATGAACCTATGATGCCGCCGCTGCCGCTGGGCAAATCCGGCGCGACGCTGGCGCGCGGGCTCAACAAGCTTGGTTGGCACTGGTGGCCGTCCGACAGCGCCATCGCCTCGGAGGATTACGAAGGTCGCGCGAAATGCATCAATCTCGCGCATTGCACCTCGGGCTGTGCGCAGGGCGCCAAGGCGAGCACCGACATTACCTACTGGCCCGCCGCCATCCGCGCCGGCGTCGAACTCCGCACCCGCTGCCGCGTCCGCGAGATCACCACCAACGAACACGGCATGGCATCCGGCGTCATCTACTACGATGCAGACGGCATCGAGCATTTCCAGCCGGCCGAGGTCGTCATTCTTGCCTGCAACGCCATCGGCACGGCGCGGATTCTGCTGAACTCCAACGGTCTCGCCAATTCGTCAGGTCTGGTCGGCAAGAACCTGATGTTCCACCCGTACGCGCGCATCGCCGGCTACTTCGACGAAACGCTGGACGGCAATCGGGGCCCCGGTAATTGCATCTGGAGCCAGCAGTTCTACGAAACCGACCGCTCGCGTGGTTTCGTGCGCGGCTACACGTTCGAATTCTCCCGCGGGCAGAACCAGGTGATGGCCGCCATGCACGGCATGCAGATCGGCCGCCTGCCGTGGGGCGCCGACCACCACAATGCCTACCGGAAACTGTTTCAGCACCGCACCGGCATGGTGGCAATCTGCGAGGACCTTCCGGAACAACACAACACCGTCACGCTCGATCCAGTGCTGAAGGACTCTAACGGCATACCGTCACCGAAGATCACCTACACGCTGAGCGACAACAGTCGCCGCATGCTGGATCACGCGGTGGCGCGGGCCAGCGAGATCCTGCGTGCCGCGGGTGCCCACGACGTCTGGCATGAAGCGCCGCTGACAGACGGAGGCTGGCATCTGATGGGCACCGCGCGCATGGGCACCGACCCGGCCCGGTCCGTGGTGAACGAATGGGGCCGCAGCCACGACGTAAAGAACCTGTTCATCGTCGACGGCAGCATTTTCGTCACCTCGGCCGGCGTGAACCCGACGC
>DATKFJ010000334.1:0-6865 GCA_035511435.1 Acetobacteraceae bacterium | reverse complement strand
GACCAAGGAAGGCGCGCAGCTCCGGATCAAACTGTGCCGTGTCCTTCGTTAGCCGTGCCAGTTCACGTTGCACTCCGCGATGTCGCTTCACCACCTCGCCGGTGATTTCAACGATCAATGCCTGTGCGGCATGCAAGCCAGCAGATACGCCTCACGCCCGGTTCCATCCGGCCACCGCTGCAGCATGCCGTCCGCGTTGGCAAGACACACACGGGCCTTGCCGAGAAAGCCGGCGGCCTCTGGCTTCAAAGGTCGATGCCGTCGGTGCGGATGCCGAGCATCAGCGGTGTGCGTTCGTTATAGGCGCCGGCGCGGTAGGGCATCGCGTGCACGAACTCACCCGTTTCATCGATGAGGCTGGTGCTCAGATCGGCTAAACGGTTGAGTTCCGCGCCGCGGTCTTCCATGTCATGCAGGAACACCGCCACGTCGTAGTCGGAATCGGCATGCGCATCGCCGCGCGCGCGTGAGCCGAACAGCACCACCCGCTCCAGCCGGTCGCGATACACCTCATCCAACGCCTTGCGGAAGCGGACGAGCACGGGATCTATGATCAGTGTCGCAGCCATGGGGCCCTCACACTTCCACTTTAGCTGGCGTCGCGTCCGGTTGCATCAAGGCCTCTGCCGGCACCCGCACAAACGCGCCCTGCCGCAGCAGTTCCGCCTGCACCTCCCCAATCGGCACCGCGCGCGGCACCACGTCGTGCCTCACCGCCACCCCTGCCGCGACACCGGCCGCCTGCCCGGTCAACCAGCATTGCGGGATCTCGCGCAGGAACGAATGGCTGGCGGCATCGCTCGACACATGCCGTCCCGCCGCCAGCAGGCCGTCCAAATTCCGTGGCACCAGGCAGCCATACGGCACCGACACCGGCGGCAATTTCGGCGACAGGGACGGCGACACCCCAATCTCATCGGCATGCGGCACCGCATCGTTCCACCGCTCGCGCAGCACCCGCGCCACGCCGGGCAACCGCCGCGAATGCCGCACGCCAAGCTGCGGCGCCGACAGCATCAGGAACGCATCGGCAAATCCCGGCGCATGGGCGCGATATGCATCCAGGTGCTGCGCCATCAGCCGATGCGAACGCACCTCCACCTCCGTCTGGTCCTGGATATCCACCGCGGAATAGCCGGACAGCCGAGGTCCCATGAACAGCGCCACATCGTTGCGCCACGACACGAACGGCCGCTCGAACAATCCGCCGCACAACGCGCGTCCGCGATCCATGAACGCCGCGAACCCAGCGGCATCACCGGTCTTGAATGCGATCCAGCGCGCCATATCGACGCCGCCGAACAGCCACGCGGTGTTCATGCAATGATGGATGTCGCGCTCCTCGATATCGGTGTCGCCGCCGGCGCCGGCGCGGCCGAAGATGTCGCCGTCGCCGGTACAGTCCACCGTGACGCGCGCGCGGATTGCCAGCCGTCCCTCCTTGCTCTCGAACACCACACCGGCGACGCGTCCGTCTTGCACGATCGGCGCCGTACCCAGTCCGTGCAGCAGCAACTGCACGCCGCTCTCCAGCACCAGTTCCTGACTGGCGAGTTTCAACCGCTCGGGATCGATCGTCGGCGACCACGTGACGATGCCGTGGTACGCGGCGGTGCGTTCGCGCCAATACGCGGCGGTGGCGTCATCCGCGCTGCCCCACAGGCCGCGCGGCGGTCCGGCGATCGCGTCCTTCGGCAGCCGGTCCAGCAGATCGCACGCAATGCCGCGGATGACCTGCGCGCCGGACCAGTCGGTCATGCGATCGATCCAGATGACCAGGCCGCCGGTGGAAAGTCCGCCAAGGTGATTGTAGCGCTCCAACAGCACCACGTCGGCGCCGGTGCGCGCGGCCGCGACGGCAGCCGCGGTGCCGGATGGGCCGCCGCCAACCACCAGCACGTCGCAGTCGCGGAACACCGGAACGGCGCGCGCCGCTTCGTGCACCACGCCGCCGGGTCGCGCGCGGCGTGTCAGCAGACGGCTGGCGGAGAAGATGTCCGATTCAAAGAAGAACGACTGCGTGCTGCGGCGTACTGCCTGCGGTCCGTCCGGCTTGTTCTCGCTCATCGGTCGCGCCTCCCGCTTTCAGTGGTCACGCTAGTGGAGGCGCGCGGGATTGGGCAATGTCCGAGCCATGCGGCGCAGTGCAATCGGACGCACCGCGTCCTCATCGGCATCGCGCGCACCCATGCCGATAATTTCGCTGCAATGGTGGACCGGACCAGGACGCGGTCAGCGAAAGCCCCATCTTCAAAAGCCCCGTCTTCAACTGGCACCGCAAGCGACTACGGCGCTTCATCTACATCGACCGGGTGATCGTCGCGGATCGTGCACGCCGACGAGGCGTCAGCCGTGGCAAAAACGCGCCGGCCACACTGTGCTGCGACGAAACACCGTGCTGCGACCAAAGTCAGCCCGCCCGATCCGGGTTCAGCGCATGGCAGCTTCGGTGTCGCGGGTCGCCTTCTCCACCTCCTGCGGATCAGTCCCCGCGGCGCCGGCGCCCAGCTTGACCGCGCCATCCTTCTGCGGCACGGCAATTGGCGCAACGACCACCGGCGCCACGCCGTCCTCGCGGATATCAAGCTGTCCAGCGACCTTCGGGGTAAGGTCCACCACACGGCCGCGGATGTAGGGTCCGCGGTCCTCAACCTGGACCGTTGCCGATTTGCCGTTCCGCAGATTGGTCACCTTCGCTGTGGTACCCAACGGCAAGGTCTTGCTGGCGGCAACGTTGGAATTCGGATCGAAGCGACTGCCGTCGGCCATCTTCCGATTGTTGAAGCGATGCGCATAGTAGGAAGCGCGACCCTTCTGTACCCTTCCGGAATGATCCGGGCGTGAGCCCACCAGCGGAACCGGCGGCAACTGGGCGAGCTTCTCTGCCTCCTGCAACGCCGCCGGGCTGTCAGGAGGCGGAGTCGTCGCTGACGCCATCGGCGCGGTACACAGCATCAACCCGATCGCGGCTGCGATTCCGCGTGCCGTCATACCCGCCCCTCCGCCGGCTGCGTGGCTGAAACACGCGGGTTACCGGTAGGTTCGCCGCTTACGCAGCCGCTGCCCGCCGCACGCTGCAATGTGAACAGCGCGCCCCGCCGATCAGCCCCCTGCCGATCAGCCCCGGCCGATCAGCCCCCGCCGATCAACCAAGATGCTTGGCGAAGAATGCCAATGTGCGCTGCTGGGCCAGCTCGTAATCCGGTTTGCTGAAGCTGCCGCGCTCGTCGCAGCCAAAACCATGGCCAGCGCCCATGTAGACGTAGGTCTCCGCCTTCGGCTGGGCAGCGCGAACGGCTTCCACGTCGGTCATCGGGATCGAGGCGTCCTTCTCGCCGAAATGCATCTGCACCGGGCAGTTCGGCCTCTCGTCCTTGGTGCCTGCAATGCCGCCGCCGTACCAGCAGGACGCCGCAGCGAAGCTGTGACTGCGGGTAGCACCCCACCAGGCGACCGTGCCGCCGTAGCAGTAGCCGACGATGCCCAGCTTCTTGCCGGCGAGGTGCTTCGCCGCAGCCTCGACATCGGCCATCACCTTCGCGTCGTCCAGCTTCATGCGATAGTCGCGGCCCTTGGCGATGTCGTCCGCCGTGTAGCCCAGCTCCACACCCTTCTCGACGCGGTCGAACAGCGCCGGCGCGCACACCGCGTAGCCCGCCGCGGCGAAGCGATCGGCCATCTCGCGCATGTGATGGTTGACGCCGAAAATCTCCTGGATCACCACGATCCCCTTGTTCGCACTCGCCGGTCCGGCGGTGTAGGCGGAAAGCGTGAAGCCGTCGGCGGCCTTGAGGTCGATCGTGCTGCCCATGGGTTTCCCCCCGGTTGTGTATGCGGTCTTCGATGAGCAGGATGGTGTCATGGGCGAGATCGTCAACCTCCGACGCGCCAGGAAGCTCCGCGAGCGGGACGAAGCCACCGTCGCGGCGCAGCGGAACCGCGTCCGCCATGGCCGTGCCAAGGTCGAAAAGGCCAACGACAAGCGAGTGGAGGAGCGGCGTCAGGCGCTGCTCGATGCCTCACTGCGCGGCGAAACGGGCGAATGATCGCGCCAGGATCCGATAGATCGGCAACTTGAAATCCACCGCCAGCGCCGGCAGCTCGCTCAGGTCCGCCCAGCGCCACGCATCGAATTCCGGATGCGGATCAAGATCCAGCCTGACGTCGCTGTCCTCGCCGGTGAAGCGCAACGCGAACCAGCGCTGCTTCTGGCCACGATAGCGTCCGCCCAACGCCACGCCGACCAGATGCGCCGGCAGATCGTAGGTCAGCCATTCGGGATGTTCGCCGATGATCTCGGCACGGTCGGTGCCGATTTCCTCCGCCAGTTCGCGCAGCAAGGCCGATCGGGGGTCTTCCGTCCCGTCGATGCCGCCTTGCGGCAATTGCCAGCCGCCGGCTGGGCCCTCCGCATTGGGCAGGTCGGCGCGCCGGGCGACGAACACCTTGCCATGACGATTGAACAGGACGGCCCCGACGTTCGGTCGATATGGCAGGGGACATGGCAGGGGACATGGCAGGGGACATGGCAGGCTGCCGGGATGGCTCATTGCGTCGCCTTTTCCGCCGCCGGCGGCTGCACCAGGGCGCTGACCGGGGCGAGCGCCAGCCCGTCAGCCGTCAACCCGTTCGCCCAGTTGGCGATCCGCTCGATCGTCACTGGCCCGGCCACCCCGGCAAGCCCGAGCGCACTGCCCTTCTCGCGCGCCAGCCGCGAAAGCTGCGCCAGCTTGTTGTCGATCTCTGCCGCGGCAGGCGGTTCGTCGACCACGAGATCGACACTCCTGCTCCATACCGCCGGCAGCGGCGGCGCGCCCCGCCGCGGATCGACATACAGCAGACCGCGATGCGCGAGCTCCGCCAGCATCGGGTTGATCTGGTCCGGCAAGGAGGCGAACCGCTCGCCCCGCAGGCTGCCCAATGCGCCCGTCGCGCCGACATAGCCCGCGATGCGCGACAACGCCCATTGCAGCTTGGTGGTATTCTCCTCGGGGGGCAGATTGGTCATCAGCGCCTGAGGACCGGGATCGTTCAGCGGATATCCCTGCGGCTCCATCGGAATGGACAGCAGATATTCGTGCTCCGCCAATCGTGCGGCCGCCAGCAGACGCCCGGGATTTTGGGCATACGGTGAAATGGCCAGGGTGATACCGGCGGGCAGCGAACGGATGGCGTTTTCACTATCCGCCTGATTCAGGCCTACTCCCGCCAGCAACAGCCCGACCCGCGGCCGTCGCGTGCTGCTGTCGAAGCCGGCGGCGTAGACCTGCATCGGCATGCGGCCATCAGACGAGATGCGTGGCAGGAGATCACCCGAGGTGCCGGCGACCGGCTCCAGCAGTGCCGGATCCGGATCGGCGATCGGTCCCGGCGTATCCCGCCCGGGGCGCGGCCCCGCAGGAGCCTTGACTGCCGCTGCCGGAGGCAGGGGTTTGGCGGGCTGGGGAGACTGCGCCTGCGGCGCCGGGACCTGGCTTTGCGCCGCGACCGGGCTTGGCGGCGGCGTCTGGACGGCGAACTTGGCTGGCGGCGCCGGTGGCCCCAAAAGCTGGAGCGTCACGCCGCCGCCGGCCAGCAGCAGCACGATGACGCACCAGAACACGCCAAGGCCGCGCCATCCCGCAACCAGCGATCCGAAACGCCGCCCTGGCTCCGTAGCGTCCCAGCGTCCCGCCAACGCCGGAAAATTCAGTTGGCGGTGGTGTGGGTCTGTGCCGCCATCGCCTTCGCCAGCACCACCGCCTGCTGCAGCTGGAAGTCGGTTTCGTCGGGCTTGGCTGGATCGAACTTCGGGAAGCCCTCCGGTGGCTTGTCGGGAATCGCTTTGGCGATCGGCGGCAGATCGGTTCTCGGCGGCACTGGCGCGTCCGGCGGCGTGCCGCCCTCGTTCTTCAGGATATGATTGAGGTCGGCCTCACGCTCCGGCCCGAACTGCGGCTGCTCCTCGCGCGATTCCTGGACCGGCACGTCCGGCTTGATGCCGAGCCCCTGGATCGATCGCCCGGACGGCGTGTAGTAGCGTGCCGTGGTCAGGCGCATGGCGCCGTTGCCCGGCAGGGGAATGACGGTCTGCACCGACCCCTTGCCGAAGCTTCGGGTGCCGAGAAGCACCGCGCGATGGTGATCCTGCAGCGCCCCGGAGACGATCTCACTGGAGGAAGCCGAACCGCCGTTGATCATCACGACCAGCGGCACGCCCGGAATGATATCGTCGCCCTTGGCATCCCAGCGCTGGCCGTCCTCGGCGTGGCGTGCACGGGTGGAGACGATTTCGCCCTGATCGATGAAGTCGCCGGATACCGCGACCGCCTGGTCCAGCAGGCCGCCCGGATTGTTGCGCAGGTCGAGGATCAGCCCCTTCAGTTTGCCGCCAGCCTGCTGCTTCAGCGTCTTCACCGCCTGCTTGATGCCGGCGTCTGCCTGTTCGGTGAACTGGGTCAGGCGCACATAGCCGATGCCGTCCGGTTCCATCCGCTGCTTGATCACCTGGATATGGATGATCTCCCGCAGCATGGAGAGCTCGATCGGCTTATCGATGCCCGCGCGCTTGATGGTCAGCGTGATCTTCGAATTCGGCAGGCCGCGCATTTCGTCGACCGAATCCTGCAGCGACAGGCCCTGCACGGTCTTGCCGTCCAGTGCGGTGATGATGTCGCCGGCCTTGACCCCGGCCTTCGCCGCCGGCGTGTCATCGATCGGGCTGATCACCTTGATGTAGCCGTTCTCCTGGGTGACCTCGATGCCGAGGCCGCCGAACTCGCCCTTGGTCTGGACCTGCATGTCGCGGAACTGCTTCGCGTTCATGTAGCTGGAATGCGGGTCGAGGCCGGTCAGCATGCCGTTGATGGCATTCTCGACCAGGTCC
>DATKFJ010000333.1:0-5349 GCA_035511435.1 Acetobacteraceae bacterium | reverse complement strand
CGCCGACACGACGGGACCGCACCTCCACCGCCGGCTTCACGTTGTCCAGCGCCTCGTGGAACATGCGCACCGGGTCGGCCTGCGCGCCACCCCGGCGCTTCATCACGTCCAGCGCTCCGTACACGGTCCCCTCGGCAACCGACTTCTTGCCGTCGTACATCAGCGCATTCATGAAGCGGCTGATGACGATGTCGCCGAACTTGGCGTCCGGCAGGATCTCGCGTTTGACCGCACGGCGACGACGGGACATCTCCGGACCCCCTACTTCGGCCGCTTCGCGCCGTACAGCGAACGACGCTGGCGACGCTTGGCAATGCCCTGGGTATCCAGCACGCCACGCAGAATATGGTACCGCACGCCCGGCAGATCCTTCACCCGCCCGCCGCGGATCAGCACCACGCTGTGCTCCTGCAAGTTGTGGCCTTCGCCCGGAATGTAGCTGACCACCTCGTAGCCGTTGGTCAGCCGCACCTTTGCCACTTTGCGCAGCGCCGAGTTCGGCTTCTTCGGCGTGGTGGTATAGACGCGCGTGCATACGCCACGCTTCTGCGGGCAGCCTTGCAGTGCCGGCACCGTGTTCCGCGTCTTCTGTCGCTCCCGCCCGTGGGCGATGAGTTGATTGATGGTCGGCATCGAGCCTCTTTCATTGCGTCGGCCAACCCGCGCCGTCGCTGCAGCCGTCTTTGACAGGCGAAGCCCGCCGGCTGGGACATCCCACCCTGCGGGGTCTTAAAGCCCACGGCCTGGGCCCGCCGGTCAGTCCGGAGGCGGCGCCGCACGCGACTTTAGCCTGCAAACGACGGCCGCCCGATAAACACTTGTGGGTCGGCCAGAGGGGGCGGAACCTAGTGGCGGGTCCGGGGCAAGTCAATATCGGTCAGCCAGGTTTTCCCCACCAACCGACGTGCCTCGCCTACTGAAGAATCGGCCTCTTACGCTTCAGTCGGCAATCCCGAGTACCAGTGCCAGCGTGCGGTTCAACGCCAGCATTGTCGGCTGGTCCAATCGCCCGACTGCTCCACCGCACTTCTCGCGTTTCACAGTCACGATCTTGTCCACCATGATCTGCGAGGCTCTGTGCAGGCCGGTCAACAGCATGGCGTCCACCGCAATGCGGTAGAACGAGGCATCCCGCTCCATCGTGGTCAGAAGACACAGGAGCACGCTGTCGGTATCATCAAGTCGGTCCGACTGTATCACCACCGCCGGCCGAGGTTTTCCGTAGTCGCCCGGGACCGATACAGTGACGATATCGCCTCGCCTCATGTCCAGCCATCGGTATCCATCACAGCTTCAATGAAGTCGAGCGCCTCCTGCTCCTCTGGAGCGCCCCGGAGCAAGGCAGCTTGACGGCGTGCCTCTTCGGCAAATCCCGGGGCCTGGGGATCCGGTACCCAGATGCGCACGAGCTTCATGCCGCGCGCCTTCCGATTGGCGCGCAGGCGTCGGAACTTATCGAGCCCATCCTGCTTCGCGGGCCGCGGCATCGGTGTTATCCCTAATAGTTGCGCGCAACTATTAACTAGTGAACCAAACCCGCCGGGGCAAGTCCATTTCTTTGTCAGGCCCCTCCGCCCGTCACGATCCGCCGCTGCAGCCGATCGCCATTGGCCAGAATCGCCGCCGCCAATTCCGCCGCCGGCCCACGGTCCTGCCGAGAGGCGCCCAGCACCACGAACTCCACGTCCCCCAGATCGGGCAGCCGATAGGCCGCCGGCATCTCCGACAACCCCTCCGGCATCAGGCCGCGCGCATGCACGGTCACCCCCAGTCCGGCCAGTGCCGCGGCACGCAGCCCACTCAGGCTGCCGCTGGAACAGACGATGCGCCACGGCCGGCCAGCACGTTCCAGGCTTTCCAGTGCCACGCTCCGCGTGATGCTGGGCGGCGTGTACAGGATCAGCGGCAGCGGCTGGCCGGGGTCGATGCGGGTCGCCTCGGTGCCGATCCACGCCAGCCGGTCGCGCCAGACCAGCCGCCCCCGATCGTCACCCGCCCGGCGCTTGCACAGCACCACGTCCAGATCGCCGGCATCCAGCATCTGGTACAGCGTGGCGCTGAGATCGACCGTCAGTTCCAGGTCCACCAGCGGATGCAGCCCAACGAACTCGCGCAGCAGCTCCGGCAGGCGCGAGGTGACGAAATCCTCCGATGCGCCGAACCGCACCCGCCCGCGCAACTGCGAGCCGGCGAAGTGGCGCCGCGCCCGCTCGCCGGCCTCCAGGATCGCGCGGGCGAAACCCTCCATCGCCTCGCCATCCGCCGTGGGCACCACGGAATGCGTGTCGCGCACGAACAGCCGCCGCCCGGCTTCCTGCTCCAGCTTGCGGATGTGCTGGCTGACGGTGGTCTGCCGCAGGCCAAGCCGCCGCCCCGCCTCGCTGAAATTGCGCGTCTGGGACACCGCGAGGAAGCTCTCAAGCAATACCGGATCGAGCATGGCGCAATCCCCGTTACCACAATTCATGATAACAATAAGCGTGACAACCATGCTTCACAATGACCACCGCCGGCGGATATTCCGAGCCACGGCAACCCGAGCAAGGCCGGTCCCCATGAAGACCCTGCTGTCACGCCTGAGCATCGACCCCTACATCGTCGCCATCCTGGGCATGGTCGCGCTGGCCTCGGCTCTCCCGGTTTACGGCCGCGGCACCGCGATCGCAGGCGGAGCCACCATCGCGGTGATCGCTCTGATGTTCTTCCTGCAAGGCGCCCGGCTGGCACCCCAGGCAGCGCTGGCAGGTGCCAGGCATTGGCGGCTGCATGCCGTCGTCCTGGCCAGCACCTTCCTGCTGTTCCCCGCAATCGGCCTGACCGCCCGCGCGCTGGCGCCCAACCTGCTGACCCCGGCGCTATGGGGCGGCGTGCTGATGCTGTGCGTGCTGCCGTCCACCGTGCAGTCCTCGATCGCCTTCACCTCGATCGCCCGCGGCAATGTGCCGGCGGCGCTGTGCGCGGCCACCGCGTCCAACCTGTTCGGCATCGCCCTGACGCCGCTGCTGGCCGGCCTGCTGCTCCGCACCCAGAACGTCTTTTCCGCCCGCGGCGTGGCCGACATCGTGCTGCAATTGCTGCTGCCGTTCGCCGCCGGCCAGCTCGCCCGGCCGTGGATCGGCGACTGGGTCGCCCGCAACAAGCGCGTCACCAGCCTGGTCGATCGCGGATCGATCCTGCTGGTGGTCTATGTCGCCTTCAGCGAGGGCGTGACGCACGGCATCTGGCACCAGCTCGATGCCCGCCAACTGCTGTCGCTGCTGCTGCTGGACGCCGCCTTGCTCGCCGCAGTGCTGCTGGCGACCACCGGGATCAGCCGGCTGTTCGGCTTCACCCGCGCCGATGAAATCACCATCGTGTTTTGCGGCTCCAAGAAAAGCCTTGCCAGCGGCCTGCCAATGGCCAGCGTGCTGTTCGCCGGCCAGTCACTTGGCCTGGTCGTGCTGCCGCTGATGCTGTTCCATCAGATCCAGCTCATGGCCTGCGCGGCACTGGCACGGCGGTACGGGGCGGGTGCGGCAGCGCCGGCGACCACGCCCGCGCTTTCGTCACGCTGATCAAGCAGCGACGCGAGGCGCGCGATCGCGATCGCGCGCCGTCTCGGCCCACGCTGAGAAACTGATGGTGCTGCGAGATAAGAAAGCATTTGCCGCAGATGTAAGAAGATGCACGCAGATGGTTCTGCGCGGTTCGCAGGCCATGGATCATGCATTTGATTTCCGGGCGCAGCTTGCCGAGTACATGCCCCCACAGATCATTCCGCCTGTGGCTATCTGCGTGTATCTGCGTGCATCTTCTTACATCTGCGTTAAATGCTTTCTTGGCGATGCTGCCTACGGGTGCCCGCGCTCCTGATTGATCGCCGCAGGATCCGCTAGAGTTGCTCGCTTTTCAGAAATTCGATGACCTCACCGTTCGGTCCCGTGACAAATGCAATATGAACTTCTGCCGGCGGTTCGCCGCCCAGCTTGGCGATGCGTGGCTCGATGCGCGAAATGGCCCCGGCCGCCAGTGCGCGTCGGTAGGACGCTGCCACATCGGCGACCCGCAGGCAGAAATGCAGCAGTGCGCCTTCGGTCTGCTCTTCGTCGGGACGGCGCCGACGGCCCTCGGCCTGCACCGTAGAACCTTGCCCGAACACTTCGACGTAGCGGCCATCGCCCGCATCCAGAAACGCGGCGCGGTCGATCCGACCGGGCACCGAGAACCCGTAATGGACTTTGAAGCCCAGTCCTTCAGTGTAGAAACGCACGGTCGCGTCGAAATCCACCGCGCGGATCGCGACGTGATGGAAGCCGGATGTGGTACCTGGGCTACTCATCGTTCAGCGTCCTTCATAGCAGGCAACCGATTTCTCGGTTATGCGGCGTGGGCGTGGGGGGTTTGGTCGCTCATGGTTCTTGTGACCCACCAGTTATCGTGATTTCCAAACTGACGCACTACCCATCGTCCACTTGTGCCACGGCAGTGCATCCATTTGAAGCGCTCAGCCGCAAATGCCGACGTCGATTCACGACATCGGCACGCTGGCGAATGGATCATGCACAGCCACTTCCAACGGTGCGAAGTGGCGAAGATTGCGCGTCAGGATCGTCAGGCCGTGCAATTGCGCAGTCGCCGCAATGACCAAATCTGGAAATCCTGGCGCATGACCCTGCCCGCGCGCTCGGTCAGACAGAGCGCCGACAAGACGAGCAGTCGCGATGTCGAGGACCAGAATCCGGCTGGCGTAAAGGTGCAGCACCGTTTCCAGCCAATCTGCCAAGCCACCCGCCTTCCGATCGGCGCCCGAGCGTCGGGCCTTCGCGATCCCGTCCTCGATCTCGGCGATCGTGACGACCGAGAGGAACAGGCTGTTGGTGTGCCTGACCATCCATGCGACCAGCGGCGATGCCTGGGCACTCGCACGGCCTGGCGAACCAGCCGAAATGACGTTCGTGTCCACCAGGTAAGAAGTCACAACTCGGTATCCGGAAGACCAGCCTGGCTCCGATCGGGCAGGTCACCAGGCTCAATCGGTGCTGCCATGAGCAGCCTGCCAAATGACGGCACATCGGCCAGACGCTGCCATTCCTGGAAGCCGATGATGACCGCGGTCGGCTTGCCGTGGCGGGTGATGATAACGGGTTCACCGTGTGCGGCCTTGTCGATGACCGCCGACAGCGTCGCCTTGGCATCGCGCAACTGGATTTCATGCATCGCGGCCTCCCACTGTGACTACTGTGGTCATAGCACAGAGAGCGCCCCAAACAAAAGGCCGGCGGCACTCGCGTGCCGCCGGCCTTCCATTCAAACCGACAAGCCAGCCGCTACTCCGCCGCCTTCACCTCTTCGGTGATCTGCTGCGGTGCG
>DATKFJ010000332.1:0-5349 GCA_035511435.1 Acetobacteraceae bacterium | reverse complement strand
CCGTGGGTGCCTCCGGACGGCGCCGCCTGACGCGGAATGCGCCCCGCCGCCCTGCTCTACGATTGGGACAACACGCTGGTGGATGGCTGGACCGGCATCACAGCCGCGCTCAACGCGGCGTTCAGCCAATTCGCCATGCCGTCCTGGAGCACGACGGATACCAAGGAGCGTGTCCGCGTGTCGCTGCGCGAGAGCTTTCCGGTGATGTTCGGCGCGGATTGGCAACGCGCGCGCGACATTTTCTACGCGGCGTTCGCGGCGCAGCACCTGGATCATGTGGCGCCGATGCCTGGTGTGACGGATGCGCTCGCCGCCGGCGCTCGGTTGCCGCAGGGCGTGGTGTCGAACAAGGCGGGGAAATACCTGCGCGCCGAGGTGGCGCATCTCGGCTGGGCCGGGCATTTCGGCACGGTCATCGGTGCCGGCGATGCTGCTGCCGACAAGCCGGATCCGGCGCCGATCCTGCTGGCGCTCACTCAACTCGGCTGTGCCGCCGGCCGCGCCGTCTGGTATCTCGGGGATACCGCGCTCGATATGCGCACCGCCCGCGCGGCCGGCGTCACCGCCGTGCTGATCGGCGACGCCGCACACGATGGTGGTATTGACCGCGCGCATCCCGATCTCCATTTCCCTACCGCTCTCGACCTCGCCGCACGGCTTCGTGAGCTTGTGTGAAAGGGTGCCGCTGGTAGACTGATGACACAGGGCGGCCGTGCCACGCCCGTCCTGGGCTGAACAACAACGACGGCAAGGACAAGAAGAAGGATCGCGCCGTGGCCAATGAGAAATCGCAAAACGTTCAGGACGTATTCCTGAATCATGTGCGAAAGCAGAAGACTCCGGTAACAGTGTTCCTGGTGAACGGGGTAAAGCTCCAGGGCATAATCACTTGGTTTGACAACTTTTCTGTCCTGCTGCGTCGGGATGGGCACACCCAGTTGGTCTACAAGCATGCGATCAGCACGGTGATGCCGGGTGCCCCGATTCAGTTGTTCGATGCCGCCAAGACCGAAGCTGTCGGTGCGCCGGCGCGGGAGCTGACACCTGCCGCAGGCGAGTGACGGCGGGAAGCTGTCCGATCGGATGAACGGCGCCAGCACCGCGCCCACCCGGGCGGCGGTCCTGCTGCCGTGGGATCGGTCCGATCGCGATCGCGGCACCGATGCGCCGCGCACGGCCGAACATCGCCTCGCCGAAGCGGTGGGTCTGGCCGCCTCGATCGGGCTCGTGGTGGTGCATACCGCCATTGTGCCGTTGCGCGGCCGGCGGCCCAGCACGCTGCTGGGCGAGGGCAATGTCACCTTGCAGGGTCGCGCGATCGCCGAGCAGGGCGTCACCGTCGCCATTCTCGACGCCGCCCTGTCGCCCGTGCAGCAGCGCAATCTGGAGCGCGCCTGGGGCTGCAAGGTAATCGACCGCACCGGGCTCATCCTGGACATCTTCGGCGAGCGCGCGGTGACGCGGGAAGGCGCGTTGCAGGTGGAGCTGGCGCATCTGGACTACCAGCGTTCGCGCCTGGTGCGGTCCTGGACCCATCTGGAGCGTCAGCGCGGCGGCTTCGGGTTCCTGGGCGGTCCCGGCGAGACGCAGATCGAGGCTGACCGCCGCCAGATCGACGAGCGCATGGTGCGCCTGAAGAAAGACCTGGACCAGGTGCGTCGTACCCGCGGCCTGCACCGTTTCGCGCGCCGTCGGGTGCCGTTCCCCGTGGTGGCGCTGGTCGGCTACACCAACGCGGGAAAATCCACGCTGTTCAATGCAATGACCGGGGCGGAAGTGGTCGCGCGCGATCAGTTGTTCGCCACGCTCGATCCGACCATGCGTGGACTGCGCCTGCCGTCCGGCCGGCGCGCCATCCTGTCCGACACCGTGGGTTTCATCAGCGAATTGCCGCACGAGCTGGTGGCGGCATTCCGCGCCACGCTGGAGGAGGTGGCGGAGGCCGACGTGATCCTGCATGTCCGTGACGCCGCTCACCCGGACAGCGCCGCGCAGCGCGCCGATGTGGTGGCGGTGCTGGACGACATGGTGGCGGATGGCGCGCTGGACGCGGACTGGCCGGAGCGCACCATCGAGGTGCTGAACAAGGCCGATCTGATGGGCGGCGTGGCGTTCGTCCCGGAACGGTCGGGCGCGATCGCGGTCTCGGCGATCAGCGGCGAGGGATTGGGCCGATTGAAGGACGCGATCGATGCACGGATCGCCTCCGGCATGGAACTCGCCAACTACGACATTCCGTCCGAGGACGGCGCTCGGCTGGCGTGGCTGTATCAGCACGGCGAAGTGGTGGACCGGCGCGACGTCGATGCCGCCGTGCACGTCACGGTGCGCCTGTTGCCGGCCGATCGCGCGCGGTTCGAACGGCGGGAATGATGTTCGGCGCGCGCGACCTGGCGGCGTTGGCCGAGTTGCTGCGCGAGGTCGGCCGGACCGAGGTCATGCCGCGATTTCGCAAGCTGGGCGGTGGCGCGGTGCGGCAGAAGACCGGCCCGCTCGATCTGGTCACAGAGGCGGATGAGGCAGCCGAGAGGCGACTGACCGCGGCGCTGGAGCGCCGGTTTCCTTCCGCCGCGGTGATCGGCGAAGAAGCGACATCGGCCGATCCGACGCGGCTTCGCCTGCTGGCGGACGCAGAGCTGGCATTCGTGGTCGATCCGATCGACGGCACTTCAAACTATGCCGCGGGGCTGCCGCTGTTCGGCATGATGGCCGCGGTGGTGCTGCGCGGCGAAGTAGTGGCGGCGGCGATCCACGATCCGGTCGGCGACGACACGGCACTGGCGCTGCGGGGCGGGGGTGCGTGGACGCAGGCCGCGGACGGCCAGCGCAGTGCGCTGCACGTTGCTGCCGCGGTTCCCGTGGCTGAGATGACAGGCAACGTGTCGTGGCGGTTCCTGCCGGAGCCGCAGCGTTCGGTGCTCTGTGCCAATCTGCCCCGCGTTGGCGGCAGTTGGGATTATCGCTGCGCCGCGCATGAATACCGCATGGCGGCTGGCGGGCACTGCCATTTCCTGTTCTTCAACAGGCTGCTGCCATGGGACCATTGTCCCGGCTGGTTGCTGCACCGGGAGGCCGGTGGATATTCGGCGCGGCTGGATGGCAGTACCTATCGGCCGACGGTTACCGATGGCGGCCTGATCTGCGCACCGGACAGGGCAAGCTGGGAGGCGCTGCATGCGGCGCTGCTGAGCCGACGAGACAGCGATCAGGCCTGACGCGCCGCATTGCTCCTCGCGTGATTTTCCCCGGCTTGCGCCGTGTCAGGCTCGCGCCGAGTCAGGCTCGCTTGCGACGGATTACGCCGATGCTTAACAGGCCGGCGCCGAGTATGGCGATGGAGGCTGGTTCAGGGGCAGCGACGATGCTGTGGGGCACAATGTCTTCGGGCGTATAGAAGCCAGAGATATCCGTTACCAGCAAGCCGGTTGGGTTACCGCCGCTCTGCGCGAAGTTCACCGTGTCGAAGTCCAGGTCGTTCCACCCGGCATGGCCGGTGCCGCTTACGACAAAGGACGTCAGTTCCGTGTAGCCATTGGCACCCACGGGCCCAGTCGTTTCGCCGGAGCTGACGCCGTTGAGCAAAATGTCGCTGCCGCGGTTGTCAGCCGCCCAATTCCCGGAGATCGTCAGAGAGGCGGCATTGGAAGCCAGGAAGAATCTTAGCTGATACTCATAAGTGCCATCCAGGTTCGGATCCAAATTCGGATCGCGTCCCTCGGCTGAAATCCAGTTGGCATTGGAACTTGTGGCAGGAACCACCCAATATCCGAATGGGAAGCCGCCGCCCACGACGGCAACCGCCTGCGTGGCCGGGCTATCGACGGTGGGTAGCTGGACGACGGCATAATTTGGGTCGATCTGTCCATCGGTCAGACCCGCGCCTGTATTGACGAGGCCTTCGATGATGTTGGCGTAGGCCGCCATTGGCGTGAACACGGCGACGGACAGCACCGCGACGGACGCCAGGAAAATCCTTTTCATCAATACCCTCGCTTTAGAGTGGCGGCCGCTCAAGGCCTTGCCATCGGTCGTTCGCGGCCAACTCCGCATAAAAACGTATTTAATCCAAAATTTATCGAATTGCAAGTTGAAGTTGTATGAGTGATCTCATTTTGGTTTCCCGTGGTCGATCGAACCTAAAGTTAGAGACCAACCCCCAAGACCGCAATCACTCCGGGTGCTGTCACTCATGGCCCCATCGATCCGGCCCGGCGGCTAAGCCGGCGTCATGCTCCCTGGTCACCTGCACCCGGCATCGCCGCACCAAGCCGATCGCGGCAAGCTCCTCCAGGACGGCAGTCCGCACGCAACGCCATCCGCCGATGGAATCCGCTCACGCAGGTTCCGCGCCGGAGCCTTGTCGATCACCCCACGGGCCCGCACCGAACGACCTGATCGCCAATTCCGGACAGATCGAAACAGCAGCAAAACCCTATGGTTGCGATTTTCCGCTCGGATCCGCGCAACCCGCGCCGGCGAGGATTACTTTCCAGCCCATGCAATCGCCGCGCGCGCCAACGCGTCGATGGTGTCCACAACCGGCAACGCCGGTTCAGGCCCAGCCTGAATGCCCAGCGGAATCTCGGTACACCCCAGCACCACACACGCGGCGCCGCGCGCACCCAGTTCCCGCACGACATCAGCCAATGGCGCATACGCCTCGGATACGCGATTGGCCTTCACCAGCGCGATCGCCGGGCTGACCAGCCGCTGCATCGCATCGCGATCCGGCACAATGCAGTGCCAACCCAGCGCACCCAGCCGGTCCTGATACAGCCGCATCGCCAGCGTCGCCTGCGTGCCCATCACGCCGATCGTCCCACCATCGAAGCCCATGCGGCGCAACTCCGTCGCGGCGGCATCCACGATGTGCAGGATCGGCACGCGGGCCGCCTGCTGCATCTCATCGAACCAGCCGTGCGCAGTGTTGCACGGTATGGCGATCGCGCCGCACCCGGCCTGCTGCAAACCCTCGATGCCGCGCAGCAGCCAGGGCAGGGGATCCGCGCCGCCGCCCAGCTTCCCGACGGTTCGGTCGGGCACGCGCGGATCGGACCACAGCACCGTCGGGATGTGCTCCTGATCGCGCATGGCGGGGGTCAGCAGCGTCAGCCGTACCATGAATTGCGCGCTGGCCAGCGGGCCCATGCCGCCAAGTACGCCGAGCAGCTTCTCGTTCATCGTGTCCCTGACATCGTGTCCATGACACGTCTCTATGACATCGTGTCCATGACACGTCTCTACTCTACGACATCGTGTCCATGACACAGCATTGGCCGCAGCTTGACGCGGGCACAAGGGCCGACCTACGCGGAGCCGCATGACGCACTCGATCGATCTACAGGGTCA
>DATKFJ010000331.1:0-4892 GCA_035511435.1 Acetobacteraceae bacterium | reverse complement strand
TGCAGGTACAAGCCGTTGCCATCCCCATACAATCCCTTCTTGGTTAACGCCTTGATCTTCAAGGTGGAAAGCTTGCCATCCGCCATGATCTGCGCCTCTACCCACAACCCACAACCCGATTGTAGCCTCTCGGGATGGCTTGGCAAGCCTCCTGACTCACAAGGCTACCCACAAGGAAAAGTGGGATTGGCCGGATCGGGTCGGGACAGATTGAGATGACTCAGTGGATAAATGTCTGGTTTATCAATGAATTATTGGTCATATGGAGACAGGCAGGGATGGCTTGAGATTGGGTGCTGGCGGATGGGGTGGGATTCGAACCCACGAACCCTTGCGGATTGGCGGTTTTCAAGACCGCTGCCTTAAACCACTCGGCCACCCATCCGGATCAAGCAGCAATGCCGCTGGCATTGGCAGGAGCGCAGCTTGCGATCAGAGCCGCACCTGCACCCCCGCCGAAGATTGCCGCGCCGCTGCGCCGCTCGCAACGACAGTGGCGAACCACCGCACTCAGCATCCGGCTAATTGACGCCGACCGTTCGTTCGATCTCCGCCTCGGTGATACCAAGCGTGGTGGCCGCCTCGCGGATGTCTCGCCACGTGGTGTCATCGACCTCGATCCCGACCTGTGCACGGTGCTTCGCGTTGCGACGCTCCGGCTCGCCAGGCAGCAATACCTCATCAAAACCCGGCGCTGTCCGTGAGGAGCGGATATGCGCCTTGGTGGCCTCGATGTTCTGGCCGATCGCCGCGGCGCCGCCCAACCGCGACAGGTCGATCACCGTCGCCAGCATCGAATTCAGGATGCCGCCCTGCACCGGTTGTTCCGCTCGCTGACCGCCGCCGATCGCGCCCGCCATGATTTCGCACATTATCGCCAGCCCGGACCCCTTGTGCCGGCCGAACGACAACAGCGCGCCGGCATGGTCGGCGATGAAGCCTGCGGGATCGTTGGTCGGCTTTCCGGCCGCGTCGATCAGCGAACCCTCAGGGACCGGCACGCCCTTGTTGTACGCCACGCGCGCCTTGCCGGCCGCAATCGTGGTGGTCGCCATATCGAGCATCAGCCCCGGCCACTCTTCACCGCCCGCCTCGCCGCCCGCCTCACCGCCCATCGGGCCAGGGACTGCGGTGCAGAACGGGTTGGTACCAAGGCGCGCTTCAGCGCAGGCCCAGGGCGCCTGCACATCGCGATGGTCGGCGACATTGACGAACGCGGTGAACGCCATGCCGGCGCGCGTCGCCAGCTCGCCATACGTGCCGATCCGCCCGACATGAGAGCTGTTGCGTAGCGCCAGCACGCAGGCACCGAGTTCGCGTGCGCGCTCGATCGCGCGGCGCACCGCATCGGCCGCCATCCGCTGGCCAAAACCGCGGCGCGCATCGATCACCAGCAGCGCGCCGGCATCCAGCACGGTATGCGCCGTCTGGTTGGGCACCAGCAGCCCGTCCCGCAGCAGCCGAACGTAGGCGGGCAGCATGCCGACACCGTGGCTGTCATGGCCGGTCAGGTTGGCGCGCACCAAGTGGTCCGCGACCTCCTGCGTTTCCTCCGGTGCGCTTCCCATGCGCGTGACGACAAGACTGGTCAGCGCGTGCAGCGCCGCGGGCGTAAAATTGGGCATGGCGCGAGTGTCTCCGATCGGCGCTGGGAATTGTCGCGCGCGTTCATAGCCGAAACCGGCGGCCGATCAAAAACGCCGGCGATCTGGTGCCACCGCTGGAGTGGCGTGATGCCATTCGCCGATGCGGCGGGCTTATTGCCGTACCGTAAGAACTACGCAGCCAGGGGCGACCACGCCGGATCCGAGGCGTCGGTCGGGGTCGCCACCACCCGCTCGTTGAAACCGGTGATGTCGATCGACACCAGCCGCGACGAGTACCCGCTACCCCGATTGTCGCGCGCCGCGGTCGAGCGCCAGAACATCAGGACACGGCCGTTCGGGGCGAACGTCGGTCCTTCCACAGCGAAGCTTTCCGACAAGATGCGTTCCCCCGATCCGTCCGGATGCATGACGCCGATCGCAAAGTTGCCCGAATCGCCGCCGAACCGGGTGTAGGCGATCAGGTCGCCGCGCGGCGACCACACCGGCGTGGCATAGCGCCCGGAACCGAAGCTGATGCGCTTCACCCCGCCGCCATCGGCGCCCATCACATACAGTTGCTGGTCGCCGCCGCGGTCCGAGTTGAACGTGATCCGGCTGCCGTCCGGGCTATAGCACGGGCTGACGTCGATCGCGCCGGAATTGGTCAGCCGGCGTGACGCTCGGCTGGCCAGATCGACGGTGACGATGTCCGAACCGCCACCCACCGACACCGACATGATGACGCTGTTGCCGTCGGGCGAAAAGCGCGGCGCGAAGGTCATGCCTGCGAAATCGCCAAGCACTCTCTGCTGTCCGGTGCCCAGGTCGAAGGTATAGACCCGCGGGCGATTGTTGGCGTAGCTCATGAAGGCAATCTCGTCGCGCGTCGGATGGAAACGCGGCGTCAGCACGAGCCAGGAACCGTCCGTCAGGTAGCGGTTGTTCTCGCTGTCCTGGTCCATGATCGCGAGCCGTTTGGTCTGCCTCCCGCGCGGACCGGTGGCGGCAATATAAACAATGCGCGTATCGAAATAGCCTTTCTCGCCAAGCAGCCGCTCATAGATCACATCGGCCATTATATGGGCGATGCGCCGCCAGTTGGCCTCGCTGGTAGTGTATGCGGTCCCCTGGATCTGCTGCTGCGGCAGCACGTCCCACAGCCGGAACTCGACCCGGATCTGGCCGCCGCTCTGTGCTTCAGCACGCCCCGTCACCAGCGCCTGCGCGCCGATGGATTTCCAGTTGGCGAAGTTCGGCACGTCGCCTTGCGCGCCCTGGATGAACGCGGCAGGCGCGATCGGCCGGAACAGGCCGGAATGAGCAAGGTCGTTGGTGATGACGTTGGCGATGTCCTGGCCGAGCTGGGCGGACGCACCATCGCCGCCGCCCAATGCCGGGATCGCGATCGGAATCGGGTCGGTGCGCGCGCGATTGACGTCGATCACCGCGCTTTGGCCGGCAGCCGGCGCACCCGCTGCCGATTGCGGCGGTGCCAGCGCCTGGGCTCGCACACCGCCCGGGGCGGCAAGCAGCGCGGCGGAACCAGCGGCACCTGTCAGAAGCAAGCGGCGGCCAATCGGCAAAATAGGCAAACCTGTCATAGCGGCGTCTTCCCTGAAGTGATTTCGCTCACGGTCGGAATCGGAAGGTGAATTCACGTACCTGGCCAAGCATCTTCGGCGGCAGCGGCAGGTTCGCACAATTCGGGTCGAGCACGGCACGGATGGCGCGCTCCGAAAACACTCGCAGCCGCATGTCGCCAGACACCCGGCCCTGGTCCGCGTCCGCCACCGCGGCCTGACGCACCACCCCGCTGCCGTCCGTCTTGACGGTCAGCAGAACCTGCATCTTGTCGAGGTCCAGCATGCCCGGGTCCGTGCTCCAGCAGCGCCGCACGTAGTCGCCGATCGCACCGCGCTGCGCGAGCGTAAGCGCCGATGTGTCATCGCTCTGCGGATTGCCGCCGCCGTTCGGCGCGCCCCCGGCTTGCGGGTTGTACTTGGACTTCGGCGGCTGCGTCTGCTTCTGCAGGCTGCGCAGCTTCTCCAGCGTGTTCTCCAGCGCGTCGCTTTGTGGCGCCGGATTCTTCGTGGGATTCGGCTGCGAGGTCGGGCTTGGGGCACTGGCCGGCGCCGGAACGGGCGGCGGTGGCACCGGCAGCGGTGGCGTGGGCAATGGCGGTTGCGCCTGCGGCGGGCTCGGGGGCGCCGCCGGCGGCGGTGGGGCTGTGGTGGGCGCCGGCGTCGGCGTCGGTGGCGGCTGTGGCGTCGGCGGGGTTGGTACCGGTGGCGCCACCGCCTGCGGCGGCGGGGGTGGTGGCGGTGGCGGAGGGGGCGGCGGCGCCTCGATCGGCTGCGGCTTTGGCTGCTGTTGCGTCGGCGGCGCGGGAGTGGGCTCAGGCGCGGTGGACGGTGCCGGCACGGCGGCCGGCGCCGGCGCCTTCACCGAAGTCGCCGCCGTGCCATCGAACACCATTGACACCGTGGTTTCCTGCGGCTCATCGGGCGGTTGGGAATGCGGCAGGCCCACCAGCAGCGCAATCAGGATCACCAGGTGGACCAGCGCGGAGATGATCGCGCCCAGGCGCAAGCCAGGACTGATCGCCCGGGTTCGGCTTCCCAGGTGATCCCCTCCACGCAGGACGCGTTGCAGCACGCGGTTCCCTCAACCGCCCTTTGGGGAAGCGGCGCTGCCAGGCGAAGTGGCTGGGGACTGTGTCGGAGCTGGCGTGGGCGCGGCGGCGGGCGTGGGCGCGGCGGCGGGCGTGGTCGGTTGCGCGGCGGGCGGCGTTCCCGGCTGTTCCGCCAGCAGCGCCACCTTGGTGAAGCCGCCCTGGGTGATCGTGCCCATAACCTCCATGATCCTCCCATAGGCGATGTTCTTGTCGCCACGCACAAAGATGCGGCGATCCTGGTTGTTCTGCGCGATCGCCTGCAGCTTCGCCACCAGCTCAGGCAATTCCACCTGCTGGTCCTGCAGGAAAATCTTCCCCGTCGCGTCGACCGACACGGTCAGCGGCTGGCTGTCGGTATTCAGCGGCTTGGCGTCCGTCTTCGGCAGATCGACCGACACGCCCGACGTCATCAGCGGCGCCGTCACCATGAAGATGATCAGCAGCACCAGCATCACGTCGACCAGTGGCGTGACGTTGATCTCGGACAGCGGCCGGTAGCGGCCGCGCTGACCGCCCGAGCGTCCCGGAAGCATGGCTGCCATCGCTAGCTGCCCTCCAAGCTGGTTACCATTGGGGCTGCTCGCATCAGGCCCGTTCCTCACTCTGGCGCGACAGGATGGCGCTGAACTCGG
>DATKFJ010000330.1:0-16834 GCA_035511435.1 Acetobacteraceae bacterium | reverse complement strand
ACTGCACGCCGAGATGGCCCAGTCCGCCGATGCCGAGCACCGCCACCAGATCGCCCGGCCGCGCGCCGCGCGCCTTCATCTCGGGAAACAGCACCGGGGCGACCGCCGCCATGTCGGCCGCCTTCGATCCGGAAATGCCGGACACCAGATACATTGCGCCAAGTAGCACGTAGGACAGGCCGCCGCGCACGTGGCCAACCAATGCCGCGAGGAACGCCACCATCACGCGCGCGATGCCGGTCATCTCCATCAGCAAGCCGAGAAACACGAACATCGGCACCGACAGCAGCAGTAGGTTCGACATACCCTCGTCCATCCGGTTCACCACGACGGACAGCGGCAGGCTGCTGGTGAGACCAAGATATGACATGGTGGCAATGCCGAACGCGAAGGCGATTGGCACGCCGATAGCGACGCACGCGGCAACGATGACAACGAAGAACACGATCAGGCTGCCGAAGCCCATCGCAAGCAACAGCGGTTGGCAGATCCACAGCAGCGCCGCGATGCCGGCAACGGTTGCCAGTGCCAGCGCGAAACTCCGCGCCGTCGTTGTTTCCAGCAGGCGCAACAAAGAGATGACCGCGGCGAGCGAAATGCCGACCACGATGGCGACGACGCGATAGCCGTCGGAGATCTGTAGCGAGATCAGCTCGACATAGCGCTCCTGATCCAGGTACTGCGCGGCCGGCAGCAGGACCTCCAGCACGAAGGCGATCACCACCAGCGAGGCGACGGCGGCGAACCAACTGGCCAACTGCGCCGGCACCCAGTTGGCCAGCGTGGTCAGCCGCATGTGGCCGTCACGCCGCAGCGCGACGACCATGCCGAGCATCGACAGCCACAGGAACAGGAAGTTGGCGAGTTCGTCAGTCCAGAACAGTGGACTGTCGAGCACGTAGCGCGAGACCACGCCCGCGAACAGGATACAAACCTCGGCCACGACCAGCGTTGCGCCGATCGCCTCGCAGGTTCTGCCGATCGCCTGGTCGAGCAGGAAGGCGCCGCGCCGCAGCGCTGCCCAGCCGGGCGCGGCCGGCTGGGCGATCGCCGTGGCGAACTCCGGCGTGTCGAGGTTCATGACGTCAGCGGACCGACGTATTTCTCCAACAGCGCCCAGGCCTGGTCGCCCGCGGTCTTCTTCATGTCGGGATAGAAGCCGGACTTCGCCAGTACCTCGCGGAACGGCTTGCTGTCCGGCGCATTGAACGTCAGACCCTTGGTGATCAGGTTCTGTTGTTCGTTCGTCGTCATCTTCACGAAGTCCTGACGCTCCGCCACCGCCTCCTCGGTGAAGATGCGGTGAACTGTCTCCTGCAGGTCAGGCGGCAGCCGCTTCCACGCCGCGACGTTGAACGAGGTGTGGAATCCGGCCCACACATGGTTGGTGAGGCTGCAGTATTTCTGCACTTCGTAAAGCTTGGCGGTATCGATCAGCACCAGCGGGTTTTCTTGTCCGTCCACGATGCCGGTCTGTAACGCGCTGTACACCTCATTGAAGTTGATCGCGGTCGGCGAGGCGCCGAGATGGCGGAACAACGAAATGAGATAAGGCGCCACCGGCAGGCGGATCTTGAAGCCATGCAGGTCGTCCGGACCGTTGATCGGCTTGGTGCGCGTGGTGATCTGGCGGAAGCCGTGGTCGTAACCCTTAGGCAGGCAATAGAGCCCGATCTGTTCCGCGACGCCGCGCAGCATGTTGCCGAGATCGCCATCCATTGCGGCCCAGACATGGTCCATGTCGGGGAATGCGAAGCCGACGCCTGGAATACCACAGACCGGATTACGCGGTGCCAGCAGATCGATCGGCAGGTTGTACATCTCCATCGCACCGGATATCGTCTGCGCGATCATCGCCGTATCGCCGCCGAGTACGCTGTTCGGATAGATGGTGATTTCGAACCGCCCGTTGGTTTCCTTCTTGATCCTGTCAGCGGCGATCTGATCGTGCGCCATCGCCGGATGTTCCATCGGCGCAGACGAACCCAGCTTGTAGGTGAATTCCGCCGCGTTGGCCGGCCAGCGCAGGATGGTCGCGGCGCCAAGCCCTGCCGCTCCTGTCATGACGCGCCTGCGCGACAGCCTGTTGCGTAGCATCGGCGTACCCTCCCGTCGTGTCCGGCCGTTGTGGCCATTGAAGTTAGTCGAAGCGTGCCGGTTCGGCCGGGGACAAGTCAAGCGTGCGCTCGGGGGCGGGTTGGCGGCCGAACCGTCAAGCTGGCATAATCCAGCCCTACGGAAACAGGGTTGGGAACGCCATGATCAAACGCTTCCACGTCCTTTATGTCGGCCAGATCGACCTGGACAATGTCGGCATCAACGGTACGCCGGCGAATGACCGGCGCTATCCGAACGAACGCCTCAGCGAGGTGTTCTTCACCACGCGCGACATGGCTCGCGTGATGGACGATCTCGGCTACTACGCGCTGTGGACCGCCGAGCACCATTTCCAGCACGAAGGCTACGAGTGCCTGCCGAATCTGGTGCAGCTTGGCTTGTGGCTCGCCACGCAGACCAAACGATTGAAATTCGGCTGCGCATTCAACGTGCTGCCGATGTGGCATCCGATCCGGCTCGCGGAAGACTACGCGATGGCCGACATCGTCACCAACGGCCGGGTCATCATGGGTGTCGGGCGCGGCTACCACACGCGTGAGGTGGAAAGCTTCGGCGCGCCGCTGATCGATGCGGACAAGAACCGGGAATACTTCGAGGAACAGTTGCGGCTGCTGCTGACCTGCTTCAACGAGCCACGGTTCCACTTCAAGGGCAAGTATTTCGAGGCGCCGCCGCCGGTGGACTATCGCGGCTACAAACTTACCGACATCACCATGGTGCCGCGGCCGAAGCACCTGCCGGTGGAAGTCTGGATGCCGGTCGCCTCTGGCAAAACCATCGACATGATGGCGCAGTACGGCCTGAAGGCGATGGTGACGCTGAACGGCGAGAAGATCCTGGATGACGTGGTGCGCGCCTATCAGGCGGCCTGCGCGAAGCATGGCGTGCAGAAGCAGCTTGGCCAGGACATGATCTGGGGCACCGGCCTGTATCTCGCCGGCAGCCAGGAAGAGGCGATCCGCAAGGTCGAGCCCGCGCACGACGAACGCTACAAGTGGTTCGCGCCATTCGGCTTCGTGCGCTATGCGGACGAACAAGGGCGTACGTGGGGAACACCTGGTGCGCCAGCGAAAATTCCGTCGTTGCGCGATGGCGTGGCGCAGAAGGCATGGTTCTGCGGTCCACCTTCGCAGGTGATCGACGGCATCAAGTCGATCGAGGCGAAGTATCCGGGGCTGGAGGATTACATGATCCACTGGGCCGAAGGGCTGTCACCGCGCGAGTTCGAGGAACAGTTGCGCTGGTTCGCCCGGGACGTGATGCCGGCGTTCAATCGAACGTAGTCTCGGGATCGATTATCCACGGTTGCGCGCGGTCAAACCGCGCCTCATCTACGGCGGCCTGACGGGCTACGGCGAAGCGGGGCCGTAGTTCCACCCGTGGATTCATCGTTTGATCAGTGACTCAGGCTCAACTCCAAGGCGACTACAATATGTCATGATTGCATCGACAAAAACTTTGGCCGCCGGAGAGAGTACGCGGCCTTTAAGCACGCAAACGCAGAACACCATCGCGTCCCGGGCGAGCTCGCGCACCGGCACGATGACAAGGTTGCCTGCTGCGACCTCCGGCAACACCGCAGATCGCGGCAATAATGTGCATTGGTCGCCAAAACTCGCGAGGTCCTTCATCAGGCTCACCAAGTTGGTCACGCAAAAGGCATTCGGACGGATTCCATGAAGATCGAACGCACGTTCGACCTGCTGCCGCAAACCAAAACTTGGCACTGCCAACACTATCGGATATTCGGCGACTTCGCTCAGCGTCACGGTAGCACGTCCGGCAAGAGGATGCTCCGAGCCAGACACCATTACGACGTGATCACGATAGATCTCGATATTCTGGATCGTATCGCGCATCGGCGGATTGAGGACCAAACCGATTTCCGCGGTTCCATCGGTCAAGGCCGCAATCGTCTCGTCTGTACTGCTCGCCATGAAGTTGAACAGGATATTCGGGTACCGTAGATGCAACTCATTCAGGACTGGGGCAACGATGCTGCCCGCCGCGGCCTGGAACCCATAGATATCGACCGTTCCGGCCTGCAGGTCGCGCAGCGCCGCGACATGGGACTTTATGCGGTCGAACTCGCGCATCATCCCTTCGACCTTGGCCTGCAGGATCTCTCCCGCGGGTGTCAGCGCCATTCCCTGGGCCCGACGATCGAATATCGGTGCCCGCAGCTCATGCTCCAGTTTCGCAATCTGGCGACTGATTGCGGACGGGGAGACATGCAGCCGTTCTGATGCAGCCCTGATAGAGCGCGAATTGGCGGTCTCACAAAAGTAGCGCAAGGCGGTAAAGTCCATGCCACTGCCACCCTGGTGAATTGCCGGCCGCAACCCTGGCCAGGCACGGCCGCCGAAGGTGTTGCAATTCCGGCAACACGACCTTGCTGCAATTGATATGGCAGTCCCGGTCCAACCGGTCAATCTTCCGCGCGACCCGACCAGGCGTCTTCGCACTTGCATCAATCGCTGGCGCAAGCCGCGCTTCCGCCCGGTCGAACAACAGCGTGATCGGCAAACCGGAGGAACTCGATGGCCTACTTTAACATTCTCAAAGACCTCGGCATGAACTATACGCTCAACCGCCCGCTGCTTGATGGCGGTGCGACCGCACGGATCGAAGTGGCGAGGGCCCTTGCGGCAAAAATCGTCGATTTCGATACGTGGCACAGCGCCTGGCTGGACCTTGCCAGGCGGTCGGAAACAGAGGGTCGTTGGCTCGATGCCGCGACGTACTACCACCAGGCGGAGTTCTATCTGCCTGCCGGAGATTTACGCAACAGTCTGTACGACGACTTCGCCCGCACGTTCGCGAAGGGTATGGAAGGGCATGCCAATTACGAACGCTTCAAGGTCCCCTTTGAAACCGGTTATTTGCCGGGCTTTCGTTTGCGTGCCGTCGGGGCGGAGCTGGCGACGTTTGTCTTCAATGGCGGCTACGATTCATTCGTCGAGGAGTTCTACCCGTTTCTCCAGCCGCTGACGGAAATCGGCTATACCGTTATTGGCTTCGACGGGCCCGGACAGGGTGGGGCAATCCGGCAGGGGTTGCGCTTCACTCACGCATGGGAACGGCCGGCAAAAGCTTTGCTTGATTACTTCCATCTCAGTGCAGTGGACTGGCTCGGTGCGTCCTGCGGCGGCTATCTCGCGTTGCGCGCGGCCGCCTTCGAACCAAGAATTCAGCATGTCGTCTCGCTGCCGGCCACCTACTGGGGTTTGGACATGGCGCTGCGGCAGATGTCCCCCGGCCGGGACCGCGCGGTGATGTCCCTGTTCCGCGTCAAGGACCGCGAGGGCGTGGAAAGCATCGTCGCCGAACAGCGCCGATTGAGCACCAACTTCAGCTGGGCCATCACGCAGGGCATGCATATCACCCGGACGGAGACGGCGTTCGACTGCCTTGTTGAATTGTCGAAGCACGACTTGCAGGGTGTACTGCCGAATATCACGCAGGATGTATTGCTCACTGAAGGCGAAGACGACCACCTGTTCGATACCGACTGGGTCTATCGCATCATGCGCGAGCTGACATGTGCGCGATCGGTCACCGCACGCATCTTCACCGCACGCGAAGGCGCCGAACAGCACTGCCAGGTCGGCAACTCGGCGCTCGCGCGCGACGAGATGATCCGCTGGCTGGCAAAATTCCATCCCGGCATGGAGCAACGTGTGCTGGCCGGAAGCGCAAAATGAATCTTTCGCCGCTGACCGCGGCCGCAACGGCGGCCGGGATCGTCTCTGCAATGGCTGTCCTCGCGTTCTCGCAGCTACCCGGGCTTTTCGTGTGGGCTTCATTCATCGGATGGGCCAGCTACGATCACTCGGGACCGCGCTCGGTGTTACACACGGATGGCTGGCGAAGCTGCTTATCGGCGATCGGCACAGTACTGCGCCACAGCAGTACTGCGCCACAGCAGGCCCGCCTATCGCGATAAGGTTGGACCGGGGGCGCACATAGCGCCCCTGTCACACGACCATCGATATGAAAGATATCATGACGTACACTGTTGGTGGTTCCCCACCGACTCGTCTATCGCAGATCGGGGCGGAGTGAGACAATGAGCGAGCACGAGATCGCCGCTTTACGGGCGCTGCTGGCGTCGCGTCCGCGTCCAACCAGTGTCGCGGAGCGCCGCGATCGGCTCGACGCGCTTGGCGCCGCTTACAGGACGGCCGAGGATATCCGCCTCGAATCGGTGAGCGCCGACGGCGTGCCAGCGGAATGGAGCGTCGCGCCTGGCGCGGATGCCTCGCGCGTCCTGCTCTACCTCCACGGCGGTGGTTTCTCGGTCGGATCGATTGTCAGCCACCGCGCGATGGTGACAGAGACCGGCCGGGCGGCGCAGGCGCGGACGCTTGCGATCGACTACCGGCGCACGCCGGAGCATCCGTTTCCGGCGGCGCTCGATGATGCGCTACAAGCCTATCGCTGGTTGCTTGCGCAGGATGTGCAGCCTGGCCGGATAGCTATCGGCGGCGATAGCGCCGGCGGCGGACTGACCCTCGCCGTAATGGTTGCTCTACGGGACGGTGGCCTGCCATTGCCGGCGTGCGGCTGGTGCATCTCGCCCTGGGTCGACATGGAAGCGCGCGGCGAGAGTTACGCCAGCAAGGCGGCAATCGATCCCATGATCAGCCGGGAATACATCCTGGAACTGGCCGAGTGGTATCTCGGCGGAACCGCGCCGAGAACCCCTCTCGCCGCCCCGCTGCATGCCAACCTCAAGGGTCTGCCGCCGCTGCTCATTCAGGTCGGCACCGCCGAGACCCTGTTCAACGATTCAATCCAGATTGCCGAGCGAGCCGGCTTGGCGGACATTCGAGTCACGCTGGAGGTATGGCCGGACATGATCCATGCGTGGCCGCTGTTCTACCAGCAACTCACAGACGGGCGCCGCGCGATCGCCACGGCAGGATCGTTCATCCGGGCCGCGACCGACTGACTGTTTCTAGCGATTTGTACGCCGCGGGGGACCTTCAGGTCTGCATGGTCAAATGGCAGAGTCTGACCCAAAGCGTTGCCTTCGAAACACCGGTCCAGGCGTGCAGGTTGCATCGCCTGCGGCGCAGCAATTTCGACGCGATCTGAAAAGACGAGCCATCAAGCGATCCCGGCCTGGTCTGCGCGATTCCTGCCAGCATCCTCGCCGCCGTTGCCTGCGGAACCAGCCCGATCCATCGTCACCGGACATTCGAAGTGAGGCTGGCGGATGCCGGCCCAAAGCCAGGGAAAAAATTCCGTGACTGCCGAAGCGAAGCGTACCGGCACGAAGCGTTGGTTCGTGCTGTTCCTGATCAGCCTGATGTATCTCGTGACGTATCTCGATCGAGCAAACATCTCCACCGTTGCCCCGGTCATCGCCAAGGAATTCGACATCGGCAAGATCGAGATGGGCTTTATCTTTAGCGCCTTCGTCTGGAGTTACGCGCTGTTCCAAATTCCCGGCGGCTGGTTGGGCGACCGGTTCGGGCCCCGGCGCATGTTGACCTGCATCGTCGGTTACTGGTCCGTCATGACGGCCCTTACCGCCGCGGCCAGCGGTGTCGCATCGTTCGCGGCCATACGGTTCCTCTTCGGCATCGGCGAGGCGGGCGCGTTTCCGGTGGCGACCCGCGCCATGCAGCTTTGGTTTCCGCCGCGGGAGCGTGGACGCGTGCAGGGCGTGTCTCACAGTGCGAGCCGGCTCGGCGCCGCCATCTCACCCCCCATCGTCGTCGCGATCGTCGTGACACTCGGCTGGCGGTGGGTGTTCTACATCTGCGCCGCGATCGGCATCCTCTGGGCAGTGCTGTGGTACCGAACCTACCGCGACATGCCCGAGGAGCAGGCCTCCGTCAGCCACGCCGAACTGGCTTACATCCGGGGTGTCGACGAACAGGGGAACATCATGCCGCCCCGGATCGAGCGCATGCAGATCCTGCCATGGGGAACCTTGTTCCGGTCATCCAGCATGTGGGCACTCATGTGCGCCTATTTCACCAGCGGCTATTGTGGCTTCATCTTCCTGAGCTGGATGCCGTCGTATCTGGTGGAGTATCGCCACTTCACGCTGCTCAAGGTCGGGATTTTTGCCTCGCTGCCATTCTGGGCCGGTGTCGTCGGCGACACACTGGGCGGCCTCGCCGTCGACTGGCTGCTGGCGAGGACCGGAAGCGTCAAACTCGCGCATCGCCTGGTTGCTGTTGTGGGCCTTCTGGGCTGCGTGGCGTGCATTGTGCCGGCCGCGCTGGTCGACAACGCCTATACCGCTGTCGGGTGCCTGACGGCGGCCTTCTTCTTTCTCGAGTGCGCGATCGCCCCGCACTGGGCTGTGGCGATGCATATCGGCGGTAGATATTCCGGGACTGTGTCGGCTGCGATGAACATGGCGGGGAATATCGGCGGCGCGTTGTCACCAATCGTCTTCGGGGTTCTCGTCCATTACGGTTCGTGGCAGGCGCCGTTCATCATCGCGGCGGTGTTGCTTGTCTTCGGTGCGGGGGTCTGGGCTTTTTGGCTGAACCCCGAGGTGTCGGCGATCGAGGGGGGTAGGGGCGGGCGCGCAGCCGGATTCCTGCCGTCGTTGTGAACGACTCGTGATACCCCTGGTGGCAGTTGCGACCCTCTATCGAAACGCTCAGACCGTGCCGAGGATGGAACCGATAGGAAATCCGCCCCTCGGTCGCCTGATAACCGGCAGTATGTTTTGCTTCGTCCGGCACCGGGCAAGACGCACATCGCCATCGCGATCGCGCGAATTTGTATACGCGCCGGGTTTCACGGCCGCTTTTCCGACCCCGTGGATCTGGGCAACCTGCTCGAGGTCGAGGGGCGGGCGGGGCTCCAGGGACAGCTTGCCGATTATCTCAGCCGTCTGACCTGTGGATTGAACTAATCCGCTGACGCGTTGGGTGATCCGGACGTCGCGCCGATCAGTGTCGTGGCAGAACCGCGCTGATGGGGGTCAACATGCCACGTGGGGAGGTAAAGCCTGAACTGCGCTTCCGGGATATCCGCGCGGCCTTGCTGGTCTCCGCAAGCGGGAATTAGTCCCCATATTCTCGTATCGAGCTAACGAGGAGTAGTTGGCATGTCCCCCTTCCGAGTCTCTCTGTGCTCCCTGGCGTTGATCGGCCTTCTGGCAGCACCGGCCGCTGCTGGGCATGGCGGCGGTGGTGGCGGCTTCCACGGTGGTGGAGGTGGCTTCCACGGTGGCGGCTTCCACGGCGGCGGTTTCCATGGTGGCTTCGGATTCCATCCTGGCTTCGGATTCCGTCCTGGCTTCGCGTTCCGTGGTGGTTTCTTCGGCCCTCGCGTATTCATCGGGCCGGGCGTCTACCCGGGATATTATCCCTATCCCTATCCCTACTACCCCTATCCGGGCTATTACCCGCCTCCGCCGGGCTACTACGCGCCGCCGGCTGCCTATTACCCGCCTCCGCCGGGCTACTAGGCGCCGCCGGCGAATTACCCGTAGTTTGTGCCACCGCCGCTCGGCCTGTAGCCTGCGACCAGTTCGCCGCGGATATGTCGGTGCCTAAACTGTTCGGCGCTGCGGCGGCTTAACGGGATGGGCGGCGACAGCCGCACCTGGACGGCGGTGTTCCGCTTACTCCTATCCAAAAGTCTTTCGTCGCTATATTGGTTTTTCGTTGTGGAATCACACCAACTCTAACCGGCTGGTCAACGGCAGAAAAAAGCCTTCGTGTCTTTCGACACGAAGGCAGTCGAGTTGATGGAATCACAAGGCCACGCCGTACGGCTGCTGGCATGACAACAACTCATGCAGTGAACGAGCCAGCAGACCAGGCGCTATCGCGTTGCTCGCAGCATCACGCACAGCAACCAGTGGTATTCGGCGCGTTGTGTGAAGCATCTTGCATTCGCGACCGCCCGTAGAACGCAACTCGCCCCGCAGCACTTACTCCGCGGCAGCCTTCCGCGTCGCCAGCCGATCGATCTCCGCCTGCACCGCCGCACTCGCCTGACCGACGAACTCGACATGATGATCCCGCGCATACGCATAACTGACGTGCCGTAGTTCGCGCGTTCGCTGGAAATGCGGATGCACATAACGCGCCATCAGCTCGTAGTGGTGCTTGGTCGCGTCCCAGTCCGCCCAGTTCTGCGCCAGCTCCATGATCGAGCCGAACCCGCCTGATCCTTCCAGCAGATTCTCGATATACGCGATCGCATCGTCCGGGGTGCCGATGCAGGCCGCGCCGCTTTCTACCAGGAACGTATACGGGTCCGCCACGTCGCCCGGCACGATCGGGAATGTCGCGACGTCGGTAAAGTAGTCGCGGAATGCGTTCAGCCCAAACTTCACATTCTCCCGTGCCTTCTCGCGTGTCTCGGCGATGTGCATCAGCGTCACCAGCCGCCACTTGCCGCGATCCGGCACGTGGCCGTTGGCACGCGCCTGCTCCTCATACAGTCCCCAGTTCAGCGTGTGCTTCGCCATCGCCTCCGGACTGGTGCCCCCGATTGACAGCATGCCGATGCCGTGCCGCCCCGAAGCCAGCGCGCCTGCCGGCGAACGAGATGCCGCCACCGCCATTTCCATGATCGGCTGCGTGTAGCAGGGAAGCTGCAACTGCGCGTCGACCAGATTGTACCAATCGGTCTTCTCGGTTACGCTCTCGCCGCGCAGCAGCCGCACGATCACGTCGAGCGACTCGTTCATCATTCGCCGCTGATCGCCCGCCTTGATGCCGATCTTCAACGCGTCATGCACCAGCGCGCCAGGCCCCACGCCGAACATCGCGCGTCCGCGCGTCATGTGATCAAGCTGCACCATGCGGTCGGCGAGGATGAACGGATTGTGGTACGGCAGGGACGCCACGCCGGTCCCCAAGCGGATATGTCGTGTGCGTTCCGCGGCTGCGGCGATGAACATTTCCGGCGACCCGATGATTTCGAAGCCGCCCGAATGGTGCTCGCCGATCCACGCCTCGTGGTAGTTCAGCCGGTCGATATGTTGCAGCAATTCCATGTCGCGCTCGATCGCGAGCGTCGGATTCTCCGTCAGATTGTGGAACGGCGCCAGGAAAATGCCGCTGCGCAGATAGCTCATGGGTGGCCTCTTGCGGTTACTGGGCAGTAGGATACTCCGGCAACGACAATCCGGCCATCCCAGGAGGAACCCCATGACCATCCGCTTCGACGACCGCGTCGCCATTGTCACCGGTGCCGGCGCCGGCCTCGGCCGCTCGCACGCCATGCTGCTGGCGAGTCGCGGCGCGAAGGTCGTGGTGAACGATCCGGGCGGCGCGGTCGATGGACGCGGCGGTGCTCACTCTGCTGCCGACCAGGTGGTGGCAGAAATCAAGGCTGCCGGCGGGCAGGCGGTGGCGAATTACGATTCGGTCGCCGATGCCGGCAGCGCGCAGAATATCGTAGACACAGCCGTCAATACCTGGGGCCGGCTCGATATCCTGGTGAACAACGCCGGCATCCTGCGCGACAAGGCGTTCAACAACATGAGCCTGGAGGATTTCGAGTTCACCGTGCAGGTGCATTTCTTCGGTACGGTGTACTGCACCAAGGCTGCGTGGCCGATCATGCGCCAGCAGCAATACGGGCGGATCGTGGTGACCACGTCGGGCTCCGGCACGGTCGGCAACTTCGGCCAGAGCAACTATGGCGCGGCCAAGATGGCGGTGAATGGGCTGATCAACGTGCTGCGCTTCGAAGGCGCGAAGTACAATATTCTGTGCAACGCAATCTCGCCGTCGGCGCACACCCGCATGACCGAAGGCTTGCTGCCGCCGCAGTTGGTCCAGTACATGCGGCCGGAGTTTGTCTCGCCCGCGGTGGCCTGGCTATGCAGCGAGGAATGCAACGCCAACGGCGAGATCATCGCCGCAACGGCGGGAAATTATGCGCGGGTGCAGTATTTTCAGTCAGAGGGCGTGCAGTTCGATCCGGACCAGCCGGTGACGATCGAGATGTTGGCGGAGAAGATCGACCGGATACGCGATCTGTCGAAGGCCAAGCCGTACACCGGCCTGATGGGCACGGTGGAAGCAAGCCTGCGCGCGATGGGGAAGATCGGGTAGTCCTGTCATTGCGAGTTCCGTACCGGTCGCCGGCCGGCTCTGGATGCAACACCGCTCTGGATGAAACACCAAGGACTTCCGCGGTTTTCCGATCCGGCCGGTGGCAACTCTTTCTTGTCAGGATCGCAACGACGAAGCATTCTCCGTCACGGTTTGCGCGCACAACCGGTCGGGGGCTGCTTCGTCGCCACTCGCCCCGCAATGACATTGCTGGCGGGCGTCACACATCCAACCGATAGGCACCGTCATCCCGCACAATCCGCCCGGCCGTAGCACCGGCGAAGTGGGTCCCGATCACCAGCACTGGCGCTCCCGCCAACTCCGCAAACATCCGTTCGCGTGTGCGCTGCCCTTGCGCGGCATCGGAATCCGCCGTGGATGCCCATTCAGGATGCGCGATCTGACACGGATGGTGCATGAAGTCGCCGGTAATCAGTGCCTCCTGACCGCGCGACAGGATACGCACACTGACATGGCCGGGCGTATGTCCCACGGTCGGTATCAGACTGATCTCGTCGCTGAGCCGCGCATCCATCTCGACCAGATCGACCAGCCCCGCGTCGAACACGGGCTGCACCGAATCGCCGAACACCGCAACCATATCCTCCCGGCCATGCGGCCGGGACCAGTGATCGAACTCAACACGTCCCATCAGATACCGAGCCCGCGGGAACGTCGGCACCCACTTCCCCTCCACCAACATGGTATTCCAGCCGACGTGGTCCACGTGCAGATGCGTACACAGCACGGTATCGATCGATTCGCGCGGATACCCTGCACCCGCCAGGTCCTCCAGGAACGACCCGTGCAGATCGTTCCACGTTGGAATACGCCGGTGCTGCTTGTCGTTCCCCAGGCACGTATCCACCACTATCCGCCGCGTCGGCGTTTCCACCACGAACGCATGGATGCTCATGCGCAATCGGCCATCGTCATCGGCGAAATGCGGCCGCAGCCAGGCGATCGGCAGGATCGCTTCACGCGTGGCGTCCGGCAGGATGAAACGACTGCCGCCGGTCACCTCCAATTCGACGATCTTGGTCACTGTCACATCGCCGACCCGCCACTTCATAGCGTCCTCCTCACCCAACGCACCCGCACCCGACGCACCTGCACCCGCACCCGATGCGCGTCCACCCAACGCACGCGTACCCGACGCACGGCAGACTAGCGGCGCCCCTTGCTTGTGCCCATCCGCGGTGTCGCCCAGGATCGCCACGCCAATGACGGGAGGACTCACGCCGTGGCCACGCACATCGACTACTACGTCTCGCTGAACTCACCATGGACGCATCTCGGCGCCGCACGGATCGAGGCGCTGGCGTCAAAGCATGACGCCACGATGCGCATCCACCCGGTGGACTTCGGCACCGTTTTCGCCGGCTCCGGCGGCCTGCCGCTGCCAAAGCGCGCGCCGCAACGCCAAGCCTACCGCCTGATGGAACTGAAGCGCTGGCGCGACGTACTCGGCATCCCGATCAACATCCAGCCGAAATTCTTCCCCTCCCACGAGGGACTGTCGTCGTCCTGCGTGATCGCACTCCGCGAAACGCAAGGCGACAAGCCCGCCATCGCGCTGGCCCATCGCGTGTTGCGCGCGGTGTGGCAGGACGAGAAGAATCCCGGCGATCCGGCAACCCTGGCCGATCTGGTCGCCGAGATCGGCCTGGATGCCGACGCGGTGATGAAACTCGGCGCCGATCCGAAATGGGCCGAGATGCGCACTGCCGATACCCAGGCCGCGCTGGATCGCGGCGTGTTCGGCGCACCCAGCTATGTCATTGGCGACGAGATATTCTGGGGCCAGGATCGGCTGGATTTCGTCAGCCGGAAACTCGCCGGCGGCGACTGAATTCGCCCGCGGAGCCCAAATCGACTATGCTTTGGCGACCGCCGCCCGACAGAGAACGCATGACGTCCGAGACCAGCAAGATAAGTGAAGCGAGAGCGCTCTGGCTAATCTCCGGCGCGCATCTGGTGAGCCACTTCCACTACCTCGTGCTGCCGCCGCTGTTCTATCTGCTGCGGCAGCACATGGGCGTGGACTTCGTCGAACTCGGCTTGGCAATCACCACCTACAGCGTGGTGTCCGCCGTCGTGCAGGCGCCGATGGGTTACGCGGTAGACCGCTACGGCCCCCGCCGCATGCTGATCGCCGGGCTGTGCCTGTCGGGCATCGCCTACGGGTCGATCGGCGTGTTCCCGGTGTATTCATGGCTGATCGGCGCCGCCGTGCTCGCCGGCATCGCCAACTCCGTCTATCACCCTTCGGACTACTCGATCCTCGGCTCGGTAATCGATCCGGCACGGGTTGGACGAGCGTTCTCAATCCATACATTCGCCGGCTTCCTTGGCGGGGCGATGGCGCCGAGTGTGATGCTGCTGATCGCCAGCACTGCCGGGTTCCGCGCCGCGCTGATCTTCGCAGGGCTGCTGGGGCCGGCCGTCGCCGTGCCATTGCTGATGGCGCGCGGCCTCGACCAGGCTGCGTCTCATCGCAACGCCGATTTGCGACCGGAGCCAGGCCACACCTCGCTCAGGGCTTTGCTGTCGCCAGCCGTGGTCAGCCTGACCGGTCTGTTCGCGCTGCTCAGCCTGTCGTCGGCCGCGATCTCGACATTCTCTGTCGTGGCGCTCATCGCGATGTATGGCGTGCAGTTCTCTGCCGCGAATGCCGCCCTGTCCGCCTATCTGATGGCCACTGCTCTCGGCGTCCTCGCCGGCGGCTTGGTCGCCGACGCGACGCGCCGCCACGCCGAGGTAGCCGCTGTGGGTTTCGGCGCCGCGGCCGCGATCACCTTTGTCATCGGCACCGTCGATCTTGGCGTCGTGTTTCTGCTGATCGCGATGGCAGCCGCCGGCTTCCTTTCTGGCATGATCATGCCATCGCGCGATATGCTGGTGCGCGCCGCCGCGCCACCCGGCATGGCCGGTCGGGTGTTCGGCATCGTGACCACCGGTTTCAACGTCGGCGGCACGGTTGGTCCCATGCTTGGCGGCTGGTTCATGGATCATGGCCAGCCGCGCTGGATATTCTACAGCGCGGTCTGCTTCATGATGCTGACCGTGCTGATGGTTCTGCTCGGCGACTGGCGGTCGCGCCGCCGGGCACATGGTGCAGCATTGATGCAAGCGGAGTGACACGATGAGCGAACTCAATCGTAGCGAAGAAGAGCTGGAGCTGATCGAACTGGCGCGACGCGTGCTGCCCGCCGGCAGCTTCGGCAACCTGCCCGGCGACATCGTGATTCGCGAAGGCCGCGGCGCCCGCGTCTGGGACGTCAGCGGCAACGAATACGTCGATTTCCTGTTGGGCTCCGGCCCGATGTTCATCGGCCACTGCCACCCTGACGTGATGGCCGCCGTGCAGGCGCAAATTCCGCGCGGCACGACGTTCTTCGCCAACAACGAGCACGGCATCCGTTTGGCCGCCGCCATTGTCGATGCGGTCGCCTGCGCGGAGAAGGTGCGGTTCGTCAGCAGCGGCACCGAAGCCGATGCCTACGCCATGCGTGTCGCCCGCGCGTTCCGCGGCCGCGACAAGATCCTCAAGTTCGAGGGCGGTTATCACGGCATGAGCGACTACAGCCTGATGAGTCTGGCGCCGAAGCGGCCCGGCAATTTTCCGCAGGCGGTGCCGGATTCGCCCGGCATCCCGCGCAGCGTTCGCGACGAGATGATCATCGCGCCGTTCAACGACGCGGCGATGGCGGTCAGCCTGATCCACGAGCATCACGACGAACTGGGCGGCGTCATCGTCGAGCCATTCCAGCGGCTGCTGCCGCCGAAGCCGGGCTTCCTTCAGGCACTGCGCGACGCGACGGCCGAGCATGGCATTCCGCTGATCTTCGACGAGGTGGTGACGGGGTTCCGGTTCGCGTACGGTGGCGCACAGGAGTTCTTCGGCGTCACGCCTGATCTCTGCACGTTGGGGAAAATCATCGGCGGTGGGTTCCCGCTGGCGGCGATCGTCGGGCGCGAGGACATCATGTCGCAGTTCGACCGGGGCAAGGTGGGCGACGATCGCTTTCTGACGCAGATTGGCACGCTGTCCGGCAACCCCGTGGCCGCGGCCGCGGGGCTGGCGACGCTGGAGGTCCTGCGGCGGCCCGGTGCGTATGAGAAGGTGTTCGCGACCGGGCGCGAGCTGATGGTGGGGATTTCCGGCATGTTGCAGAAGGCGGGATTGCCAGCACAGGTGATCGGCGTGCCGCCGCTGTTCGACATCGTCTACGCCGCCGGTGATGTGGAGAACTATCGCGCGACTTTGCGAGCCGACGTGGAGATGCAGCGGCGCTTCAATCGCCGGTTGCGCGAAAGCGGCATCATGAAGGGCGAGAGCAAGTTCTACGTCTCGCTGGCGCACGATGCGGCCGATGTGAAGCACACGCTTGGCGCGATCCGCTCGGCGGTGGACGCGGAGATGGCGGAGACGCGCGTGCCGGCGCAGTAGCGTAGTGCAGGTGCGGATGGCGGTGGAGTGATCGCTTCAGTCTCGTGGACCGTGGTGGGAGACGACGCCGCGGTGGATGAGATCGATCAGGGTGCGGTGCGTGCGGTTCGGGGTGAGCGGTTGAAACATTCAGCCGTCGGATGGTCCGCGAGATAGGAAAGGGTTCAACACGGAGGAAGGTGGAGGGCCACGGTGGGCCACAGGACCCCGA
>DATKFJ010000329.1:0-2667 GCA_035511435.1 Acetobacteraceae bacterium | reverse complement strand
GCGCTGCGCCTACGGGTCCGTCACGAACCGGATCGTCCCGCCCGCCCGTTCCACACGCCCCAATCCCGGCCACGGATGGTGATAGCCAATCACCCGCAGCCGTTCATCCACCAGCCGATCCAGCAACCGCAACCGCGTCGTCACAGCCTGCGGCGGATCGGTGTCGTACGCGCTCTGTGCGTCGGGAAACGCATAGGACAGCGGATCGTGAAACGCGACGTCACCGGTCAGGCACCAGCCGCCGGCGAACAGAAATGCCATGTGGCCGGGCGTATGTCCCGGCGTGTGCCAGGCTTGCACGCCGGGAAGGAACTCCTCGCCATCGCGGATGAAGCGCAATCGGTCACGCAACGGCAGTAGATGTTTTCTGACACCGGCGATACTGCGTTCACGACGTTCACCTGGCGGATCGCTTTCCCAAAAATCCATTTCCGCCTGCGAGATATAAATCGTCGCGTTGGGAAAATTCGGCGTGCCGTCATCGCCCATGGTGCCCCAGCAGTGATCGGAATGCGCGTGCGTCAGCACCATTGCGTCGATCGACGCCGGATCGACGCCGGCGTCCGCCAGGCTCACGAGCAACCGGCCGCTGTCGGGGCCGTACAATTTCTCCGACCCGAGACCGTTGTCGAACAGGATGCGCTTGCCGCCGGTGTCCAGCAGCAGACAATTCTGTTCCACCTTCACCGCGTCGGTGCGCTGTCCGGCTGCGGTCACCGCCGCGTCCAGCATGTCCGGGTCGGGACCGCGGAAGATCTTCGCTGCGCCGGGCAGCACCAGCGGCCCGTCGGAGACAATGGTGGCGGCGGCTTCGCCGATCGTGAACCGATGAAACATCAGGGCACCTGCTTCCATGCGCCGATCAGTACGGCACGACCAGCGCCCGCTCCCGAATCCCGCGCGATCGCATCGGTCACGCGCAGCGCCAGGAGGGGTTTGTCCGCCATCAGGATCAGCATGTACCGATAGCCGAATGGGTTGTCCGGCAGCGGCACGGAGGCGACGCCGGTCACGGTGAAGCCAATCTTGGACAGCCCGGCCACCACCAGCGAGAACGCCTTCGAACCGGCAGGTGCTTCGACGTTCACCACGATGCGGTTCGGATGCAGTTCAGGCACGCGAGGCGGGCTGGGGGCGATCAGCCAGACATTTTGCGCATCGCCCTCCACATCTTTGACCTCCGTCTGGCCGATGATGCGGACCCCTGGGTCGAGTTCGCTCAGCAGCAGTTTGGACGTCGTCGTCGGCATGCCGCTGGCGCCCATCGCCGGGACTGTCGGCCCGACGGCTTCGGCCGCCATGGCGACACAGGGCCAGATCAAGACCAGCAGCAGTGCCAGCCAGCCGTGGGCGATACGCATCAGGTGCGAGTCCTCATCAGGCGACCGGGCGCATGCGAGTGGTCGGGCGCATCAGGCGATCGGGGCGCAGGCGCGCGAGAGCCAGTCGCGAACCGACCGATCGAGATGTGGCCCAACTTCCGCCAGCACCCATGCATGGTACGCATTCAGCCACGCCAGTTCGCCGGCGTCGAGCATCGCCGGATCGATCAGGCGCCGATCGAATGGCGCCAGCGTGAGGGTTTCGAAGCGCAGGAACGGCTTGTTCGCCGCTGGCAACTCCGCCGGCTGCACGAGCAGCAGGTTCTCCAACCGAATGCCGTGGGCATCGGGCAGGTAATAGCCTGGCTCGTTCGACAGGATCATCCCGGCCGCGATTGGTACCGGTTTCGCCAGGCGTGAGAGACTGACAGGCCCTTCGTGCACCGACAGGTAGCTGCCGACCCCGTGGCCGGTGCCGTGATCATAATCCAACCCGACCTGCCACAGCGCGCGGCGGGCGAACGCATCCAGATGCGCGCCGCCGACGCCCTGCGGAAACACTGCCGTGGTAATGGCGATGTGGCCCTTCAGCACGCGCGTCACCTGCTCGCGCACGTCCGCGGGCGGCTCGGCGGGGCCGGTCCAGACGGTGCGGGTAATGTCCGTCGTGCCGTCGGGAAACTGCGCGCCGGAGTCGATCAGGTAGATTTCGTTGGGGCGGATCGGCCGATTGGTCGCCTCGGTCACGCGGTAATGGATGATGGCGCCGTGCTCGCCCGCCCCGGAGATCGCGGGGAAGCTTTCGCCGCGGAAGCCTGCGACGTCCTGGCGCAGCGCCAACAGCTTCGCCGCGGCGGACATTTCCGTCTGCTGGCCGTGCGGCATGGTTTCGGCGAGGAAATGCAGGAACCGGCACACCGCCACGGCGTCGCGTGCGTGGGCGTTGCGGGCGCCCTGCTGCTCGACCTCGTTCTTGCACGCCTTTGGCAGCAGGCACGGGTCAGGGCCAGGGACAACGTAAGCCCCCGCCGCACGCAGTGTCTGCGCGAACCAGACCGGCGAGCCGATGGTGTCCACTCGCACCCGCTTGCCGGTCAGCCGACCGAGTGCCGGCGCCAAGGCGTCGCGGTCGGCCACCGATACGGTATTGCCCAACCAGTCGCGCGTGGCGTCGGGCAGTTTGGCCGGGTCCATGAACAGCTCGGTCCCGCCATCGACATGCGCCACAGCGAAACCCAGGGCGAATGGGGTGAACGGCACGTCGCCGCCACGGATATTCAGGAGCCACGCGATCGAAGCGGGGTCCGTGATCACCGCCGCATCCAGTTTTGCCTCGCGCAGCAGT
>DATKFJ010000328.1:0-17462 GCA_035511435.1 Acetobacteraceae bacterium | reverse complement strand
CCGCCGCGCGCCGCATGTCCGACTACCCGCACCAGCTATCAGGCGGACAGCGCCAGCGCGTGATGCTGGCGATCGCGCTTGCCTGCCGCCCGCGCCTGCTGATCGCCGACGAACCCACCACCGCGCTCGATGTCACCATCCAGGCACAGATCCTCGACCTGATGATGGACCTGCGCGACGAATTTGGCATGGCGATCATCGTCATCACCCACAACATGGGTGTCGTCGCGGAAACCGCCGACCGCGTGCTGGTGATGTACGCCGGCCGCATTGTCGAAGAAGCCCCAGTCGCGCGGCTGTTCGACAATCCGCTGCACCCGTACACCCGCGGCCTGCTGGAATGCGTGCCATCGCTGGCACAGGACCACGACCGCCTGGTGGCCATACCCGGAACACTGCCCGACCCGGCGCGCCGGCCATCAGGCTGCCGTTACGCACCGCGCTGCCGCTACACGATCCCCGCCTGCGCCGAGGCCATTCCACCGCTCGCCATACATGGCCCGGTCCACACTGCCGCCTGCATCCGCGTGCCGGAGATTGCCGCCACGTGACCAAGCTGATCGAGGCCACCGGCCTGACCAAGCATTTCCTGGTGCGCGCCGGCGGCTTCCTGCACCGACACACGATGCCGTTGCGTGCGGTGGACGGCGTGGCGATCGACATCGTCACCGGCGAAACCCTGGGCCTGGTTGGTGAATCCGGCTGCGGCAAGTCCACTCTCGGCCGGCTGCTGATCCGGCTGATCCCACCGACCGCCGGGGAAATCCGCTTCGAAGGCACCGACATCACGCAACTGGGCACCGCGGCACTGCGCGAAAAGCGGCGGTCGATGCAGATCATCTTCCAGGACCCGTACGGCGCGCTCAATCCACGCATGTCGGTGGAAGACATAATCATGGAGCCGCTGCTGATCCATGGCGCCAGAGCGAACGCTGAAAGCCGGGCCAAGGTCACCGCAATGCTGGAACTGGTCGGGCTGCCGCCGCGCGTGCGCGATCGCTTTCCGCACGAGTTCTCCGGTGGCCAGCGCCAGCGTATCGGCATCGCGCGCGCACTGGTGCTGCATCCAAAATTCGTGGTGTGCGACGAACCGGTGTCGGCGCTTGATGTCTCAGTGCAGGCACAAATCGTGAATCTGCTGCAAGACCTGCAACGCGAGCTTGGCCTGACCTACTTGTTCATTGCGCACGACCTTGGCGTGGTGAAGCACATTTCCAGCCGGGTGGCGGTGATGTATCTGGGCAAGATCGTCGAGCTTGCGGACAAGCGGACGCTCTACGTACAGCCGCTGCACCCCTACACCCAGGCGCTGATTGCCTCGGTACCGGCGGCGCATCCGGCGCAGCGCCGCCGCGACCAACGGGAACGCGAACGACTGACAGGCGATATCCCCAGTGCGCTGCATCCGCCTTCCGGCTGCCGTTTCCATACCCGCTGCCCGCATGCCATGGCGGTTTGCCGCGAGCAGGAACCGCGCGCGACCGAGCCGGCGCCTGGCCACATGGTGGCCTGTCACCTGATCGGCTGAAATTGGCCTGAAAGAAAATTAAGATATTCGCTTCCGTTAACCACAGCGGCGCCTAGATTCTCATTTGTGTGCCTTGGACGTCGCGTGGCCGTAACGGCCCGGGGGGTTCCGTGGCAGCCGTGCCTGCCTATTCCGTTCGCACAAATTGACGGGCCATGATGGAAGATTTTGCAGAGATCACCGCCCTGATTGCCAACCGGGCGACCCTGTTCCGGTATGGCCTCGTTGGCCTGCTGAAGCAGCGCAGGCCCGGCTGGTCATGCGCGGAGGCAGGTGTGCTGGATGAGGTTCTGGCGCATCTCCGCGTTGAGCCGGTTGATCTGCTGCTGCTGGATCTGGACTTGGTTGGCACGCAGCGCGCCCCCAGCCTGCGGCAGCTGCGTGAGAGTTTCCCCACCCAGCGGATTGTCGTGATGGCGGATAGTGACGGCCGCGGCACCATACTCGACTGTCTTGCCGCCGGGGCGAACGGCTACGTCCTGAAGTCGACCACCATGAACCAATTGCTGCGGGTGATGGAGATCGTGCTGTCCGGTGGCGTGTTCGCTCCCGCGACGCTGGCGGGCATGCCGCAGACGGACACTGTGGTGCGCAAACCGAATAGCAGCCCTTTGCTGGCGCATCTGACCGACCGTCAGGTCGAGGTCTTTCGCCTGCTGTCAGAGGGTTGCGCTACGAAAACGATTGCGCGACGTCTCGGACTTGCGATTGGCACCGTGAAGGTGCATCTCGCCGCGATCTATCGGGTACTCGGCGCACACAGCCGGATAGAGGCGCTGGCCAAGGCGCGCGACGGTGTCGCACATCCTGCGCTGATTTCCGGGCGCCAGACGGTGTCAGCCGAATACTGCAACTGATACATCCCAAGGCGTTCATCATCGGCAGGTTTCCGGTTCAGCCGGACGACCGATTATCCATCAGATCTGGCGATCATCCATCAGATCTGCCGTTCGTCCATCAGATCTGGCGATCATCCATCAGATCTGCCGCTCGTCCATCAGATCTGATTCGGGAAGCAGGCCTTCGCGGTCAGCGCAGCGCCGCCCGACAGCATCGTCAGCAGGCCGGGAACGGCTGTCGTGAAGGTGTAATTGATGGTGACCTGCGAGATGCCTACGGACATCCCTGAACAGGGACCACTGCTCGCGTTGTTGGTCAGGGTCAGATCGTTCGCGACCAGCGTGACGCCCCAGCCGCTCGCCACACCCTCGATGTAGGCGATGGTATTTGTCGAGCTGTATGTGCCGCTCGATGCACACGACGATGACCGCACGCCCATGCATCGCGCACCTTGCATTGCCGCCATCTCGATTGCCTGGCGTGTCCAGATCAGGCGGCCGAATTCGATGGTGCCGAGGCTCAGCATCAGGAATGGAGCCGCAACGAGCGCAAACTCCAATGCTGCCACGCCGTCGCGGGCACGGAACAGTCTGAGCAGCGAACGGCGCCTCATTGCGTCTGCACCATGGCACCCGTGGTGATAGTGCCGTTCTGCACGAAGCCATAACTGGAGAAGAACGGAGTGAAGTTGTAGCTGACCGTGACAGTCACGAATTGGCCGGCCGTGCCCGTGCCGGTGCACGATGTGGTGGTGGATGTGTAGGCACTCCCCCAGGTCCAACTGGTCGGCGACCCGGTGGGGCAATAATACGAGTTCGCATTCGCGGCAGTGCCGCTTGCAGTCTGCACCCCATTTGTCTCCGTGACCGCCGGCCCGTTGTTCACTGTCACCGTGGTGCTGGCTGGCGTGCCGCCGTTGCTGGTGCTGACCAGCGTCGCGATGTTGGCAGCCAGGGTTGCGCCGTTGTTGGAATTCACCTGGGTGGCATTGTTCAACGCGTAGTTCGTCCCTATCGCGAGGGCGGCTTCCAGGCGCATCCACGTATAAAGCGCGTTGCCGATGTCGACGACGCCGGCGAACGCGACAACGAACGCCGGCGCAATCAGCGCGAATTCCAGCGCCGCGATGCCCGAATTCCGCCGCCGGCTCAGGAGTCTTCGCATGGATCTTATGGTTCGTCGCATAGTTGGACCCCACCCGCCCTATTGCACGAGCGCGATGGTGGTACCGAGACTGCCGTCGCCCAGGCCCGTGCAGGTGGACGCCAGGGTGGTTCCTCCGGTGAGCGTCACCTGCGATCCGACCAGTTCGAGACACTGTCCGCTGCCGCTGCCGACATTGGAACCGCCGCTCAGCGTTACCGGTCCATGCGGAAAGTAGAAGACGCCGGAAAGACTGACGCTGGTGGCGCCCTCGGCAAAGCTGGCTCCGGCCGTGTTGGTGGAGGTCGTCGGCCCCATCACGAGCAGATTCGCAAAGCCTCCCGAACTGGGTGCGGTCAGTGTGTCAATGGCATAGCCGGCCGAGATGCAGAACGCGGCACCCGCGCAATTGGCGGTGCCTGACGGTGTAGAGGCCGCGGCGATGCCGAAAGTGACGCCGTTTCCGCTTATACCAAGCGGCGCGCTGGTGTTGCTCACCGTGCAGGTGACGTCGCCGCCACTGCTGGCGCCAGCAGCGACATATCCGGTGACGCTGTAGGTGCCCGCCCCGAAATATGTGCCGCCCTGGACCGAGATGTAGCCGTTTATGTCGTGATTTGCCGCGGCGGACAGGATGAGACAGCTCCCGCCCGCACTGGTGATGTTGCCCGCCGTCTGGAAGATGTCACCGGTTCCGGTTGCGTCGGCGAGCGTCATGAGGCTGCCCGCGACGAGGCTGTTGCCGTCGCTGGCCTTGCCGATATTGTAGCTGTTCGAGGCGGGGCTGGTAACGCCCACAGTGGACGTGCCGAGTGTCAGGGCGGAGCCGCCGGCGTTGTAGACGCCACCGGCGATCACGAAGGTGCTGGGACCACCAATGGTCAGCGCCGCGCCACTGTTGCAGATGCTATAGCCTGCGACGCCGTTGCAAGAGCTGGGCAGCTTGCCGATGTTGAAGGTACCAGCCCCGAATTTCATCGTCATGCTGCCACTGACGATGATGCCGCCGCTGATGTTGTAGGTGCCCGTAGGAAAGCTCAGCGCACTGCCACTGCTGCTGCTGTTGACGGTGCCGTTGATGTTGTAGGTCGGCGAGCTCGACCCGGAATTGCTGATGTTGACGGTAATGCCGCCATTCAGCGAGATGTTGCCGAAATTGAATGGCCCCGCGCCAGTGCAGGTTACTGCCCACGTACCGGTGCTGCTGGTGAACACGCCGGCGCAGCCGGTCGGTAAGGTCGGGGGCGATGAAAAGCCGAAATTGACGGCGGTGCCGGAAGGTGGGGTCGGCGCGCTGGGCGAAGTGATCAGTGCGACGCTGTCGAGATGCGACGCCTCTCCCGTGATGGTCGTATTGGTATTCAGCGTATCCGTGGTCGATTTCTTGGTAACCGTGAGCGTACCGCCGGTCGGAGCATGAAGGTTGCAAGTGGTTCCGGTGCCGGTCGGGCAAGGCACGGTCGTCGTGGTCGTCATGTACTCCACGACCGGTGCCGTGATGCTGGTGCCGTTGGGAACTGTCATCGTCGCATTCGAGGCGACCGCGCAATTCTTGGCGGTCACCGAGGTGCCGCCACTGAGCGTCACGCCGGTTCCAGCGCTGTTCAGGGCGATGATGCAGGCTGTGCCACTGGATTTCACCTCCGCGAAGGCTGTCGCTGCAACCGTGATCTTGGTGGCACTCTCCAGGACGCGGGACAGCGCCAGCGGCGCGTCGGTGGTCACCGTCGCGAGGACTGCCTGATTGCCGTCTCCGCTCGGCGAGCTGACCAGTGAGGCAACAACCGCGGCGCTTGCGACACCGTTGAGCGTGGCAATTCTGGACACGGCACCATTCATCGCCGTGGTCGTGCCATTGTTGGCATAGGCAAGTGCACCGGCATAAGCGGAAAGATCCGCAATCTGCTGGTTCTTTTCCCGGACCATCAGCGCATTGCCGTATTCGGTTGCAAGTCCCGCCATACCGATCACGGCGGGCAGCATGGTGGCGGCAAGCACAGTGATGCTGCCACGACGGTTACGCCAAAGCCTGGCTGCCATATGGGTCACTCCGACTGATGGGATATTGAGGGATCGCAAGCTGGACTCTTGCATTTGCTGCACCGGGTCATCGCGTGACCTCGTACAGCGTGTTGCCGGATTGCGGGTCCTCGTCGATCTTGCGTAACCACGGCGGTACCTCGCCGCGGTTCAATCGATCCAACAGGGTTTCCGGCGGGAGGTCGGCGACCAGCAGTGACCGCCCCAACGAATGGCAGAACAGCACGAGTGAGGCGCCGGTGTTGCGGACCGCCTCTGGTACGACGTCGGATGGCGGACTGCGCCAGGCGGCCCGCAATCGCATGAATGCCGCAACATTGCGATGATACAGCGACCCGACGGTCAGCACGCGCGTGCGATACAGCAGCTCAGGCGAATCATTGGGGTCGGCCAGGACGACCTGTCCCGCATGGTCCGCCAGCATGGCGCCACTGTCGGACAAAGAGCATGTGGGCGCCGTTTCATTGGTGGCGGCGTTCGCGGACGACGAGAAAACCGGCAGCCTCTCCGCCCGCGGCAGCAGCACGAACAGCGCTATCAGCCCAACGCGTGCGGCTGCCTGAGCGCCTTCCGCCCAGCTTGCGAGATACTCGGTGCAGCCGGTGATCAGGACGGGCAGCATGACCGCGGCGGCGGCGGCCATGTAGGCGGCAAAGCGCACGTGGGTCGCGCCGAGGGCGATCAGGACGCAGGCGCACACTGCAACATAGCCGAGCAGCAGCGAACGCCGCGACACGCAGATTGCTGTCAGCACGATCGCGGTCAGCGTGCCGGTCATGAGGAATTCGATTGCCCCGGACAGGCTGCGCACCGGCATCATCTCGGTTATGCCGTCGAGGAATGCGTGCGTGTCGTGCGCGTTCATCAGGCCGCCCGGACCGCGGATCACCGCCGGGAACAGGCCAAGCCATACGGCGAGATAGACCGCCGGTATGGCCAGGCAGGCGACGATTCGCCACCGGCCGTGAAGTTGCAGGCGATCGAGCGCGGCGGCAGCGCAGCCCGTCATGCAGACGGCAAATGCCAGGAACAGGTAAACCACCGAGATGCGGTCAATCTCGATCGATGCATAACCGGCATAGGGTGGATCGACGGCGAAACCGCCAGTCACCACCAGCAGGAATCCGACGCCGGTCATGCGGATCATCCGGGCGATGTCACGCCGTTCCGGCATACTGAGCCACGCGAGCCACAAGCCGCCGAATGCCATCAACGAGAACGGCATCGACTCCGGCGACAGCCAGATGCCGACGCCCGCCCAGGCCCCCATCGCGAGTCCGCCGCGCGCGGGGGACGGGCGTAATGCGCCGCGTACGGCGTAGCCGCAAGTCATCACGGCACACAGCACCAGCAGCACGTGATGGTGCCCCACGCCGGGCAGACCGTAGGAAACAATCGCTGGTGACAATGCAACGACCGCCGGCGCCAGCCACAGCCACCGGCGTTCTGCCAGCGGTGCTGCGGCCCAGGCCACGCCAATGCCGAGAGCTGCCATGCTGAGTGGCCCGAAAGCCGCGGCGGCGGCGTGCAAGGCGGCGTGAGTATCCAGCACCGGACGCAGAGGCGCCGCCAGCAGGCAGAGCAGGAAGTCCAGCAAATGCGACCAATGCAGCAGCGTTCCCGCACCGGAACCATCGCGGGCAACGACATAGCCCAGGTCGTGGTGCCCCAGTGCGGCCTCCAGCCGTATCACGCGCATGTAGCTGTCCGGATCGACCAGGCCGCCGGCGATCACGCCGGGCAAGCTCCGTATGCTCGTTGCGACGGCTATCAGCATCGGCAGCAGGGCGTACAGCAGCCCCTCCCGCAGGTTGATCCGACGCAATCTGTCATCGGAACGTGTAACGCTCGTCATTGACAACGATCCCAAAAAGCTTCCACGAGGCGAAGGTCGATCGATGGCCTCGCAGCGACATGGCAGAACGGAAACATGAAGCCACAGATTGCGAGATTTTCCGATCCGCCGGGTTACCTAGGCCATTGGGATTAGGTCGGTTAAGCCCGATGGACTGGTCTTCAGGCGGAATTTACCTGGGCATTCATTTCAACGAAGTTCCCCGTCGAGCCCACCGGGAAGGATCAAACCCAATGCTGGTTTTGCGCGTAGGTCAGTCGACATTCTGCCGCGGCGGCAACGATCAGGTGCTGCGTCAACACAACATCCGAAGCGAGCAGGCAGCATCCGGGCGCGAGGCGCTCGAGTTCCTTCGCCTGTATGAATATGACCTGGTCCTGATGGACCTGCAGCTGCCCGATGTACCGGCCTACGAGGTCGTGCGCATGATGCGTGCGGCGTCGCTGAAGGTGCCGGTCGTCATCATGTCGGACACCGCAACGGTGCAGGCCAAGGTGAAGGCGCTCGACCAGGGTGCGGATGACTTCCTGATCACCCCGTGCGACGCCGCAGAGGTGCTGGCGCGGATCCGCGCAGTCGTCCGGCGCAGCCAGGGTCACACGAAATCGACGCTCGTGCTGGGACCGGTCGAACTGCTGCTGGATCGCCGCGATGTGCGTATTCATGGCGAGTCGCTGCATCTGTCGCGGCGCGAATATGCCGTGCTGGAACTGTTGTTCCTGAAGCAGGGTGTCATTCTGAACAAGGGCGCTTTCCTGACCCACCTGTACTGCGGCATGGACGAGCCGGAGATGAAGACGATCGACGTCATCATCTGCCGCCTTCGCAAGAAGCTGGCCATGGCCGGTGTGCCATCACTGATCGATACGGTGTGGGGCTGCGGTTACATTCTCCGCGACCCGTCGCTTGCGCAGCATAGCGAATTGCCCGCCAACAACCGGCAGGCCGACGTGCACAGCATGATGCCGAGCTGGTCTCCGCTTGCCGAGGTCGCAGCCTGATAGATCCAGCGTCGGCCGAGGGTGGGGTTGCGTCATGACGCGGCTCTGCATCGGCTTGCTGGGCCTGCTTGTTTTTGCTGTTCCGGCACTCGGCGAAACGGTCACGGACACAGCGCAACCGGTCGCCTCATCGTGTGAGCAGGCCGGTCGCGCAGCGGAACAGCAGTACGCTCTGCCGGTCGGCCTGCTGTCAGCTATCGGCCGTGTGGAGAGCGGGCGCTGGGATGCGTCGCTGGGCCGCGTCGTTCCCTTCCCCTGGGCGATCGACGCCGCAGGCCAACCACGACTGCCCGACACCAAGGCTGCGGCGCTGCAGCAGATGCGCGAACTACAGGACAGTGGCGTCCGGAACATCGATGTCGGCTGCTTTCAGATCAATCTGCAGAGCCACCCGTCGGCCTTTGCCGATCTGAACCAGGCGTTCGATCCGACCGCCAACGCGCAATATGCGGCGCAGTTCTTGACCTCGCTGCGCGCTCGTCTGGGAAGCTGGGATGACGCAGTTGCCGCCTATCATTCCGCCACACCGGCACTCGGCATTCCGTACCGCCAACAGGTGTTCGCCAACTGGTCCATGCCGAACGGCTGGGATGGCGCACTGCCAATCTCGCCCGCGGCGCCGCGCACCGCCAATGTTGCTGCGCCGGTCACGGTTTTTTCGTTCGGCGGGACGGAAGTTCGGGTGTGGACGCCCAGCCGCGCCGGTCATGCCGCATCGCTGATCGCGATCGCCGGCGCTGCGTTGCCATCATTGCCGCGCGTGTTCACGCCAGGGCGTTAGCGGCCTTGGGGGCCCTTCCGGCGATACTGTAATGCAACCAGTGCCATGCGAAATGGGCAACGAATCTGATGGGCAATCCCGCATGGACGTGCAATCGCTGATATGGACGCTGATAGCCGTGACAGGCATGCTTGACTACGTCCTATTTGTCGCGGAAGGGATGACAATTACCGTAAATTGGGGCGTCGCCATCCTCCCGATGATCCAGTATGGCCTGTCAAGGCTTATGCGACGACGCTATCCGTCCACAGCTCGTCTGTTCGAGGCGTTTGCGCAAATTCTCGCCTTCTGCCAGGTCGGCGGATACCTCACCTATGGTGCAATGGCCGCGTCGCCGTTCCCATTGGCTGACGGATTGCTCAGTCGGGCAGATGCTGCTCTTGGCTTTGATTGGCTCGCATGGTTCATGTGGGTGCAACACCACCCGGCACTTCATTGGATGTTGTCGACCGCTTACGCGAGCGTTCCTTTGCAGGTGGCGGTGTTGCTGGTCTACTTTGCTTATACGGACACGAAACGCATCGACGAGATGGTGCTGGGCACGATTATTTCAATCGGCATCATCGTTCCTGGCATGGTCCTGCTGCCGGCACTGGGGGCGTGGAGCCAACATGGTGTTGGCCTGGCCCAGCCATGGCGAGGAGCGATCCTCGCATTGCGATCCCATACGCTCCTGACGGTAGGCGCAACGCAAGGCATCGTTACTTTTCCCTCCTTTCATACCGCGTCGGCGGTATTGCTCGCCAACATGGCGCGTGGTCGCAAATGGTTCCTGCCGGTCCTGGTCCTCAACGCGATGGTGATCGCGTCAGTGATGAGCGAAGGAGCGCACTACGGCGTGGACATGCTCAGCGGATTGGCCGTCGCCTTGATTGCCATTGCTGCAAGCCGATCAATTCTTGCATGGTGCAGTCTCGGAAGACGATCCTTCCCCGCAATTGAAGAGCGGCCAGCAACTGCCTGAGGTCTCCGCGACGCGCCGAGAATTTCCCGCCATGTCGTTCCGCACGCAGCTTGCGGACGGGCGCAGCCTCACGCACGCACGTCAACGCACGTCACCGCAGGAAATTTGGCTGCGTACCTGGGCAAGCAAGAGCGTCCCGCCGCCCTGCGCGCACCTCAAGCGAATATTCAGCGGCTCGGTGTAAAAATCGATCAGGATGAAACCGTTTTATAACTCGCCTCATGTTTAATTCCCTTCCGCAGGCTTCCGGTGCATGTGGTGAAATCGAAGCACAGGTCTCGGAACGCAGCGCCTATCACTGAGACAAGGAGCACCCATCATGATCGAATATGTGAAGACCTGGCTTGAGCTGAAGACCGACCGCCGCGCGGTGACTGCACTGGAATATGCCCTGATCGCCGGCGTTATCGTCGCGACGATCCTGGTCGGCTTCAAAGTGCTGGCCAGCGACATGTCGGCCCAGTTCAACACCATCGGCGGCAGCCTCTGATCGCCTGAGCCGAACAATCCGCCGGACTGGCCCAGCGCGGCGGCAACACCTGCCGCCGCGCTGGCTGCTTTTGCGGAACCGATTAGATCTCACCAGGAAACGATCGCGATGCTGCTTTCCTTGTCATCGCTACTGTCAACCGGCCTGGTGCTCGCCAGCATAGCCATCCTGCTGGCCGCCGCGATGCACGACATCGCCGCACGGACCGTACCCAACTGGATGGCAGCAACGCTCGCCATACTCGGTCTTGCGACGCAGATCATGCACGGTCGCGCCATCACCGGATTGGCTGCCGGGCTGGCGGTTTTCCTGCTCGCAGCATTCTGCTGGCGGCGCGGCTGGATGGGCGGCGGCGACGTCAAGCTGCTCGGCGCTGCCGCGATCGTCGTGCCGCCGGGCGATGTTGCCAATTTTATTGCCGCCGTCGCGTTGACCGGCGCCGTGCTCGCCCTGGTTTATCTCGGCGCGCGCCGCATCACCGCGGCACCCAGCGCGCAACGCCCGGCCCGGCTGGTCGCCAGGGCATGTCGCGTGGAGCGCTGGCGGATCCGACGCGGCGGCCCGTTGCCCTACGCCTGCGCGATCGCCGCCGGCGTCCTGTTCATCATCCTGTAGGCGGAGCAATCGATGATCCTGCGCATCACGTTCTTCGCCCTGATGGCCATGGGCCTGTTGGGTTTCGGCACAGTCGCCTGGATCTCCACCCGGCCGCCGCCGCCGGCGGTCGCCGCGGCGCCGGCCGCACCGACCAAGACGACCGTGCTGGCGGCCGCGCGTCCGACCCGTGCAGGCAACTTGCTGAAGCCGGAGGACATCACGTCGAAAGAAATTCCGATTGCCGAAATGCGGCCGGACCTGAGCGCCGATACGCCGGAAGCACGGCGCGCGCTGGCCGGCGCCATGGCGCGGCGCAGTCTCAGTGCGGGCGATCCGGTGCGCACCGGCGATGTAATGCGTCCCGGCGACCATGGCTTCCTCGCCGCGGTGCTTGGACCGGGCATGCGCGCGGTCACTGTCGGCGTCGATGCCATCACCGGTTCAGCCGGACTGATCTGGCCAGGCGACAGGGTCGATCTGATCCTTACTCAGACGATCGCCGAGGCATCGCTGCCGATCGGCCGGCGCGTCGCCGCTGAAACCGTGCTGTCGGATGTCCGTGTGATCGCCATCGACCAGCAGCTTGTGCAGGGCGCCGAGACCAACGCGGCGGACAACAACCAGGCACGCACCGTCACACTCGAGGTAACGCAGGAGCAGGCAGAGCGCGTCACGGTCGCCGTGCGTCTCGGAAGACTGTCGCTCGCCGTGCGTTCCGCTGAATCGCCGCCGCCCGGTACTCCGGCCGCCGTAACGCCAAACACGACCTGGGCGGACGACGTTTCACCGGCACTCGGCGCCGACACCACCCCGGCCCCCACGCAGAGGACCCTTCGGGTGTACTCCGGCGATGGCGATGCAAAGGAGTTCAAGTTCTGATGAAAATCTTGCGCAAAATCGGCCTCGCTACCCTGCTGATCGGCATGCCTGTCGCTGCCCTCGGGCAGACGTCCGCGGTGGGCCCCGCCGCCGCGGCAACCAGCAGCGATCATTCCAGCCTGTTGCTCGAATCCGGCACCGGTCGCGTGCTGACACTGCGTGAGCCGGCGGCCAACGTGTTCGTCGCCGACCCGAAAATCGCGGAAGTGCGGCCCGCCAGCGCCGCCGCGCTGTTCGTGTTCGGCGTGGCCGCCGGACGCACCACGGTCGCGGCGCTGGATGCCGCCGGCCATACCATCGCTCAATATGACGTCACCGTTCAGCCCTCGGCATTCGGCGCGATACAGACCCAGTCGCTGATCGCGCGCCTGGTGGCCGGCAGCCGTGTCCAGGTGCAGGCGCAGTCAAAGGGCCTCCTGCTCAGCGGCGTGGTGGGCAGCGCAGCCGACGCCGCACAGGCCGTTGCGATTGCCAAGGGCTATGTCGGTGACGCCCAAATTGTGGAAAACCAGATCAGCGTCGCCTCGCCGATCCAGGTTACGCTGCGCGTGCGGATCGCCGAGATTTCCCGCGAAGTGGTGCGCAATCTTGGTGTCAACTGGCAGGCGATCGGCACCATCGGCAGTATCGCCAAGCTGCCGGCACTGAACCTGGCAGCGAATGGCGTTGGAGCAGCGTCCTGCGCCGCCGGCACTCTGTTCAGCCTCTCTTGTCAGGGTGGTAATTTCAACGCCGTGATCGATGCGCTGGCTTCGGACAACCTGGCGCGCGTCCTCGCCGAACCGAACCTGACCGTCATGAGCGGCCAGCCCGCGAGCTTCCTGGTCGGCGGCCAGTACCCCATTCCGGTTGCCCAGCAGAACAACGCGATCTCGGTCGACTACAAGAACTATGGCGTGTCGCTGTCGTTCCTGCCGACGGTGTTCAGCGACGGCCGAATCAACCTGCATGTAGCACCCGAGGTCAGCAAGCTGAGCAATCAGAATGCCGTAACCGTGGCCGCCGGCAGCAGCTCCTTCACGATCCCGGCGCTGACCGTCAGCCGCGCAGAAACCACCGTCGAACTGGGCAGCGGACAGAGCTTCGCCATCGCCGGCCTGCTGCAGACCGACCACACGCAAGGCAACACCGGCCTTCCTGGACTGGGTGATGTTCCGGTACTCGGCGCATTGTTTCGCGACAACTCGTTCGACAACAAGGAGACCGAACTGGTCATCATCGTGACGCCGTACATCGTGCGGCCGGTGAACGATCCGTCCTCGCTGCATCTGCCGACCGACGGCTACACCGCGCCGCGGGAAATCGACCGCCTGCTGTTCATGCGTCAGGTGGGTCACGGCCAACCGGCCGTCCCGGTCAGTATCCCCGGCAGCGCCGGCTTCATCGTGCAATAGGCGGGAGAAGCAGCATGCAACCACGTCATCTGATCCGCGTCGCGCTGATCGCTGCCGTCCTTGTGCTCGCGGCCTGCCAGCAGATGGACCCGTATACGCGAACCGACGAATGGCAGCCCAATGGAGCCAACGCCGGCAACATCTCGGCGATGGTTGCCGATCCGTATGACCTGATCCGCGGTCGGGGCACCGACGTGTCGGACTCGAAGGCTTCCAACCGCTCCGTCGGGCACGTCTGGAGCGATCAGCCCAAGCCGCTGCTCGATGCTGCGGGCTCCGGCGGAGGGTCAGGCGCAGGCGGCTATGGCGGCGGCTCTGGCGGCGGCTCCAGTGGCGGTGGTCCCGGCGGCGGCGCGACGTCAGGGGGAAACTAGAATGCCGGACGACGGAGCTCACAAGCTTGCCGGCGGGAGCGGTGACCCGATTGCCGATCAGTCATCGGCACGGCATGACCGTCCGGCATTGGTCGCGTTCATCACCGATGCACGCTCCGAGGAAGCGTTGCGCGACGGCCTCGCCGATTTCGTCTCGGAAGATATCGATGTGCGGCGCGGCAACGTGCGCGCCGCCATCACGGCGATGCAGAAGCAGTCCACGCCGAAGGTGCTGGTGGTCGACGTCAGCGGCGAGGATCAACCGCTGACGGCACTCGGCGATCTGTCGAATGTGGTCGAACCCGATGTCTGCGTGCTGGTGGTTGGCGAAACCAATCACGTCGATTTCTATCGCGAGATCACCCGTGGCCTGGGCGCCGCGGATTACCTGCCGAAGCCGCTGACGCGCGACAAGGTTTCACGGCATTTCGGCGCCTTCGTCATGGGCCAGGTACCCGCGTCGGAGGGTATGCTTGGTGGTCGAGCCATTGCGATCACCGGGGTGCGCGGCGGCGTTGGCGCAACCACGCTTGCCGTCAACCTGTCCTGGCATTTCGGCGTGTCGATGCGTCGGCATTCGGTGCTGTTGGACCCCGACCTGTATCTCGGCATGGCGGCGTTCCTGCTGAACATCCAGCCCGGTCCAGGCCTTCGCATGGCGCTCGAGGCACCGGAACGGATCGACGCGCTGCTGGCCGAACGTGCTGCTCAACCGGCTGCCGATCGGCTGCACGTGCTGGCCGGCGAGGAGAAGCTGGCGCTGCAGCCGAACCACGCGCCCGGCGCCGCGGCGCGGCTGCTCGAGGCGCTGCGCCGACGCTACAATTTCATCGTCGCCGATGTGCCGTTCGCCCCGGTGTCGGTGTATCGCGATCTGTTGGATCTGGTGGACCAGCGGGTGCTGGTGATGGAACCGACGCTGGCCGCCGTGCGCGACACGCTGCGGATGCTGGCGCTGCCAAGCGGTGCGCCGCAGTCACAACGCGCCGTGGTGGTGTTGAATCGCGTCGGCATTCCCGGCGGCCTCACCCGGCGCCAGGTGGAAGATGCCTTGAAGATGAAGGTTGACGTCACGATCCCGGACCTGCCGAAGCAGGTTGGCAACGCCGCCACGCTGGGCGAGCCGGCCATGGCGAGCAGCAGCAGTTTCCGTGCCGGCATTCTGGAACTGACGCGTCAGGTCGCCGGGTTGCGGCTGCTCGATGCGGCATCGGTTGCCGGTGGCGCTGCCGCGGCGCACGGCAAGCGCTCACGCTGGCGTCTGTTGGGTCGTCGCTAATGAACCCGACTTACGCGCCAAGCTTTGGTCGCCGCAGCGCTGGGCCATCTTCACAGGCTGAACCGCCGACAAGGGCGGCCAACCAGCCGAATTTGGCAACGCTGTCACCGCCCGAGGTGCATTCGCCTGGGGCGGGTTTGCCCTCGGAGGCGATTGCCGAACTGCGTGCCGTCTGCCTTGCCCGGCTGGAGCCGACTGCGGTTACCAACATGGCGCCGGATCGACTGGCCGCCGATGTCGAGCGGCTGATATCCGAGATCGCCACGGAACGACGCATCCAGCTCAACGGCCGTGAGCAGCGCGCACTCGCCGGCGAGTTGGTGAACGACATCCTGGGACTCGGTCCGCTCGAGAAACTGCTCGAGGACCAGACGATCTCCGACATCATGGTGAACGGTCCCAACCGGACATTCGTCGAACGCGGCGGCAAGGTCGAGATGGCCAATATCCGCTTCCGCGATACCGCGCACCTCGCCAACATCTGCCAGCGCATCGCCGCGGCAGTCGGCAGGCGCGTCGACGAATCGAGTCCGATGGTCGACGCGCGGCTGAAGGACGGTTCGCGCGTCAACATCGTGTTTCAGCCGCTGGCACTCGACGGTCCGTATCTCTCGATTCGCAAGTTTGGCCGCAAGGGCATCGATTTCGCCAAGCTGATCGAATACAAGGCGCTGACCCTGCCGGTCGCCCGGATTTTGGAGATTGCCTCGCAGGCGCGACTGAACGTGATCATCTCGGGCGGCACCGGCTCCGGCAAGACCACGTTGATGAACGCGATGTCGCGACTGATCGATCACGGTGAGCGCGTCGTGACGATCGAGGACGCCGCGGAACTGCAATTGCAGCAGCCGCATGTGGTGCGACTGGAGACGCGTCCCGCCAGTCTGGAAGGCCGCGGCGAGATCACCCAGCGCGACCTGGTGCGCAACGCGCTGCGCATGCGCCCGGACCGGGTGATCATCGGCGAGGTGCGCAGCGGCGAAGCGTTCGACATGCTGCAGGCGATGAACACCGGCCATGACGGATCGATGTCCACAATCCATGCCAACACCTCGCGCGACGCGCTGATCCGCATCGAGAACATGGTGCAGATGGGCAACATGGGACTGCCTTCGAAGGCGATCCGTCAGCAGATCGTCGGCGCGATCGACCTGATCGTGCAGGTCGAGCGGCAGCGCGACGGCGGTCGCCGCATAACGCAGGTGACCGAGGTCTGCGGCATGGAAGGCGAAATCATCACGATGAATGACATCTTCCAGTTCGAGATGCTGGGCGAAGGGCCTGACGGCAAGCTGTTCGGCCAATACAAAACGAGCAAGGTGCCACCAAGCTTTTTGCGCCGGCTGGCGTATTTCGGGCTCGATCGGCAGTGGAAGGCGGCACTGGACGAGGTCGAGACATGAAAGGCAGCCTGCAATGGATGCTGTTGATCATGTCGTGCCTCTCGCTGGCGGGACTGGGTCTGAGCGGTTTCCTGGTGTCGCGCGCGCAGAACTATCGGCAGAAGCGCGATGCCAGGCTGGCCATGGTGGTCACGCCGCACGTGCGGACGCAGCGGTTGGAGGTTTCGGCATTCACCCGCGCCGCGAAGCCGAAGGACCAGTCCCTGATCGGCATCTCCGCCCGGGTTTTCGGGTTCGATCCGGCAACGCCGGACCGCTATCCGATGCGCTGGTGGATCGTGGTCGGCATCACGCTGGCGATCAGCAAGGCGGCGCAATCGTTGGCCGACGACCTGTTGGGAGCATTGGGGTGGCTCGCCATCCCGATCGTCTGGGTCGGCTTGAGCCGAGCGTTCTTCGGCTGGTTCGATCGGCGGCAACGCGAACGGCTGCTGGCGCAGTTTCCCGATGCACTGGCAATGATCGTGCGCTCTGTCCGCGTCGGCATTCCGGTGCAGGAAGCGATTCGCACCGTGGCCCGCGAGTTGCCGCACCCGACCGGTCCCGAATTCAGCCGGCTGGTCAGTCAGGTTTCGGTCGGCGTCGCCATGGATGACGCGATGCTGGAATTGTCGCGGCGCGCCGGCCTGCCGGAGTACCGGTTCTTCACCACGGCATTATCGTTGCAGAACCAGACCGGCGGAGCGTTGAGCGAAACACTGGAAAACCTGGCCGACGTGATACGCAAGCGCGCCGCGTTGAAGGCAAAAGGCATGGCCATGGCGTCCGAGGCGAAAGCGACAGCGGTTATTCTGGCGGCACTGCCGGTGGTGATCTGCCTGATCCTGTGGGTGCTGAATCCGGAATATATCGCATTGCTGTTCACTGACCCCACCGGGCACAAGCTGTTCGCCA